>CAYRIY010000007.1:0-28949 GCA_964424335.1 uncultured Clostridia bacterium
CCTCAGGTGATGGTGGGTTCCCGCGCTTTGGAATACTTTCCCGACGCCGAAAATCGAATTCGAGTAGTGCCGCTCCGTCCGGAAAATGATCTCAGCCTGAGGGCGGCGGCCCTAGCCGGATCGGCTCCAGGTTCCCATCGCGGCGATAGCTGGGCTCATGGCAAACGGGATTCGTTTCACGGACGTGTGATTCGGCCCTCCATGAACTTGGAAACACTTGCCGGACACGCCAACCAAACTGAATTTTGGCCATTCGCCATCCGACACTTGACGATTTCCACGAAGATCGTTCGCTTTTTGACTTCTAGTTCGGAGTGGGAATCCGAAAAGTATCCCGTATCTCGGCGGATGAGGGGTTCAGCCCAGGCCGTCCGCTCCAACGCGAAGGATTGGCCTGCTAAAGAGCGGTGTGATACCTGAACAGCCGCGCATCGGGACATGGAGACGCCATTTGAAAGCACTTTTCGGAAAGTCCGATTGGCGTTTATCGTCAACACCGAAATGACACTGACCCGCTTGGCGCCCACCAGGGCTTAAGGGTGTTAACGCGCCAGGATATTTACCCGCTCGGCGGCTTGGTCAAGTCCGCAAAGCTGGGCGGCTTCTCGGATTGACGCGACCGTCCACGTTTGGGGCGTTTTCGTCCGACGGCGGCAGCGATTTAGCCAGAGGGCTTCCATCCCTAATGTCCATGAAATGCCCGCAACTCGCGCGAGGCCCGGTTGCTTATCCGATCGGGCAAATCTCGAGTAGCGCAACCCCAGCTCGAGATGGGCAACAGGTTCAGTCATGGTCTCGTGAGCGCAGCATCTCGCAAGTTGTGGGCATTTTTCGTACACCGCCGGGTAGCCAAGTTTCATCAAGTCCCGCAGCACTAGTCCGCGAGGTCGGCTGCCTTCATTGAAAGACGCCTTGGCTGGCGGTGGACCTGGCATTCCGAGAAGTGCTCTCAACTTGCGAGCCCTTGTCGCGACGCGAGGCGGTTCGTGATTCGCACCGCTCTTTAGCAGGCCTTTTCCTTGCGATGAGGCAGAAGCGGGAGGCCAAAGCTTCAAGCCACGGAGGTAGTAGTCACTTTTCGGACTGGATATTCCAATATCGTGCGCACTTTTTGTCGTACGCACTTTGATCGTACGCACTTTGGAGCGACATCCGGAAGTGGCGGAGGCATCAAGATCAGGAGGAACGCAAGCCAAAGTAAAGGTGATTGGATGCAATTGTGAAATAAAAGGGGTGTTGATGGAGGAGGAGAGGCAATTTGGCGGAGTCATCGTCAAGTCCGTTTAAGCCGGTCAAGGTAGGGATCGTCGGCTGCGGCACGATCAGCGGCATTTACCTCAAGAACGGCGCCATCTTTGACACCATTGAAGTCGTGGCATGTGCAGACATCGATATGGACAGGGCAAAAGCACGGGCCGAAGAGTACGGGGTTCCAAAAGCGTGCACTGTGGAAGAGCTGCTGGCGGATCCGGAAGTTGAAATAGTCGTCAACCTAACGATTCCAAAAGCCCATGCGAGCGTCGCTCGGGCGGCCATTGAAGCGGGCAAGTCGGTCTACAATGAGAAGCCGCTGGCCGTTGAGCGGGAAGAGGGCCGAGCGTTGCTGGAGATGGCAAGGGCAAAGGGCGTTTTGATCGGGGGAGCGCCCGACACGTTTCTCGGCGGCGGGCTGCAAACGTGTAGAAAACTGATCGACGACGGCTGGATCGGGGAACCGGTGGCCGCCAATGCGTTCATGATGTCACACGGCCACGAGAGCTGGCATCCGGACCCGGACTTCTACTACCAGCCGGGCGGCGGCCCGATGTTTGATATGGGGCCGTACTATCTCACTGCGCTCGTGGCCCTAATCGGCCCGATCGCGCGGGTGACGGGCTCGACCAGGATCACGTTCCCTGAGCGCACGATTACGAGCAAGCCGAAGTACGGCACAAAGATCAAGGTCAACACGCCCACGCACATCGCCGGGACCCTCGACTTTGCGAACGGAGCCGTAGGAACGATCATCACGACGTTCGACGTTTGGGGAAGCAGGCTTCCAAACATCGAGATTCATGGGACGGAAGGAAGCCTCAGCGTGCCGGATCCCAACACATTTGGGGGCCCGGTGCGCATACGCCGGGCAGGTGAGAAAGAGTGGTCCGACGTGCCGCTCACACATTCGTACGTGGAAAACTCACGCGGACTTGGCGTCGCCGACATGGCGCTGGCTCTGAGGACCGGGCGGCCCCACCGGGCGAACGGGGCGCTGGCCTACCACGTGCTCGACTGCATGCACGCCTTTCAAGAGTCTTCGGAATCGGATCGCCACGTGCGCATCGAGAGCACGTGCGAGCGGCCTGACCCCCTCCCCATGGGCCTGCGCGTCGGGGAGCTGACCCGCTCCTGATGTTCAACAAGCGCGACTGATTCGAGCCCCCAGGTTTGCATTACGACACAAATCGAAGCGGCCCCAACACCCTCGAGCGAGCGAGGGGTTGGGGCCTAAAAAAGGAAGCACGTGCCGTCGCCGCTGAGCAATGCGTACAAATGGCTTCCTCCTGTGCCCCTAAACCTCCATCTCGAGTTTCTCTTGGCTGTCGGGGTCCATGCTCGCAAGGTCGACGATCTCGTACCGATTGCCGTCTACGTCGGTGACCACGAGATGGTTGTCGCTCAGCCAGCGGATATCGTTCTTGCGACTGCCGACTTCAAACTGCCTCGGCCCCCGGTCGGTCTGGACCGTCCAGACCATGATTTGAAACTCGTCGTCGATGTTTTCGATCTTGGTGATCCGAGGCAGGAAGTAATCCTCCTCGAGGTCCTCCTGCACCACTTGGAGCGATTCGGGATCGAGGCGCTTGTAGTTCTTGAGCAGAGCGACAAACTCATTTTCGAGGTTTGAAAGAATGACGTACCCGTCAGGGTTGGTGAGGGGAAAGGCCCATCGCACCTTGACAGGTCCCTCCCGGCCCTTTTCGGTCTCGAAGTACAGATGTTGATCGGGGCCCCGTGTGAACTTTACGTCTCGGGGCGGCAATACTCTCCGTTCCATATGTCAACGGCTCCTTAGGTCTGGCTCATGAAACGTGCTGCTAGACCGCCCTTTGTTCGGCGATCTCGCGCTGCATTCGCACGAGGCGGGCGAAGACGCCGTCCATTTCCATCAGCTCTTCGTGGGTGCCGACCTCGGCGATGCGGCCGTTTTCAATGACGAGGATGCGGTCCGCATTCTTGAGCGTCGAAAGCCTGTGGGCGATGGCGATGGTCGTCCGGTTTTGGATCAACCGCTCGATCGCCTGCTGAATCAACGTCTCCGTCTGCGTGTCGACCGAGGACGTCGCCTCGTCCAAGATGAGGATCTTGGGGTTTTTAAGGATCGCTCGAGCGATCGAAATTCGCTGCTTTTGCCCGCCGGAAAGCCTGAGGCCGCGCTCGCCCGTGTGGGTATCGTAGGCATCGGGGAAACTCATGATGAAGTCGTGCGCGTTCGCCGCCTGAGCGGCCCAGATGATCTCGTCGAGCGAGACGTCGGGGACGCCGTAGGCGATATTTTCGGCGATCGTTCCATGAAAGAGCAGGGGCTCTTGCAGCACGACGCCGATCTGGCTCCTCAAGGATTTCATGTCCAGATCCCTGACGTCGTGGCCATCGATCTTGATCGAGCCGCTCGTCACATCATAAAGCCTTGGAATCAGGTTGGCGAGCGTCGTCTTGCCCGATCCCGAAGGACCGACAAGGCCGATCATCTCGCCCGGTTTGATGTCGATGTCGATCCCCTGCAAGACGGGTTCACCCGTGTTGTAGGCGAAGTAGACGTTTTCAAAAGTGATGCGCCCCTCCACCTTGTCGAGGGTGATCTCGCGCCCCTTGGGTTTGGCTTCCGGCTCGGTGTCGAGGATTTCAAAGACCCGATCGGCCGCCGTTGCCGCCTCTTGGACGACGTCGCTGAAGGCGGAGATGTGCTTGAGCGGATTGTAAAACTGGTTGAGGTAATAGAGGAACGCCACGAAGTCGCCCACCGACAGGCCCGACCCGGAAACGACCAGGTAGCCGCCGAAGCCCCAGATGATGAGCGTTCCCGTCGATGTGACGAAGTCGAGGAAGGGCACGAAGACGCTGCGGTACCTGGCCACATCGATATGCCGCTCAAACACCTGGTCGCTGCGTTGATCGAACTTGCTGATCTCCCGCCGTTCTTGGACGAAGGACTTGACGACTTTGATGCCTGGAATGGAGTCGGCCAGGACTGAGTTCATCAGGGCTCGCCGGATCCAAACTCGGCGGTAGATGCGTCGAACTCGCTTGGTAAAGTGTCGAATTCCTATGAGAATGACGGGAACGGGAGCGAGGGTGAACAGTGCAAGGCGCCAGTCGTACGTGAAGAGGATGATGCCCACGCCGATCAGCATGACGCCTTCGAAGACGACGTTCTGTGCGCTCGATACGACAAATCGCTGGATCTGCTGCGTGTCGTTCGTGGCCCGGGACATGATGGCGCCGGTGCGCACGTGATCGTAAAAGTTCATTCCTAAGTACTGCAGGTGGTGAAAGACCTCGGAGCGCAGGTCGCGCACGATCCGCTCCCCGATCCAGGTCATGTAGTACTGCCGCGCTCCGCTGATAAAGGCGCGCAGCACAAAGACGATGAGGAGCGTGATGACGAAGTTCCGCAACAGGCCGAGGTCCTTGGGGTTGAGCACCTGGTCGACCAGTCGACCCGTCAGGTACGGCTGCACCATCTGTAGGCCGCCGCCGGCAAAGAGCAGCGCGATGGAGAACGCCGTCTGCTTCCAATATGGTTTGACATATGTGAGGATGCGTAGGAGGAGCTGGGACTTTTCAAGGCAGTTGGGACAGGCGGTGCCCTTGATGATGGTGCCGCACTTCGGACACCGCTGCTGGGCATTCTCCCGCAAGGTTTTCCGGTGTTCGTGCACTTTCTCGGCTTCGACTCGCTCCGCCGCGCTGGGACCGTTGATTTGGGCGGCGAGCTCTTCGATGCGGTCCTTTGCTTCTTCGAAATCCAGCGAGAAGGTGCGGGAGAAGCGGACCACCTTGATGCGCTCACTCCCGGTGGCGACCATGAGGACGCCGTTGCCCACGAAGTGGTCGATGTCGACGCCCGTCACGGCAGAAAGCGGGGCCTCGACACGGACGCTCTCATCACCGTCAAAGACAGAAAAGACCCTGAGGTTCGTGAGCACCAACCACCCGCGGGCGTATGCGCCGTTTAACGTCATGTCGGTCATCGTCGCGTGGAGGATGGTTTCGTCCGGCCTCAGCAAGTTGCCGAACTGTTCACGAACTCGGGTCATTCGCACTTCCAACTCAGGTTGCCGTTTTAAGTACGGATCAGACTCCGTCGTCACGGCCACAAAGCAACATCCTTATCAGAATGGATTTCTTCCACGCCATTATGGTTCATTCTGGAGAATACGTCAAGTCGCGCCTAGAGCCTAGCAATTCGTCTAGCAGGTCTTTAGCTAGCCGGTTCGTCACTTGCGCACTTTTAAGGACTTGCGCATCAAGATCACAACCGCTGTGACGTCGAGAATTGCGGTGAGCGCGTAATCGGCGACGACCGCCCACAGGGCGCCGACGATGCCCCAGTTCGGATCCCCGACGAGGACGTAGATCAGGTAGAGGCGCACGATATTGCCGGCGACGGTGTTCATCATCGTGATGCCGGTTCGCCCAAGGCCGTATAAAATCCCGGCCGCCACGTGTCCAAAGTAGGCGAACGGCGCCGCCGCCGCAAGTGGCGTGATCAATGCGCCAAGGCCGTTTACGCCGTACAGGAGTCTGCCGATCTCTTCGCCGTAAATCGAAAATCCCAAAACGGCTAAGGTTGCCACCGCCGCCGTCACGGAAAAGCACTGAAAGAGCAGGCGGCGGACAGCCTGGGAGCGGCCTTCGGCGATCCGGCGGGCGACGGCGGGAATGCTTGCCTGCACGATCGGGTGAATCGCCACCATCGGCATGTAGAGTACGGGGAGCGCCATGCCGAAGAGTCGACCGTACAGGATCGTCGCTTCGGCCGCGTCGACGCCTGTGGCAAGGAGCTGCCTTGGGATCAACGCGACGTTGAACATTCCGAGGATGCCATTGATCAGTCCGGAAAAGAGGAGCGGGACGGCCACGGCGGTCAACATGCCGGCTGTTGCTGCGTTCTTTGATAAAAAGGACGTGAGTCGTTCGCGCCGTTTGGGAGCGCCGATCTGCTTGAACAACTTCAACTTTGACCTGCTGATAAACCAAAGCAAAAGGAGGAGCGAGACGATCTCACCGGCGACGAGTCCGCCTGCGATGCCCGCAGCGGCCCACTCTGGGCCGAGTGGGAGGAGCCATGCGACGAGCAGCAGCACGATCGGGACGCGGCTGATCGCCTCGGCAAAGCTCGAGAACGCGAGGGGCGAAAGCCGCTCCTCTCCTTGAAGGACGCCCCGCAGCGAATTGCAGAGCGCGGCAGGCACGAGGAGCAA
This sequence comes from uncultured Clostridia bacterium, assembly GCA_964424335.1. Classification (GTDB taxonomy): domain Bacteria; phylum Bacillota; class Limnochordia; order DTU080; family RSA5; genus CAYRIY01. The sequence continues at coordinate 6,465 of CAYRIY010000007.1, forward strand.
TGGGAGCACCGAGAGCGTGACGATGGTGCGGGAATCTGTGAGAAAGTGATTGGCCCAAAGGCCTCGGGATCCAAATAGGACCAGGGCGGAGGCAATCGCCGTGAAAAATGTGAGTGTAACGCCGACGCGGCCAAACCGCCGGGCTGCCTCGGGATCGGCCGAGCCGCTTGCGTCGGCAGAGAGTCGAGCGATGGCCACGTGCATGCCGGCGCTTGCGAGCGTGGACGCGACCCGGTATACCGGCATCGTCATCTGAAAGATGCCGATGACTTCCTCACCGGCGGTTCGCACCAATAAGACTCTGTACAACGTGCCGATGACGCGGTTGGCCACTCCTGCGAGAAAGAGCGCCACCGCCCCGGCAACGAGCGGTCGATTTTTCAAGTTCAAAGAGCGGCCCCCATTCCTCTCGGAGATATATGGGCCCTCTTGAACGCTTAGAACCGGTACCGTGAAACCTGGGCGCGAGGATTCACCTACGAGGACAAGGGGAAAACGAAAAGCGCCCCCGAGGGGGCGCCTAAAGTTTAGCGGACGGGATTTTCCGGACCGCGGCCGATGAACCGGTCGATAAAGGCTTCGACGAGCACACGGTCGAGCGTTTCCATTGGGAGCAGATGGCGCCATGCAGCGAGCACGAGCGGGTGATCCATCTCGGGTCGCGGAACGGCGAGGAACGCCGCCCATGTGGCCGTGTACGACCTGGCAAGCGTCGCCACGTAATCCTCGTCCTCGGGCGTTAGCGCTCCGGGCTTGTAGTATAGGACGACGTGGCCGTGCTCGAGGTTGTGTACGACGACCTCGTCGGGAATTTGACTGCGATAAAACCCCGGGTTGGTCGGCGTGGCGTAGTGCGCTCCCGAATGCGGCGGATTGCTGCGATAGTTCACCGTCTGGCCGTAGGGAACGTGAGCCGCGCCCTCGGATGCGAACGCTTGCACGCGGCCTTCCAACACGGTGCCGTCGATCGGGTCCTTTTTGGCAAACCAGGTAAGCGCCCCCACGACCACGATGATCGCTACGGCGGCTACGATCATTGGCGTGCGGGAGTTTTTCTTGGCCGTCCGTCCTTTGCCCTTGGCAGAAGGCCTGGTGTAACTCCTGTTTGGCTTTTTGCTCACGGGGTTGCCTCCTTGTGAAACTCGTTCGGCAGTCATTGAAAAAACTGGCTTTGTGTCCAAATCACAAGCATCGAAATCTAGTGCGTCGCGTCTAGAGCGTCGCCCCGCCGTCGACTACGATCGTCTGGCCCGTGACATGATGAAAGTCGAGCGCCAGCGCTACGGCGACGTCGGCCGGGTCGTCGGGACCTGGAAGGCGGCCGAGTGGCGTGATCGCAAGGGCCGACGCCCGAAACGCATCCTGTCCCTCCGTCCAGCGGGTGTCGACAAATCCGGGGGCGACGGCGTTGACCCGCACATCGGGCGCCAGGACATGCGCGAGCGATTTGGTGAGCGAAATCATCGCCGCCTTGGAGGCGGCGTAAGCGATCGAGCTCCCACGTCCCGTCATACCGGCGATGGAAGCAATGTTGACGATTGTGCCCCTGGACTCCTTGAGGGCGGGCGCGGCAGCTCGCGAGCAGTTGAATGCGCCCTTTACGTTGACGGAGAACGCCTGATCCCAGTGGGAATCCTGCAGGGCTTCGAGATCTTCTAAGGGAACGAACGTCGTCTGTCCGGCGTTGTTGACGAGGATGTCCAATCGACCGAAGGTTTCTAATACCTTTTCCACCATCGCCCGCACCGAGGGGTCGCTGGAGACGTCCGCCTGCACCGCAATGGCTCGTCGGCCGAGATTTTGGATCTCTTGAACGGCGCTCTCGGCGTCCTCTTTGGATCGAGAGTAGTTGACGGCGACATCGACTCCGGCCTTTGCGAGCTTGAGCGCGGTGGAGCGACCGATTCCGGTGCCGCCGCCCGTGACGAGGGCGACTCGAGATTGCGTTGACATCAACAAACCTCCAAAGGGCACAAACGTCGAACGCTCCCTAGGTGGAACGCCCGCCGAACCGGCCGCTAAGCACGACCGAATAGCCTGAGTGATTCGCCGATCGGCGGGTCGACTCCTTGGCGTGACAGTAATTGCCTTAGATCGGCACCCCGATCTGCTCCAGGTATGAAAGCATATCCGAGCGATTCAACTGCCCGAGGTGCCTTTTTTGAATCACGCCGCCCGCGTCAATGAAGACGCTGGTAGGCATAAAGAGCACCTGGTATTCCTGACCCATCGTGCCGCTTCGGTCGACGTAAATCGGAAAGGTGTATCCGTGCTTTTGCACATATTCGCGGATCGTGTCGACCGGTTCGTCGGAGACGGCAACGATCGTAAAGGCGCCCGGATACTCCTCGTACAGCTCCTGAATGATCGGCATTTCCTCAAGACACGGAAGACACCAAGTCGCCCAGAAATTAACGAAGATCGGCCTGCCTGCCAAATCCTTGTATCCGACCCGATCCCCGGCGAGCGTCTCCAACGTGAAGTCAAGGGCGCGCTCGCCCTCGTAAGGCCCGACGGGCGGGCTTCCAAAGAGCCAAAAGACGAGTACGACCGCGGCGCATACGGCCCCGATCAGGTACCATCGTCGCCTTACCTCTACTCGTGACACTGCTCGGCCTCCTCCCTTTTCACACATTCTTCACATTTCCTGCGGAGCGTGTGATGGCGGTTGTGTTATGCTAGGCGTGAAAAGACTTGTGAAGTGTGAGGAAGAGTCGCTGGTATGGGCAAATCGAAACGGATGTTGATTGCTTTGGTCCTGATCGGCGGGGGGCTGGCCTACCTCATCAGCACAGCCGTCTCCGATTCGACCATGTACTATTTTACCGTCGAAGAGGCCCTGGCAAAAGGGACAGACGTCACCTCGGCCCAGATGCGGGTAAATGGGGACATCGTACCTGGCAGCATCGAGTGGAGCCCCCGGGATTTGCGGCTGTCGTTCGCCGTTCAAGGTGAGAATGGGGCACGCATGGATGCGGTCTACTACGGGCCGCGCCCGGACAATTTCGAGGCCGACATTCCGGCGATTTTGGAAGGGCGCTTCGACGAACAGGGCGTCTTTAAGGTCGAAAAGCTGATGCTCGCATGCCCGTCGCGCTTTACCGTGGAGGGGAACGAGACGGCTGACGCCGGTGGGCGCTCGGCCGCGGCCCGTGGGTGAAGCCGGCGCGAGCTCCAGCGCCGTGCTTGTTGCTCGGGGCTTATCCGTGTCGGCGGGACGACGAACGATCTTGTGGCCGACAGACTTCGAACTCCGGCCGGGTGAGTGGAAGGCGCTCGTAGGTCCAAACGGAGCGGGCAAGAGCACACTGCTCAAAGCGCTCGCCCTGCTCGTGCCCTTTCAAGGAGCGCTGTATTTTATGGGGGACCCAGTGCGGAAGGTAGAGAGCGCCTACCGCCGTGAGCTTGGCGTCGTGCTCCACGAGCCCTTGGTGTATCGTGGGCTTTCCGCCTGGGAAAATTTGATGTTATACGCCGACTTGTACGACCTCGACGGGGCCGAGGAGGCCGTGAGGGCGCAGCTCGAAGCTGTGGACCTGGCGACGTTCGCCCACGAACCGGTGGGTCGGTACTCTCGAGGCATGTTGCAGCGATTGGCGCTTGCCCGGGCGCTTCTGCACCGACCTCGTGTGTTGCTCTTGGACGAGCCCATCACGGGGATCGATGATCGTGGAATCGAAGATGCGATTGCGATCTTTGCGGCAGCCAAACGCCAGGGCGTTTCGGCGCTTTGGGTGACGCATCGGTGGGACCGGGCCTGGAGCGTGGTTGACGAGGTCGTGCAGATCAAGGGCGGCAGGCTACACGGGAGCGTCCGCACGGACGAAGTCGAAAAGGCTCGCTGGTCGCCCGAACACGCGGCCGCAAAGCAGGTGGGGATCGACCCGTGAGGCCTTATTTGCGTGCCGTTCGGGCCCTCGTGCGCAAGGACGTCCTCCTCGAGCGACGGAGCTGGGAGACGCTGGCCGCCACCGGCGCCTTCGCTTTTTTGCTCGCCGTCATGTTTCACTTTGGGTTTGACATTCAAGGCGGGGAGGCGCGCCGGTTCTTTCCCGGAGCGCTCTGGATCGCACTGCTCTTTGCCGGCACGTTGGGATTGGCAAAGGGCGCCTCGGGCGACGATGCAGAGGGTAACGGCCGAGGTCTCGCAATGGCGCCGATCGATCGCAGCGCACTGTTCGTCGGAAAGTTTGTTTATCACTTAATGTTGATGGCGGTCGTCGAGCTTGTGGTCGTTCCGCTCTTTTTGGCGGCGTTCTCGTTTGGCGCCGTGGCGTGGCCGGGGCTTTTCATTTTTGGGCTTGCCTTGGGCACGTGGGGATTTGTCGCGATCGGAACGCTGATGGCGACCGTCGCGGGCGAGCTCAAGGGCGCAGGTCTCATCATGCCGATCATCGTCTTTCCGCTCCTGGTCCCCGTAGCCCTGGGTGGAGTCGCCGTGGTCGAGGCTGCCGTGCTGGGCGAAATGGATCCTAGAACGATGACGTGGATCCGCCTGCTTGTGGTGTATGACGTATTGTTCACGGCGATTCCTGCGATGCTTTATGAGTACATCGTGGAGGCATAACGGAGGCATCGAGATGCAAGCAAGCAATCAAAGCGGCCGAAAGCTGAGCTTTTTTGGAATCCTGGCGACGATCCTCGTCCCGATCTCGCTATACATGGCGTTCGTCTACGCCCCGACCGAGGCGACGATGGGCCCGGTGCAGCGGATCTTTTACTACCACGTGGCTACGGCGTGGAATGCGTTCCTCTTCTTTGGGGCTGTTGCTGTGTGCAGCGGCGCGTACTTGTACACGCGCAATGAGCGCTGGAACCAAGCGGCCCGCACCGCCGGGGAGCTCGGCGTCCTCTTTACGTCGCTCACGTTGATCGCCGGATCCCTTTGGGCGCGGCCGATATGGAACGTGTGGTGGACGTGGGACCCGCGCCTTACGACCACGCTGATCCTGTGGTTCATCTACGTGGCGTATTTGCTCATCCAGTCGGGAGGCGCGCAAAGCGAGCGACAGAGGCGATTTGGCGCCGTTTTTGGGATCGTCGGGTTTCTCGATATCCCGCTGATTCACTTCTCGGCCCGTCTTTGGCGCAGCATTCACCCCGTGGTCATCCAGCCGGACGACATCGGAATGCCCGTGGAGATGTTTGTTACAATGATGGCGGCGGTGGTTGCCTTCACGGCGCTCGGCCTGTGGCTTTGGGAACGCCGGTTTGCCGTCGAGAGCTTGAAGGAACGGGTCGAGACGCTCAAGGACGAGGCGCTCTCGGTCTAGGCTGGTGGTGGCCTGGGTGGCCGCTCCTGCCTGCAGGGACGCTCGGTCGAGCCGTCCTGGCTCGACCGAACGTCCCTGCGACACGTGAACGATCAGCGCCGGGTGAGAACGCACAGGAGGGGACAAAATGGTCTACCTATTCGTTGCATACACGATCATCTTCCTGGCCATTGCGTGGTACGTCTTCAACATTGGCCAGCAGCACAAGAAGCTGTCGACACAGATCGAGGCGTTGGAGCAAATGATGGGCGCCGGCGGGGTCGGCGCTGATTCGAAAGGGAGCGCTAGGAGGGCGTAAGGTGGGGACAAAGCCTGCCGGACGGGCTCCTTGGCATCGGTTCATCCCCTTCGGCGTGCTCGTCTTTTTCCTTGGGGCGGCCTTTTACTACCAGGCGGGGCTTGAAGCCAGGGCAACCGTGGGTGAAGCCGCGCCAGCGTTCTCGTTGACGGCCCTCGATGAATCTCAGGTCTCGCTGGCCGATTTTCAAGGTCGGGCGGTCGTCATCAACTTTTGGACCACCTGGTGCCCGGAGTGCGTGGACGAAATGCCCGCCCTCGAGGCCATCCATCAGGCGTACGGCGACCGGGTCGTCGTGCTCGGCGTCAACATGCGGGAGCCTGCGGCGATCGTTGCGCCCTTCGCACAACGTTACGGCGTGACTTACCCGGTCCTTCTCGACCGCTCGGAAAGCGTGGCGAGGCTCTACCGGGTGAAGGGCGTTCCCGAGACTTGGATCGTCGCTCCCGACGGCACCGCCGTGCTTCACCGGCTGGGGCCGATGACTTTTGAACAACTTCGTGACGAGCTCGACCGGGTCATTGGCGAACCGGGGAGGGCCGCGACGTGACATCAAAGTGGATCCTTTGGGCGGCGCTGATCGTCGCCTTGATGGGCTTTCTCGCCGTGTCGTTCAGCGACAATTTGCTGGGCGGCGTCAAAGTCGGAGACGCCGTGCCGAATTACGAGCTCGTCGCACTCGACGGGACGCACCACACGTTGGACGAGTGGCGGGGACGCCCGCTGATCTTGAGATTTTCTTCAGCCACGTGCACGTACTGCAGCCGAGATTTTGAGCTCTTGGACCGGCTCCAAGAGCAGCTTGGCGAGAACGGCCGAGTCGTCGCGGTCCAAGTTGCCGATACGCCTGCAAGCGTGCGGAGCGCATTGATGGGCGCCTCGCCGCAGGCGCCGGTCGTCATCGACCGGGCCGCGGAGTTGACGCAGGCGCTTGGAGTGCGCTCGCTCCCGGCCGTCGCCTTCATCACCGCAAGGGGCACTTTGAGCTCACTCGTAAACAGTGAGATCGCGGATGTCCACGTCGCCCAACACTTGCAGACTGCGCTCCGCGGCGGCCCCAACTTCCAGCGCGATTTGCAGAAGGCGGCGCAGCAATTGCGCTGTCAGGAGTGTGATGGCAGGTCCGTATGGGAGTCGGACTCCCGTTCCTCCATTGAGATCCGGGAGGAGATCCAGCGCAGACTGCTTGCGGGCGAGCGGCCCGAAGAAGTGGTCGAGCGCTTTCGGGAGGTTTACGGCGACTGGATCTTGATGGCGCCCCCGGTCGAAGGGATCGCCGCTTTGGCTTGGTTTCTCCCGGCGGGCGGGCTTGTGTTTGGTGTGGGCGCTTGGTTTGTGTACCTTCGTCGCCGCACAAAAAAGAGGGCGGCCACCGAAGCGGGCGAGGCGGACGCCGAGGGCGACCGAAACGAATCGCTCAAAGCCCGCATCAAGGAGTACATGTGACGGCGTCGCTCGTGATGGCCGGCGCCCCTGGGCCTCCTGCCAAGCAGCGACCTGGTATGTACCTTGGATAAAGAGGCGATGAGTCTTTGAGTGAGATGATGGTTCACGTACTGGCGGGCTCCGGACGATGGCTCCTCATCGTCTCGGCTGCTCTCTTGCTCGCTTCCGCCGGGCTCCGGCTCGCTTTGAGCAGGGGCGACAAGGCTGCGGACGAGGGCGAGGCGGCGCTCGTGCCCGTATCCGGCGTCCCGATGGCGCCTTCCCGTGCGGTGCGCATCGGGCACCGGTTGCACCTCGTCGCCTGGTGGCTCATCTCGGGCGCACTCCTCCTCTTGGCTTGGCTCTTTGTGAGCGACGCATTCGCCTTTGTGTACGTCGCCGACCGCAGCAACATCGGCATGCCCCTCGTTTACAAGATTACGGCGATCTGGGCGGGCCAGGAGGGTTCCCTACTCTTTTGGCTTTGGATTCAGGCGGGTTATGGACTCGTCGTCTCGAGGCTCGCGCTGCGCAGGCGGGCGCTGGACAGCGGGGCGGCGCTTGGGCTTGCGCTCATCTCGGCGTTCTTTGCGGTGCTCGTAGCGATGGTGGCGGATCCGTTCGTCGTTAGGCTTCCGGCGCCCGCCGACGGGGCGGGCATGAACCCGATCTTGCAAAGTTACTGGATGACGGCGCACCCGGTCATGCTCTATCTGGGCTATATCGGCCTTTCCGTTCCATTTGCCTACGGAGCGGCATCGCTCTTCACAGGCGATGAGGCGTGGATTCGCCGTACCCGGCGCTGGGCGCTCGTCGCGTGGACATTCCTAAGCATGGGCATTATCTTCGGCGCCCGCTGGGCCTACGAGGAACTCGGCTGGGGCGGGTACTGGGGATGGGACCCGGTCGAAAACGCTTCGTTCATGCCTTGGCTCATCGCAACGGCGTTTGTGCACTCCGGGATCATCCAGGAGAAGCGGGGTATGCTCAAGCGGTGGAATCACGCCCTGATCCTGATCACGTACGCGCTAACGATCTTTGGCACCTTGATCACCCGAAGCGGCATCCTCTCCTCCGTTCACGCCTTTGTGGAGTCGGACATCACGCCTTGGTTCATCGTATTCTTAGGCTTTGTCACGGCCACGTATCTGTACGGACTCACCCGAAGGTGGCCGGACCTCGTAGACCAACGTCCAATCGAGTCGCCGCTCTCCCGTGAGGCAAGCTTTCTGGCCAACAACGTCGTCTTGGTCGCCACCTGCTTTGCAATCTTTTGGGGAACGGTGTTTCCGCTCGTCGCGTCGGCGCTCGGTCGACAAGTGACGGTGGGAACGCCCTACTTTGACCGCGTGACGGGGCCGCTCTTTCTTGCTCTTGTCGTGCTCATGGGCGTCGGCCCGATGCTCGGTTGGCGGCGGGCCACGAAGAGCTCCCTGCAGCGGCACTTCACGGGGCCCGCGCTGAACGCCCTCTTCATGCTGGTGTTTCTGGTCGCAATCGGGATTCGTGAGATGGTCACGCTCATGGTATTGCCGGCGTCCGTCTTTGTCCTCACGACGATCGTGATGGAGTTTGCCAAGGGCGTGAGCGTCCGGTCGAAGTCAAGGGGTGAGCCCGTGTGGCTCGCGCTTCCCCGCTTGATGAATCGCAGCCCGGGTCGGTACGGGGGCTACATCGTTCACGCCGGAATCCTACTGATCGTCGTGGGCGTCGCTGCCTCCACCGTCTACCAGCGTCAAGAGAACGTCGTACTCGCCGTCGGTGAGCAGGCTGTCGTCGGCCCTTACACCGTGCGCCTCTTTGACATCCGCGAGATCGAACAGGGCGGCGTGCCTGCGGTCGAAGCGGACCTCCTCGTGAGCCGAGACGGCAAAGCGCTCGGGTACATCAAGCCGAGCAAGCGGTTTTATCCGACCGCGATCGAGATGGGGCCGACCACGGAGACTGCCGTCTACGGCAACCTGCAAGGCGACCTCTACGCTGTTTTGGCGGGCTGGGAGCCCTTTGGGAGCTTCGTCGGATTTAAACTGTACTACAATCCCCTCGTGTGGCTCATTTGGGCCGGAGGAATCTTTACGGTGCTTGGCGGCGCATTTGCCTTTTGGCCCCGCAAGGCGCAGGCCAGGGCGGAGACGGAGCACGCGCTGGCGTCCCTCGCGGAGCTTGAGTACGACTATCAGATGGGCAAGGTTGGCAAGGCCGAGTACGACGCGGTCTATTCGGAGATCGCTCCCGGCGCTCTGGAGCAACTGCGGCGCGAGCGAGACGTCTCCCAGCGGGTGATCGACGAACTCGAAGAGCGCCTCGAAGGAGGCGCCGGCTCACGTAGGGAACATCGCCCATCGGTGTCCCCGCTCGTCGTGTGGGCCGTGATCGCAGGCGCCGGCATTCTCATCGGATTGCTTGCGCCCACGAGTGTCTCCGCCCAAAGCGGAGAGGCGCCGATGGGCGTCGCCGTCGCGATTCCAAATGAAACGATCGTCCTCAAGTTCGCGCAAGGTCGCCTCCTTTTGCTCAACCTCGTCACGGTCACCAACATCAGCGATGCGACCGTCGACGAGGTGCGCCTGCCGATTGTCGCGGGGGCCGTCGGTCTTGAGACCCAAACGTTGCGCCTCGTCGAAGGGGCGGACGTCGTCGTGGACGACCAGCCGCTCAGGCCCGGGGAGACGCGCCGCTACTCGCTTCAGTACGAAATTCCGGCGGTGCGGTGGCCGTTCGGTCTTGTCCGCGAGGTGCTTCATCCGACCGAACGGCTTGCGCTGCTGACGTCGCCCGAGGAGCTCCGTGTGTTTGGCATCGGTTTTGATCAGAGCGGCTTTGAAGAGTTTGCCGGGGAGACGCTGCTTGTCACCAATAGCGCATGGATTGCACCGGGGACGGTGTGGCAGGCGATCTTGAGGCCCGCGGACGGAGCGCTCGCCATTGGGTGGGATCCCGCGCTGCAACACCTGCCCACGCTGGCGACGCCAGACCAGATTCCGGGATCGGGGATCGTTCGAGCGCTCGGGCGTCTTCCAGCGGTGGTTTGGATCGGCTTTCTCGTGTTGGTGGGCGTCGCGGCCTTTGGGCAATGGAGGAAGGGCCGCACCGATCGGCCGCGGACCCAAGCTCCTGAGGCCGGGGCGCACGACGCGCTCTCTGAGATCGAGGGCATCGTACGGGCAATCGCCAGGCTCGAGCTTGCCTTCGCGGAAGGCGCCGTCGGCGAAGGCGTCTACCGCAAGCGGCGGGCCCGCATGATGGATCGCCTCGTGCAGCGGACCAAAGAGGAGGGCGTGGCTGCAAGCGAGCTGAGGAGCCTGGTTCTCGAGGAGGATTGAGCGTCGGGTGTCCCACCGGGTTTTGGTCGTCGACGACGAAGAGCGCATGAGGAGCCTCCTTAGGCTCCATCTCGAGCGGACGTTTGAAGTGAGCGAGGCATCCTCCGGAAGCGAGGCGATCGAGCTCATTGCACGCCGCCCGTTCGATGCGGTGGTGCTCGATATCCTGATGCCTGGGATGGACGGCTGGGAGGTATGCCGGCGGATCCGCGAGGAGTATGACACGCCGGTGCTGATGCTGACGGCCCTTTCCGACGTCGAAGACAAGCTCGAAGCGTTTGAAGCCGGCGCCGACGACTACTTGACCAAGCCATTTGATCCTCGGGAACTCGTGGCGCGCCTTGAGGCCTTGATCCGCCGGTCTGAAGGCGGACGAGAGGCGGACAGGGGCGATGGCGGCGCCTCCACCATTTCTTTTCCCGGACTCAAGATCAACTTGGATGCCCGCACGACCGAGGTGAACGGCGAGCGACTCACTTTGACGCCGAAGGAGTTTGACTTGCTCGCGTTTCTCGCCCGCTCTCCCGGAACGGCCTTTACCAGGGAGGAGCTCCTCTTGCACGTGTGGGGGGACGCGGCGTTCGTCGAGACGCGCACGGTCGACGCACACATCAAGACGCTCCGAGGCAAGCTTGGCCGGGGCGGGGTCGGAGGGAGTTTGGTGACGGTTTGGGGCGTGGGTTACAGGTTCGATCCGGCCGCGTTGCGCTAGGAATCTCACTCAAGCTCTGGCTTTGGATACTCCTCATCGTGACGCTCGTCTTGCTGCCGGTGGCGTTCGCGCTCGACCGGGCGATCGTCGATTTCTATTACGAACAAAACTCCGAGGAACTGCTTGGCACCGGACGTCGGTTTGCCAACCTGATCAGCCGCGCCCCCGGCCCCGGCACGACGGCGGCAATCCCCCTCATCGCCGAGATCACCGGCACCCCGTTGCTCGTCATTGACGCCCAGGGCGTCGTCACCGCGGGGGTCGGCCCGTTGCAGGAGCAGGTGGGACGGCGGCTTTCGAGCGCTCAAGTCGCCTCGGTACTGAGCGGGGAGACGGCCGTTAGGCTGGCCTCGGACCAAACCCTCCCCGGAAGCCTCTTCGTCGCTTCAATTCCGATCGTGCGCGACGAGCGGGTGGAGGGCGGCGTGCTCGTCTTTCGCTCGGCCGACGAAGTGCGGTCCGCGCTCCGGGACATCCGAATCCTCTTTGCGGCCGCAGGCTGCGTCCTCTTTCTACTCCTCGTGTTGTTCGCTTGGATCCTTTCCCGCCAGGTGGTCCGTCCGCTCCTTTCAATGCGAAATGCGGCGCATCGGCTCTCGCAAGGCGAGTACGACGCCCGGGTGGAGGTGCAAAGCGAGGACGAGCTGAGGGATTTGGCAGACGCCATCAACCACCTTGGCGAGTCTCTAAAAACGCTTGAGGACGGACGTCGAGCGTTCTTTGCCAACGTCTCTCACGAGCTCCGCACGCCACTTAGCTACATCCAAGGGTATGCGGACGCGCTGGCGCAGGGACTTGCGAATAGCGAAACCCAGGTGCGGGAGTACGGCGCCATCTTGGCCGAAGAGTCAAGGCGCCTGGGCAGACTGGTCAGCGACTTGTTTGAGCTCGCCCGTTCCGACGAAGGGAGGCTCTTTCTAAAGAGGGAGCCTGTCGATCTTAGCGAGGCCCTGCAGCGAGTCGTCAAGCGGTCCCAACCCGAGGCAGAGGCGAAAGGGGTATCCCTGGATCTCGTCGCTGCGGGGCCGGTGGTCGTCATCGGCGATGCCGACCGCATCGAGCAGGTGGCGCTCAACATGATCGACAACGCCTTGGGGCACACGCCCCCGGGCGGGCGCATTCGGATCAGCGTTCGCCAAAAGTCGCCTCTGACAAAGCGGTCCGGTGACTCAAACGGTGTCGCTATGGGGCTTGTTTCGGTCGAAGACTCAGGCCCGGGCTTTCGCGGGGAAGAGGACAAGGTCTTCGATCGCTTCTATCGCGGCGAGAGCGCTCGCCGCGGCGAGCGGGGCGGAGCGGGTCTCGGCCTTGCGATCGCAAAGAGTCTCGTGGAGGCTCAAGGCGGTCAAGTCTTTGCCCAAAGCTCGAGCGAGCTCGGCGGCGCCGAAGTAGGGTTCGCGTTTCCTCTCTACTGAAAAACCGGTTGGCTGCGGTCCCCACTTGCCGCCCAATAGGGCCAGCAATGCTGGCCCGCTAGGAATTTCATCCGCTTGTGGCTTGGCCGGGCCGACAAGGTCGGGCGGCCAAGTGGGTGACTCATTTCGGCGGACTTTGAGGTGGACGCACTCTAGCGGCCGCGTCCGATTTCAGGCGATCCTGGTAGAAGCAGATGGCGGCAGGGGAATCGAGACACGCAGCGTCGCGCCTTTTCCGGGTGCGCCCGTGAACGTCCATTCGCCCCCGAGGTCTCCGACGCGGGCGTCGATCGTCTGAAGGCCGAGGCCCATCGAGGCGCGTTGGTCCGGATCAAAACCGACGCCGTCGTCCGTGAGCGTCAGGTTGAGAACTCGGCTTTCGCCATCGTGCCTTTCGTCAAGCGCGAGCGAGACGCGGATCGCGCTGGCTTTTGCGTGCTTTGATATATTGTTGAGGCCTTCTTCGACGATGCGGTAGATGCCGAGCCGCAAATCGTAGGGGAGCCCGCCCTCCGGTTGATCCAGCGCTTCGACGTGCGGGTCGACGTCGAAATGGACCTGGACGCTCTCTTCAAAGGTGTCGAGTAAGGATTCGACGGCTGCGACGATGCCGGCGCCCACGGCCGTAGGATGGAGCTGCTTGCCCGTGGTGCGGATATCCTCCTCGCGCACTTGATCGATGAGCGCCCTGGCGTCGGAGAGGTGTTCACCTGCCTTTGACGTGTCTTGTGCCATCGTTGCTTGGGCCAGCTCAATTCGGCGGAGCGCGGCAAAGAGTCGCCCTTGGGTGCGGCCGTGCAACGTTTCCGCGATGCGGCGGCGCAAGTTCTCTTCTCTGAGCGTCATAAGGCGGCGGTACTCTTTGAGCTTTGCCAGTTGCCACTCGGTCTTCTCGAGCATGTGAGCGTTTTCCGCCGCAAGCGCTACCGCCTGGCGATGTGAGCGTGCCGATCGCCTCGCCAAAATCAAGGCCTGGGTGAGGATCATGATCGTAGCGCCGAGGGGAACGAGGTCCACGACGTTGACAATGTCCGCATATCGAAGCAGCGTGACCAAGACGCAGGCGACGGTTGCGGCCATGCCCCATACAAAAAGGAGCGCGTCAGAGCGCTGCCGGATCGCAGTCCGGATCCCGACGTACACCAAGTAGAGCAAAAGGATCGCCAAAAGACCCATGTACGCTGGAATGAGCTGCGATGAAACTCTGCCGGGAAAAACGAGGGTGATTACAGACCCAGCGGCAGCGACAAACGTCCACGCCCTAACGACCAACCCCGATACGTCCTGGGGAAAGAGCGCGCGAACAAAGTATAGGAAGAGCGCGGGACTAAGGTATGTGGTGATGTACTCGATCTTGAGCGCAAGCTCCCACGAGGAGCCGGGCAGGACGCGGGCCAAGACGTGATCTCCGGTGACGAGGATTCGCGTCGCGATGGAGAAGAGAAATAGGCTAAAGTAGGCGTCGGCCACGTTCTCTCGGCGCAAAGCGTAGATGCCGGCAAAGAAGATCGCCATGATGAGGGCGGCGCCAAACAACACGGCTCCCGTGGCTTCGAGCCGACGTTGTTTCAGTATGATTTGGTCCGCGGCGCCTAGTTCGAGGCTCCGTGGAATCCCTCCGTTTCGAAAGTGAAAATTCGAAACGTGCAGCACCAAGTCTACTTGATTGCTCTTGGGCGTGAATACCGCGATTTGGGGTCGAAACTGCGGTTCGCCTTGCGAGCGTGTGCGTCCAAGGACGCCGTTTGAGGCCTTGAGCTCCCCGTCGATCCAAAGCTCGTAGCTCGTGTTCACGTAAGGTACGTAGACGGCAAGATCGCTCGGACTTGGGTCGCCCGGCGCACCGGCCTTGGGGTACTCGCTTGGAAGCAGGATGCGCAGTCGATACGTGGCAAAGCCGTCTCCCCCCACGGGTTTGCCGGTCGGGCCGCGGTATGCGTTCCACGCGCCCGGCACGACGATCTTTCTGGGCGCACTCGTGTGCTCTGGCGACTCGGGCGCTTGCGGCGAGAGGAATGCACTCCAGTAAAACTCCCACTCGCCGTCAAGCGTCGCGATGTCACCTGACTGAAAGCTCCATGCCGTGAGATCGACAATTCCGTCTAAGGCGCGAGGAGCGGCATGGCTCACCGTCGTAGCAAGAAGGAGGGCCGCAGAAAGAGAGAACAAACGAAAAGCAAGGGTACACATTTGCGTTAGTAATTCTCTGTAAATAGAACCGTTCCTATCTGGAAGCGTGCTCCCCCGTTTCCAAGCAGCAAAAGGAGCCGTAGCCGTGTTGCAGGTGAAGGTCGTCGTCGTGGAGGACGAGCCCCTCTTTCGTGAGATGCTCGAGATCTCGCTCGCGACGGACCCTGAAATCAGTATCGTGGGATCTTACTCAAGCGCCGCCGATGTGTTGGCTGAGCTCGACTCGCTCTCTTTCGACGTCGCGATCTTGGACATCCAGATCGAGGGGAAGATGAACGGTCACGAGCTCGGTCTGCACTTGCGAAGGCGCCGGCCGAACATCGGGATCGTCCTCCTCTCCAACTTCCTCGAGTATGCCTTCATCAGCGCGTATCGCAGGCAAGCGATGTCGGGCTGGTCGTACCTGATGAAGGACTCGGTGTCCGATGTCGCGACGCTGCAAAGAGCGGTCAAAGGGACGATGCGCGGAGAGATTGTCCTCGATCCTCGGATCATCCAGCGTCTATCCGCACGGCAAGAAAGCCCGGTCGCGCAGCTCACGGATCGCGAGCGCGAGATTCTCGGCTTCATCGCAGCGGGCTTTACCAACCGCGCGATCGCCGATCAAATCGGCATTGCAAACAAGTCCGTGGAGAATGCCATCAATCGAATCTACGACAAGATGGGCATCGAAAGTCAAAGCGGCGAGGTTCAACCACGAGTCGCCGCAGTGTTGACCTACTTGCGGGAGACACGCGCGCGCTAGACGCTCGCGAGTCACGTGACCAAAAGGAGAGATCGTCATGGCAGTTCCGGCGCCAGCGCCGCGCATCGAGCGCTTTGAGCGCATGGCTTTCGGCATGTTCATTCACTGGGGCCTTTACTCGCTGATTGGAAAAGGCGAGTGGATCATGCACCAGCAGCCGATTCCCCTATCGGAGTACGAGACGTTGACCTCTTCGTTTACGGCGGCCGACTTCGACGCCCGCGCCATTGCCCGTCTGGCCAAGGAGGCGGGCATGAAGTACATCACGCTCACCACCCGCCACCACGATGGTTTCTCACTATACGACACGCGGGGCTTGAGCGACTACGACGCGCCCCACTCCGCCGCAGGCCGGGATCTGGTCGCCGAGTTTGTCGAGGGCTGTCGCAGCGAGGGGATCGTGCCGTTCTTTTACCACACGACGCTCGACTGGCGAAAAGGTTCGCACACCTGCGACGAAGCGGCTTTCGACGAGTACCTCGACTACCTTCACGCATCGGTGGAGATTCTCTGCACGCAGTACGGCCCCATCGGCGGCATTTGGTTCGACGGCAACTGGTCTCGGCCCAAATCGGATTGGAAGGAAGACCGGCTGTACGGCATGATCCGCAAGCACCAGCCTGAGGCCATGATCATCAACAATACCGGACTTTCGGCAAGGGGCGTCGTCGGCCATCCTGAGATCGACAGCACGACGTTTGAGCAGGGGCTGCCGCAGCCCGTCAACCGGGAGGGTTGGCCAAAGTACGTCGCCGGTGAAATGTGCCAGACGCTAAATCGCCACTGGGGCATCGCGACGAATGACTTCAACTACATGTCGCCCGCCCAGGTCATCGAGAACCTGGCCCTTTGCCGCAAAGTGGGCGCCAACTACCTTTTGAACGTGGGTCCGACGGCCGGAGGCGCCATTCCGGAGTATGAATCGGCGACGTTGAAGCGGTCGGGAGCCTGGGTAGCAATGCACGCCAAGCCGATCTACGAAGGCAAGCCGACCGACGTGAAGTGCGCCGGTCGGGACTTCGTGTTAGAGGCGGACGGCAAGCTCTACCTGTTTGTCTTCGACCTTTCCGTCCACGGCCACGCCAACGTGACCGTCGCAGCCGGAGGAGCAGGCCCCCGCACGCTGAGCGGAATCACCCGCAAGATCAAGTCCGCCAAGTGGATGGACAACGGCGAGCCGCTCGACGTCGCCCAAAACGTGGAGAAGGGCTTTGCATCGATAAGGCTCACGGGCTTTCCGTACGGGACCAACTTGGTCGTACGCGTGGCCGAGATCGAGCTTTGATCGCTAGGGCCCGCCGACGACGGCTCGTGCTGCCGACGACCGCCTACTTGTTAACTCATGACCGCGGTCACTAGTGGCGTTTCGCCTCCCTTTCGTATACTCGTCTTGCGAAGCGGTTACCATCTGCCGCTTTGCAAGACGAGAAGGGAGGCGTTTTTATGTCCCAATTTACTACGAATGCGGCGGCAAAGGCGAAAAAGCATGCGGACGCGCAGCAGATCGTCGTCGTCGAGGAACTGCGCAAGCGCTACGGAAGCGCCACCGCCGTGGACGGCGTCTCATTTGCCGTGCATCAAGGGGAGACCTTCGGCCTCCTTGGGCCGAACGGCGCCGGCAAGTCGACCACGCTTGCGGTCATGTCGGGACTGTTGCGTCCGGACGGGGGCGATGTGTGGATCGGCGGCGTGTCCGTCCGGCGCTCTGTGCGAGAAGCGCAAGCGATGATCGGGGTCGTGCCCCAGTCCCTGGCGCTTTACGAGGACTTGTCCGCCAAGGCAAACCTCAACTACTTCGCCAAGCTGCGGGGCGTGCCCAAAGCCGCGCGCGCTGCAGAAGTCAGCCGCGTCCTCAAGATCGTCGCGCTCGAGGACGATGCGGGCCGGCGGGTCTCAAAGTTTTCGGGCGGCATGAAACGGCGGCTCAACATCGCCATCGGCCTCCTCGGCAACCCCAGAGTGCTTCTCCTTGACGAACCGACGGTCGGCATCGATCCTCAATCCCGCCGTCACATCTTGGACTCCGTTCGTCGCCTGGCAGACGAAGGGATGACGATCATCTACACGAGCCACTACATGGAGGAAGTCGAGTACCTCTGCCGGCGGGTGGCGATCATGGACCGGGGAAAGATCATCGCTCAGGGCCCGGTTGACGAGGTACGGGCCCTTGCGGGCGACAGCGTGACGCTCATCCTGCCCACGCCCTCGGGCGCGCTTGGAAACGCGGTGGACTTGGACGCGCTCAAGCGATCGGTCAACGTGCCCATGGAGGTTGGAAGCGTCGAGATGCGCTTCTTGCTTCCCCAAGGTTCTCGCCAGGCGCCGGAGCTCATCAACACGCTGCGCGACACGGGCGTCCCCCTCGACGGCATGCGCCTTGAAACGCCCAACCTGGAGACCGTCTTCTTATCGCTCACAGGCAAGGCGTTGCGGGACCATGAAGCGAGGGAGAACGGGGGCGAGAGCGCATGATTCCTTTGTGGAAAAGCGTAAGCGCGATCACAAGTCAGCGCCTGAGGCGGCTCACTTTGGATGGCGGTTGGGTTTGGATCGCACTGCCCCTTGCGATCATCTACGTGCTTGGCGTCAGCATGCAAGGGCTCTTTTCGACTGATTTCACGCCGGCGAGGCCGTACCAAGTGGCGGTTGCCGGCGGCGACGCATCGACTTCGCAGGTCATCGAGGCCATGATTGCAAGCCCGGACTTTTTCTCGGTCGACCTCGTGGCGGACGAAGACGACGCACGGGCGTCCGTGCTGGCGCGGCGCAGCGATGCTGCGGTCATTGTTCCGCCGGACGATGCAGAGCAGCCGTTTCGCGTGATCGCTCCGCCTGGAAGCGTGGTCCTCGAGATCGTCGGCGGCGTGCTGCGAAAGGAGATTGAAGCGCTTCACGGCGCCGAGGACGCGGAGGCTGAGAAAGCGAGCGATCCGAATGCGCCGCCCTCGTCCCAGCTCAGCTCCTTTGAGTACTTCGGCGTCGGGATTATGATCATGTTCCTGATGTTTACGGTTCACTCGATGATGGTCTACAGCGTCGGCGACCGTTCGTCGGGAGCGTACGGCCGCATTCGGACTTTGGGCGTATCGCGCACCGCCTACCTGGTCGCAGGGTACGCGGCAGCTTTCGTGGTCGGGGTCATTTTTGCGGGCGTGATGGCACTAGCGACGCGGCTTATTTTTGGGGTCGAATGGGGCGATCCCCTGGCGTGGACCGCGGTGACCCTCGCAGGCTCAGCAGGGGTTGCTTCGATTTCCTTTCTGATCATGGCGACGATGCCGCCAAGCCCCAAGGCGGTCGAAAGCGCCGGAAGCACGCTCATCATCATCATGTCGATGATGGGCGGATCGACCGTGCCGCTTGCGGTCTTGCCGTCGTGGTTTGCAGATACGTTTGCGTGGCTGCCCAACCGCATCGTGCTCGATGGATACTTCGCCATAGCCGCGGGCGGCAGCCTCGCGGAGGTGGCGGGCAAAGTCGCACTCTTGCTCGTCGTGGCGCTCTGCCTGTTGCTTGCGGGTTGGTCGATTTCGGTCGTGCGTGCGAAGGGGGAGGCTTAAGCGATGTCGACAATACGAAGGATTGCAACGATGGCGGCCATGTCGGTGTACCGCACGTACCGCTCGCCAGGAGATCTCCTGTGGATCCTGGTGATGCCCGTGGTCATGAGCTTTGTTCTATCGATGTGGTTTGGCGGCTTTGGAGAATCGGCAGCCGCCGGCGGGCCCGTCGTGTACGACAATCCCCGCGGCGACGACCGGTTGGACTCGTTTCCGGCCCTCAGAGCGACGTTTGCGGTCTTTTTGATCTTTTGTCTGACGGCGCTCATCACGAGAGCCGGAAACATTCACGAGGAGCGCAAAGGAGGCACGCTCGCGAGGACGCTCGCCTGCGGCATTCCATACCGCGACGTGGTCGCCGCGCACGTGGTCTCGATCGGGGTGACCGGCGTGATACAAGCCGCACTGGTCCTCTCGATCACGGGCATATTAGGATTTGATTGGCTCGCGGCCGGTTGGTCGGCGCTCCTGCTCCCAACGGCTGTAGCCCTGTTCGCGTGCGCCGGCATCGCCGTAGGGATCGTGGGATTCGTGAGAAATGAGGGACACCTGCAGTTGATCGTCGGAGCCGGGCCGAGCCTTTTGGCCATGTTCGGCGGGGCGTTCTTTCCCTTGGATGGGGCGCCCGCAAACATCCAGCGGCTCACGGTCGTGAATCCGATATACTGGTCGATGGAGGCGCTCGATGGCGGATTTGTGTACCAAGGAATCGCTAGCCAGACCGGGCCGCTTGCCATCTTGATCCTCGTAGGCGTCCTCGGGATCGTCCTCGGGGTCCAAGGATTGAGGCGAATGGAGGCGTGATCGCGTGTGAGGGAGCCCAGAGGCGGCGATGCCCAAGTGAGGCAATTTCAACAGGCGTGGTCCCTCCATGCGCTGAGGTACGGCGTGGTTTTGGTCTCGGTCCTCGTCTGGCTTTGGGATGCGGGAGCAAGGCAGCAGACGGTGGCCCTGGCGATCTTGCTCTCGCTCGTGCTCGTCGTCGAGCTCCCGCTGCAGGGCCCGCGTCCTGGACCGCTTCGTCCGCTTTGGGCCGCCGTGCAGTGCATGGCGGCGTCAGCGGCGTTTGTTGTATCGCCCGGGCTCGCAACCGCCTTGGTTTTGTGCGCCTCGATCGGAGGCATTGCGGCCGTGGGTCCGCATGCATGGAGCGTCGGCGCTTTTGGGATCGGAGCCGTTGCCATTGGCGCGAGCTACGCCTTGTTGGCGGCGCCGATCGCGTTTGAGTCCACACTGACCTACATCGCCGCGATCGCCGCCTCCGCTTGGGTTGGGCGGCAGTTTGCCCTGCGTGTGGAAGAGGAGGAGGTCCATCGGCGGACGGTGGAGGAGCTCGAGCTCGCGCAGGCGCGCATCGCCCGCCTCGCCGAAAAGACCCGCGAGCTCGCTGCGGCCGAGGAGCGGCAGCGGATGTCTGAGGACCTTCACGACACGCTTGGACATGCCCTCGTGGGCACGCTCCTGCAGGCGCAGATCGCGCAAAAGCTCATCGAGGTCGATCCCCAAAAAGCAAGGGCCCAGCTCGCATCTTTGGAACAGTCGCTCAGAAGCACGTTAGATCAGGTCAGGCAGGCGCTGCGAGCGGGAGTGAAGAGCCCGGCGCGCCTTGGAATCGACCAAGCGCTGCGCCGGCTGGCCGAAGATTTCGAGGCGGCAGGCGGACCGAGCGTACAGGTGTCGTTTGCGCCCAGCCCTGAAAACGTTTCCGACGTCGCACCAGAGATCGCCGACGCGCTCTACCGGACGGCGCAAGAGGCGCTGACCAACGCGGTCCGCCACGGCAAGGCCAAGCGTGTACGCATGGAGCTGGAGGCGACGGGGGAGAGGCTCTTTTTGCGCATCGCGGACGACGGGGTCGGCGCCGATCAGTATGCGCCCGGCATGGGGATCGTCGGCATGGTGAGCCGCGTGCAGGCGCTTGGGGGAACGCTGCGGTTTGAAACGGCTCCCGGGAAAGGATTTCGCGTCGAAGTTGGGGTGAAGCGACGATGATTCGCATCTTGTTGGCCGAAGATCAAACGCTTGTGCGCGACGGGTTGAAGGCGCTCCTTGAAATGCAGCCCGATTTTGCGGTCGACGCAGTCGTAAACGGCGAGGAAGCGGTCCGGGCCGCTGAAAAAGAGCTGCCGGACATTGCCGTGCTCGATGTGCGCATGCCGGTGATGGACGGCGTGGAATGCACGCGACGGCTCAAAGCGATGTGCCCGCAGCTACCCGTCCTCGCGCTCACGACCTTTGACGATCATGACCTCGTGCGCAAGTGTCTCGAGGCGGGCGCCAGCGCCTATCTCCTAAAGGACATCCACCCCGACGACCTAGCGAACGCCGTCCGCCTCTTGGTCGCGGGCGAAACGCTCATTCCGGGCGACTTGGCCCGGGGGCTCGTCGCATCCCGTCAGGACGACGAGCCTCCCGACGAGCCCTTGACGCCAAGGCAAAAAGAGGTGCTCGAGCTGATCGCGTCCGGCCTCACCAACAAAGAGATTGCCGCAAAGCTCTTCCTTTCCGAGGGAACGGTCAAAAACATCGTGAGTGAGATTTACGCCAGGCTGCACGTGCGCGATCGGGTCCAAGCCGTCCTCAAGATGCGTCAGTCCGGCGTTTGATCTTGCGAAAGTCGGATGTCGAAAGGCCGAGCAGATCGAGGAGTTTCTCAGGCTCGTACGTCTCGAGCCGTCCGGCGGGCAGCGTGAACGCGCCTTTGGCGTGTAAGTCGCTGCCAAACGAAAACACCACGCCTGCCGCTTTCAACTGTTGCACACAGGCGCGTGTCATCTCGGCAAACAGGGGGTACTCCCGCAGTTGGGCGGCGAGTTCCCGGTAGTTGATTTCGATCAGGCAGCACCGTGGATCGATGGCCCGGATCCATGCGTCCATCGCTCGTTCTGGAAAGACGCCGCGCCCTGAAAGGGCAGGATCGTGGCCGAGCCCCGCTCGGCGCAAGGGACTGAGCGTCGCGCGAAACGGGTGACAGAGGAAGGCCGGCACACCTGAGGCTTCGTACAGCCGCTTCGCTTCCATGGCGGCAAAGGCGAGCTTTTGGCCCGCGACGTGCGCGTCTTCGTTCCAACCGTCCACTTTGTACTCGTAGCCGATAAAGTCGAGCCGCTCGAGGATTTCCTTGGGCATATGGGCGAGCCCTCCGTCTGGCACATCCCGCTCGTACACCTCGAGTCCTTGCAGGATGGTCATGTCGGGCACAGGGGGGTCTGCTTTCCAGCGCGCGACATCGTCGAAAAAGGCGAACATCCCGGCCTTACCTTGCGGGTAATTCTCAGGGATGTTGCCTCGGGCCCGAAATTCCGCGAGCTTTTCAGGTCCGTACTCAAAAAGGAACGAGTGATCGAGGAGCCCTACGTGCCGTCTGCCGTCCCGGGCGAGAAACGCAAGCAGTTGATCGAGCGGAGGAGTCCGCTCGAGGCCCGCGTGAATGTGCTGATCGAGCGTGCGGATGTCACCGTCCAGCGGCAGAAACGGGCCGCCTGATCCCGCGGCGTTCAATGGGCTCGCTCCTTTGCCGGCGCCCAGATGCCGTCCGGGTCGA
>CAYRIY010000007.1:29049-36998 GCA_964424335.1 uncultured Clostridia bacterium
CGCGGCGTTCAATGGGCTCGCTCCTTTGCCGGCGCCCAGATGCCGTCCGGGTCGAGGCCCAGCCGCTCGAGCAAATCCTCCACGCCGTCGATGCCCCCAGGGAAGTGATCGTAGCCGACGTACTTTAGCTGATGGGCGTCACTGCCGATGGAAAACCGGCACCCGACCGCCCGCCCTTCCTGCACGATGCGGCGCATGAAATCAAAGTGGCGCTCGACCTGCGAAGGGTTGAGTTCGAAGGCGACCCGGCGCTCGGCCGCCTTGCATAAGATTTCACTTAGGGCATTCCAGTCGTACGACGCGAGCACTGCGTCCACGTCGACGCGGTCCGCCACTTTCCCCAAGACGAAGGGGTGCGGAATCACGTCACAAAAGCCGGTGTCGATCGCTCCCTCGATCATTGCCAGGTGATGGGCGGCCCAATCGGCGGCGCTGCCCTGCTCGGGCCCTTCGACGCTCCTTAGATGGTAGTGGTTGCAGGCGATGAGCACGACGTCGCACTTGGCTGCAACCTCGGGGGTGATCGATACCCGGTCGGGCGCGGTCATCTGGGCCTCGCAACCGACCAGCACCGCGAGGCCCGGCGGAGGCTCGACCATCTGCTCCCGCACCCGGCTTGGGATGTCCCACTGTTCTGGCGTGTTTAGGTGGTCCGTGAAGGCGATGAGCTCTAGTCCATGCGCGTGCGCCTCTTCAAAGATCGCCGGGATTTCCATCTCCCGCTTGGCACAGCTCGAAAAGACCGTATGTACTTGCATGTTTTGCGTTACGGGCACTGGAGACGCTCCCTTTCTGTAACGATAGGAAAACAGTCGCTCATGCGTAATACCATATTGGTATCCCGTTATTGTTTTTGGGGGACAGTTCGTTTTTCCTGCGTTGGAAATCCGTTTAGCATGCGTCCCCATTTGACGTCCGTCCACACGCTCATCAGCTCTGGCTCTAGCTGACAAGGTCGGGCGCAACGAAAGGACGAGGCAATTTGGAGCAAATGTCAGCGGCGATTTTCACCGATTCCGTCGTCGAACAGTTTGAAGTTTCATTTGCCGCAGTCGGAGTCGGCCCGTCGAAGCCGGAAGACGAGAGGATCTTTGCCGAGTTGATGGAGCGCGATTACGCCGTGCGACAAGGCGATTTCCTCATCCATCTTGGCAGCGTGATGGAGCATGCCCCTCCCGAGCTTCGATACGAGCGCCTCTCGGAGCTTTTACAAAATCAACGAGGCCGAACGTTCGTCCTACCTGGAAAAACCGAGGTGGAATCCAAGCAGCGGGCCCTGTGGGCGAAGCACTTTCGAAGTCCGGCGGACGAGTGGAAGGGCGATCGCAGGCCTCTTTCGCCGCTGGACACGGCCGAAGGTGAGGGCCGCCAGGCAATCCACCCCGACAACTTCGCCTTTGAGCGGGGAGGCGTCCTCTTCGTCGGGATCGACTTGCCGTGTGGAGATCCGGACTCGGAGGCGTTCGAGGCGCAGCTCGAACGTGCCGACCGGTGGCTTCTCGCCTGTTTTTCTTCGGCCGAGGCGTGGGCCCGGGCCGCCGTGATCTTTGCTCACGCATTTCCAAGCGCTCACCACCAACGCTTTGTCCGTTCCTTGCGGTCCGCAGCGAGGCGGTTTGACAGACCGATTCTATATCTGCACACCGACAGCTACTACTTGCCGACCGACCGGCCGCACACGACCGGGCCGAGCCACACCCACCTGCGCACCGACGAACACCACTGGCTCAAAGACAACCCCTGGCCCGAGCGGAACATCACGCGCGTCCAAGTCGACGGGGTGGCCGAAGCGGCCCCGCTGCTCGTGCGGGTGCGCTTGGACGGCGATGAGCTGATCGAGTTTGACCGGCAGTACTTCCGCGGTCCATACCTCACGTGCGGCACTCATGAGTCGATCGCGATCCAATGGCGCACAGGGCGGCAGATCGATCCAATCGTCAAGGTCGGGCTCGCCCCGGGGGAATGGGCGTGGAGTTACAGCGGCTCTGATATCGAGCGCAAGCAAGCGGCGGGAAGTGGGGCGACTCGGCTTCACAGCGGCCCGTTTGACGCACATCAGTACAGTGTGGTCGTCAAGGGATTAGAGCCCGCCACGCGTTACTATTACGCCATTTACGACCAGGATCGCTTGATTGCAGGAGGCGACGGCGAGCACTACTTTACGACGAGCCCTGAGCCGGGGGCCCGCGTGCCCATCCGCTTTTGGGCCGTAGGCGACTCAGGGAAGGGGAATCAAGCACAGGCCGACGTGCACAACGCCATGCTCGAAAAGGCGCGCGCCGACGGCAAACCCATCGATCTTTTCCTTCACCTTGGGGATATGGCGTACTCGAGCGGCACCGACGCCGAGTTTCAAAAGCACTTTTTCCTACCGTACCGACAGACGCTGCGGCACGTTGTGCTGTGGCCCACCATGAGCAATCACGAAGGGGTCACCTCCGACGGGGAGAGCGACATCGGCCCGTATTACGACGCCTTCCGGTTGCCGATCGAGGGCGAGGCGGGCGGGATTGGGTCGGGGACCTTGAGCTACTTCGGCTTTGACTACGGCAATGTGCATTTCATCTGCCTGTGTTCGTACGGGATCGACCTCGGCCCCGAGGGCCGGCAAGCCCAATGGCTGCGAGAAAACTTGCGCCGAGTCCGGGAGGAGGGCAAGGCGGATTGGATCGTAGCGTATTTCCACCACCCGCCGTACTCCAAGGGCACGCACGACAGTGACACCGAGTCGGGTCTGATCGACGTGCGCCATCACGTCATGCCCATCCTCGAAGAGGGCGGCGTCGACCTCGTCCTAAACGGGCACTCCCACACGTACGAACGGACCATGTTGATCGACGGGCTCTACGAGACGCCGATGATCATCGAAGAAAAGGTCATAGACGACGGCGACGGAGATCCGGACGGAGACGGCCCCTATCGCAAGAGCGCGGGGATTAACCCGCACGAGGGCGTCGTTGCCGTCGTCTGCGGGTGCGGTGGCGCCAACCTGGGCCGCATCGGCACGGCGCCGCCGATGAAGACTGTCGTGGTCGAGTACGGTTCGCTCATCGTCGACGTCGACGGGGACACGCTGACGGCGGTCATGCTCGATCGCGACGGAGTGGTCCGGGACCGGTTTGCCATACAAAAGCGCGGGCGCGTCAGCGCGTCTCGGGCCAAAAACCCGCGGCTGCTCTCGCCTTACCACAACTATCGACGCTTGACGGCTCTGGCCGCGCTTTCAAAGGCGCCGGATTTGGGCGAGGAGGTCCGGGCGACCGTCCAGTTTCGCCGCGTGCCTAAGGCGTGCGAAGCCGAGCTCGTATGGGAATGCGACGGAACCGCCTGGGAGATCTCGCCGCCCATCGATCGGTTTTGGTTGCAAGAGGGTCACGAGACGGAGCGGACGTTCAGCATTGCGCGATCGGGCCCCACTTTTCCGATTCCAACGGGAAAGGTGATCCTCACTCGGGACGCGGGCGACCAACACGTGCGACCGGTTGAGTTGCATCTTCCCCCGTGGCGCCGGGTTGCAGTGCGGCGCATGACCGTCCGGCCCATTGTTGACGGCGTGATCGACCGGGAAGCGTTGGATGGGCTCGACCGAGGCGGGGAGTTTGTGAAGTTCCAAGGGACCGGGCCTGCCGCGGCGGCGACTGAGTTTTACATCGGACGCTGGAGCGACAAGCTTTACGTTGCGGTGATCAACCACCAGCCCAGGGAGATCGAGCGCTTGCATGTGAGCAGCCCCCAGGCCGAGCAAGCAAGACCCTGGGACGACACGTGCGAAGTGTACCTATCGCTGCCGGAGTCGCGTGACGTGTTTCAGTTTCTGCTAAATGCACGAGGCCAGCGCCTCGACGCCAAGAACGGCTGGGGACAACGAAGTCTCGCCTGGTCCGGCGAGTGGGAGAGCGGCGCTCGCATCGAGACAGATCGCTGGTGCGCGGAGTTTCTGATCGACCTGTCTGCCCTTGGGTCCTCACTTGCCGCGGGTCAGACGATTCGGCTCAACGTTTGTCGCAATAACGCAGTCGAGCGAGAGTACACCCAGTGGTCGTACTCGAATCAAAAGAAACCGCACATCAGGGAGCATTTCGGCTTTGGGACCGTCGAGTGACGGTCCCAAAGGCCTTACTTTTACTGGCTCACACGGTCGATCTCGGCCTGAATCGCCTCGGCGGCCTGACGGACGGCGATCGCTGGGGCAATCTCGCCGCGCCATGCAGGCGCGAGCGCAGCTCTTAGTTTGCTTTCCCAGCTTCCCCAGGCGGGCCTCCACTCGAGCGGGTGTCCGTAGGCGATCGATTCGATGAACACTGTCTTGTCGCCCATCAGCTCGGGTTCCAGCCAGTCGGGAGATAGGGCGAGGTCCCGGTAGACCGGAACTTTCCTCGCGCCGCTGTACCGATCCATCTCGGTGCGCGTGATCACGTATTTGATAAACTCCCAGGCGACCTCTTTGTGCGCGGCATCGGACGGGATCGCAAAACTGTCGGGCCACACCCGCACAACGCGCTTGGCCGGGCCTTCGGGAATGATGGCAATGTCGAAGTTGAGGCCCATCTCACGCTCGTAGGGAAGCTCGATCGTGCTCATGACCGCCATCGCAGCGGTTTGATCGGTGAATAGGTTGAGGCCTCCATTCACTGCCGAGCGGTCCTGATAGATCATGTCGATGAGAAACTCGGCCGCGGCGACGCCTTCCGGGGAGTCGAGCGTCACCTGAGTGTAATCTTCGTTTAGAATGCTGCCTCCAAACGCGTGGACGAGGGGGTCGTAAAGGAGGTACGAGTTTTGACTCACAAACCCGTACTTGTCCGGCGTGCCGTCGCCGTCGTGATCCCGCGTGAGGAGCTTTGACGCGTCGCGCAGGGTGTCCCATGTCCAATCTCGGACCGGGTACGACACTCCGGCCGCGTCAAACAAGTCTTTGTTGTAGTAAAGCGTCGTCATCAGAAACGAATACGGAATGCCGTAGAGGTCTCCGGTCTCCATGCTCGGGTAGCGCATGGCCTGAAACGGTTCCATAAAGAAGTCACCAGGGTTTAGATCTCGGTCGAAATAGGGCTGGAGGTTTTCGAGGAGCCCTTCCTTCGCGTAGTCGTAGACGTATCCCACGCTCATGTGAACGATGTCGGGCGCGTTCCCGGTGGCGATGTAGACGGGGAGTTTGTCCCAAAACTCCGCGAACCCGACCGCTTCGTGCTGAATTTCCACATTTGGGTGGGCGGCGACGAAGGGAGCGATCCAATCCTCCTCGATGTATGTCGAGCTCGCTCCCGTCGCCCAGGTAAAGTAGTGGAGCTTGACCTTTTCCTGGGCGGCTCCATATCCGGTGAGCGCCGCAATCATGAGAACCGAAAGCATCGCCCCGTGCATCCGTGCGTGGATCGCCTGCTTCAATCGACGCATCGTGTACCACTCCTTTTGAACGTGTCCCCCCAGGCGGTGCTCATGGACGAGTCGCCTTTCGTCACGTGCATGAGCCCGCCTTGTGCAGCCTGTGTCGACGTTCGTGCGCTGCCGTGGGGATTAACTTCTGAAAATTCGATTGGCATCGTCGGGATTTGCACTTCAGGATTGCGATGACGCTTCCTTTTTCGAAAAATCGGCGTCAAAATTCTGACTTCGGTGGAGCTCCGACGCTGCCGTACCGAATCACTTGAGCCTGAAGGTTTTCACGAACCGTTTGATTGGGCCTCGTGACCACGCGGCGAAGGGCGCGTACCGCTGCTACACCCAGGTCAAACGACGGCTGGAGTATGGTGTCGAACGGACGCTCTTCCCATGGTCGGGCGTGACCGATGCCAACAAAGGAGAGCTGGGCCGGAACCTGTATCGCCAAGCGGCAAAGTCGCTCGTGAATGAGTTTGGAGAGCTCGGATGTGCCGCCGATGATCGCCGTTGGGGGTGTTGGCGCTGCAAGAAGGGATGACAGCCAATCGCTTACCCGGCCCAATGAGACGTGGTGGATGTGGTCGCGGCCTTTACGGCTATTGCCAAGCGCTCCGAGCGCGTCCGTAAATCCTTGGAGCCGCTGCATTTGACTCCACCAGTCGGTCGAGTTGATTGCGAGATGGACGCGTGTATGCCCGAGCTCAAGGAGGTGGCGGGTCACCTGGTAGACGGCGCGATGCATGTCGATCGCGACCGTGTTGCCCTCGTGCCCCATGAGGAGAGCGACCGTCGCTGCCTCGGGCTCCTTGGGGAGCCATTCCTCGAGGGGAATGCGCGCGGGAAAACAGGCGAGGATCACGCCGAGAATCCCGTCGCGGCTTAGGAGGGAGCGGACCTCTCCTTGGACTTTTTGGGGGCTAGCGGCCGTGCAGAACGTGACAGGCAGGGAGCTCTTTGACGCTTCGTCCAGGATGCCGCTCATGATGAGTTGCCAGTAGGTGTTTCCAAAGCTGACCCAAGGTGCGACGACGAGCACGCCGGAGAGGACGTCGGGGTTGCGCACGACCTCGTATTTGAGCTCGCGCACGGCCTCCCAAACAGCCGAACGGGTGGCTTGATCCACCCCCGACCGGCCGTTGATCACCCGGGAGGCCGTAGAGACCGATACGTTGGAGCGCTTTGCGACATCGGTCAGATTAGGGCGCTGCGAGCGCATGATCGGCTGGGGCACCTTTGGCGCCAGGATGAATCACGCCTTTGCCGGATCGAGGCGAAGCGAAGCCGAGTTGATGCAGTAGCGAAGTCCGGTCGGCTTGGGGCCGTCGGGAAATACGTGGCCGAGGTGTGCGTCGCATTTCGCGCACTTGGCCTCGATGCGGCGCATGCCGAAACTGGTATCTTCGGCGTATTTGATCGCCTCTTTTTCGTACGGCTCCCAAAAACTCGGCCAGCCGGTGCCCGAGTCGTACTTGGTCTCCGAGCGAAATAACGGGGTGTCGCAGCAGATGCAGCGGTAGATGCCGGGATCCTTGCAGTCCCAGTAGAGCCCTGTAAACGGGGGCTCGGTATCGCCGCACCTCGTGACCTGGTACTGTTGCTCGGTGAGCGCCTCGCGCCACTTCTCGTCAGCCGGGGCGTCTTGGTTTGGTCGGCTCAATGCTTTTGGCCTCCCATCTGTTTTTCCGTACGTCTGGTTTCATTATAGGTATAAGCTCAATTCGTAAGCAACACCTTACGCATCCCGTCGGGTGGCGGCGGTTGCCAGCGCGGCAAGCCTCCGGCCGGCCGGTGTCGGCGCGAGTCGCCCGAGGCGCTGGGCGCCCTCTCGTGCGAGGGATTCGCCGTAGGCGCGAGCCGCCTTTAAGGCGCCGGTCGACTGCACGCCTTCGCACACTGCCGCAACCGTCTCGGAATCAATCGAGCGCTGCCTGATGCGCGGCGCAAGCCACGAGCGCCAAGTGGGCTGCCTTAGCAAGTAGATCACGGGAAGCGTCAGGTTCCCTTCCTTGAGATCGGCGCAGATCGGTTTGCCCATTTTTTCAGCCGATCCCGCAAAGTCGAGAACATCGTCGATCACTTGATACGCAAGGCCAAGATTGAGGCCAAATTCGCCCAACTTGCGCGCCGTCTCTGCGTCGGCCCCTTGAAGTCGGGCGCCCACCTCGCAGCAGGCGGCGATGAGGGCGGCGGTCTTTCCCCGGATGCGCTCGGCGTAGGTTCGTTCTGTAACATCCGGGTCGTAGGCTTGTTGTCGTTGCAAGATTTCCCCGTGGCACATTTGGGAGATCGCCTCGGTCATCAGCGTGACCGCCCCAAACGCAGCGTGAGGGGCAAGGAGGCGAAACGCGGCTGCAAAGAGGCAGTCGCCTGCGAGCACCGCAGTGTGATTGCTCCAGCGGGCGTTGACCGAAGGGCGGTCTCGTCGCGTGTGGGCGCCGTCGATGATGTCGTCATGGATGAGCGAGGCGACGTGGATGATTTCGGCTGCCGCCGCCACGTCATACACGGCGTCATGGCATTGCACGTCCACATCGGCTTCGGCGATTTCGTCACCGCCGCTCTCGCTC
>CAYRIY010000007.1:37098-43856 GCA_964424335.1 uncultured Clostridia bacterium
CGCTCTCGCTCCCGCTGCCGGCTCGCGCTGCCTCCAAGGCGGCCTGAGCGCTCAAAATGACGAGCGTCGGCCGGACGCCCTTCCCGCCCGCTTCGATCAGGTGCGACGACGCCTCCCGCAGCTCGCCGGAGATTCGTCCCAGCTCACTTTGGAGGCGTTGCTGCACAGGGTCGAGGCGCATGTCCAATGCTGTTGAAATTGCAGTCACACGGATCACCTCACCGTTTGGGTTTACTTATTATGCCTGAGCGTGATTGGCAGCATGCTCACCATCTCGATCGGCCTGCTCGTTTTGCCTCTTTTACCAGTAGGGGAACGCAAAGCCGGGCGGAGAATGGAGTCAGGAGACGTAGCGCACGGACGGGATCACATAAAGTGTGGTACGGTGTTTTCCTCCGGCTTCGATTCCGAAGGAGCTTTAACGTATCGGGGAGGTCAAAAGGCCCATGAACGTTCCGGCGGATCAGGTTGCGCCCGCCGACATCGACGAGCGGTCGGCTCCGGGCGACACTTTGATTGAGCTGCGGGGCCTCAAGGCGCATTTCAAGACGGATAAAGGCATCGTCCGGGCCGTGGACGGCGTCGATCTCGTCATTCGCAAAAATCGCACCTTGGGCGTCGTGGGCGAAAGCGGTTGCGGCAAGAGCGTGATGGCCCTTTCGATCCTGGGATTGCTTCCGCGCTCACAAGCAACGGTGTCGGGGGAAATTCTCTACCACCGAGAGGACGGGAGCGTCGTCGACCTCGCCAAGCTCAACCCGATGGGCAAGGCGATCCGCCAGATTCGCGGCAAAGAGATCGCCATGATTTTTCAAGAGCCGATGACCTCGCTCAATCCGGTATACTCCATCGGCAATCAGATCATCGAGGCGATTCGCCTTCATCAAAAGGTAAGCGCCAAAGAGGCTCGCAGCCGCGCCATCGAGATGCTGCGGCTCGTGGGGATTCCCGTCCCCGAGCGACGAGTGGATGAGTACCCGCATCAGATCAGCGGCGGCATGCGGCAGCGGGCCATGATCGCCATGGCGCTTTCGTGCAATCCGAAGCTGCTCATTTGCGACGAGCCTACGACGGCCCTCGACGTAACCATCCAAGCTCAGATCCTCGACTTGATGCAAAAGCTCCAAGAGGAGCTGCGAACTGCGATCGTCATGATCTCCCACGACCTCGGCGTCATCGCCGGCATGGCGGATGAAGTCGCGGTGATGTACCTGGGCCAGGTGGTGGAGTACGGCGGCGTGCGCGAGGTGTTTAAGCTGCGGCGCCACCCCTACACGCAAGGGCTCTTTCATTCGATCCCGCACTTGGGGCAGAGGGAGAAGAAGCGGCTCGAGCCGATCCGGGGCGTGGTACCCGATCCTCGGTCGATGCCGCAAGGATGTCGGTTTGCCGACCGGTGTCCGCACAAGCTGGAGATTTGCGACACGCCGCCGCCCTTTGTCCAAACCGACGAGGCGCACTTCGCCCGGTGCTGGTTGCACGATCCGGAGGTGAAAAGGGGTGGTTGAGCCGGGTTTCGCGCCGCGAAGCGACGTTTCAATGGAGAAAGACGCGATCCTAGAAGTGCGAGGTTTGAAGAAGTACTTTCCCGTCTACGGGGGCGTATTTCGGCGGCACATCGCCGACGTCAAGGCCGTAGACGACGTTTCGTTCACCGTCCGAGAAGGCGAAACGCTCGGTCTCGTGGGTGAGAGCGGCTGCGGCAAGACGACGGTGGGCCGTTCCATCGTACGCTTGATCGAGCCCACGAGCGGACAGATTCTCATTCGCACGCGCGTCGCGGGCGATGGAAGCAGCGAGCTCGACATGGCGAGCTTGTCCAAAGCCCAGCTAAAGCAGGTGCGCCGTGAGGTTCAGATGATCTTTCAAGATCCCAACTCTTCGTTAAACCCGAGGATGACGGTCCGGGAGATCCTCAGAGAGCCCTTTGTCATTCACAAGGTTGGCGGCTCGAGGTCCGAGGTCGAGGACCGCATCGCCGAACTGATGAGGGACGTGGGCTTGCGGCCGGAGTACGGCAATCGGTATCCCCACCAGTTTTCCGGCGGACAAAGGCAGCGGATCGGGATCGCACGGGCGCTCGCGCTCCGGCCTAGGCTGATCGTGGCCGACGAGCCCGTATCGGCGCTCGACGTTTCTGTCCAGGGCCAGGTGCTCAATCTCCTCCAAGACCTGCAGGATAAGTTTCGGCTGACCTACCTTTTTATCGCGCACAATCTGTCGGTCGTG
Source organism: uncultured Clostridia bacterium (assembly GCA_964424335.1). GTDB lineage: Bacteria > Bacillota > Limnochordia > DTU080 > RSA5 > CAYRIY01. The sequence goes on from CAYRIY010000007.1 coordinate 39,328, forward strand.
GAGCACATCAGCGATCGCGTGGCGGTGATGTACCTCGGGAAAATCGTCGAGCTGGCAAAGAGCGACGACCTGTACGCCCATCCGAGGCACCCGTACACGGAAGCGCTGCTTTCAGCCGTCCCCGTGGCGGACCCTGATCAAAGGCGCGAGCGGATCGTCCTTCAAGGGAGCGTTCCTTCGCCGCTCAATCCGCCGAAAGGGTGCCGGTTTCACACCCGCTGCCCGTACGCCAAAGAGGGCGGGCGCATGGCGCGGTGTTCGACGCAGGCGCCTGAACTTAGGCGGATCGGGCGCGCCCAGTGGGTCGCTTGCCACTTTGCCGAAGAGCTCAAGCTTCGAGGCGCCGCTTCCCGAACGTAGACGCTTGGTCCAATCGATCCGGACGAAGCCTCCGAAGGAATGCGCTTTGGCTGATCGAAATCTGGGGTATTGGTCCGGGGCATATCCCGGAGTTGCATCGGAGGATCGTCGGATGAGGATAACCGGAGTCGAGACATTCATCGCCGGCAACCCGTGGAAGAACTGGGTCTTCGCCAAAGTGACGACGGACGAAGGCGTATACGGCGTCGGTGAAGGCACATTGAACGGTTTTGCCAAAACGGTCGAGGCCGCCATTCACGAGTTGAAGCACCTGGTAATCGGCCTCGATCCCTTTCAGGTCGAAGCGGTCACGCTCAAGCTCGGTCGGGACGTGTACTCAGACGGCGGACAGATCCAAGGCTCCGCGCTCTCGGCCATCGAGTTTGCCTGCTGGGACATCATGGGCAAGGTGACGGGTCAGCCGCTCTACAACTTGCTCGGCGGGCGGTGCCACGATCGGCTCAGGGCGTACGCGAACGGCTGGTATCGCGGCCCGAGGACGCCGGAAAACTTTTACGAACGAGCGAGGCAAGTGGTCGCCAAGGGGTACACGGCGCTCAAGTTCGACCCGTTTGGCGCCGCTTGGCGCATCGTCGATCGCAGCGATTTCGACCTTGCCATCGACATCATCGCCGCCGTGCGGGACGCCGTCGGGGACGACGTGGACATCTTGGTCGAAGGGCACAATCGCTTCTCCGTACACCAGGCGATTCGCTTCGCGCAAGAGATGGCCAAGTTCAAGCCGGTTTGTTTTGAGGCGCCCGTACCGCACACGCGCATCAAAGCCGTCGTCGAGGTAGCAAAGCACAGCCCGGTGCCGATCGCCTGCGGCGAGGACTACCACACCCGGGAGCAGTTTGCCGAGCTCTTAAGTCACGATGCTGTACATATCATCCAGCTCGAGCCTCAGTTCCTCGGGCTTTCGGCATCAAAGCAGATTTGCGGCATGGCGCACGCGCACCACGCCGTGACGGCGCCGCACAGCGCTCAAGGGCCGATCTGCTCGCTCGTGTGCGCGCACCTCAACGCAGCGACGCCCAACTTCTTCATTCACGAGATCTTTGACGACTTCAACGAGCCGTGGGAAAAGGAGATCATCACGCACCCCGCCGTGGTCAAGGACGGGTACGTCGAGATCCCGGATCGCCCGGGGATCGGCACCGACCTGGTCATCGAAGAGATTCAAAAGCACCCCTACCAACCGGGCAACTGGCTTCCGCTATTCCGCCAAGGTTGGGAGCGGCGAGAAGGGGAGTAAGCGTGTCGCGACCTTCGCCGCTGCGCGTCGGGATGATCGGCGCCTCGGGCCACTACGGCAGGGCGCTCAAGGCCATCGCCGAGTCCGACCTGGCCTTTTTGTCAGGTGTCGCGTTCACTCATCCCGAAGAGCCGCGCGATGCGGTGCGCAGGCATGCGGCGTATACGGATACGACAACCGAGTACCTAAGCGCCGAGGAACTCCTCGACCAAGGCGAACTCGACGTCGTGATCGTCAACCCTCCGTACGGATGGAACGCCAGGTGGACGATCGCCGCCGCCGAGCGCGGCATCGCCATCTACTCGGAAAAGCCCTTGGCGACCACGCTCGAAGACCTGGAAAGGCTGCGCAGCGCCGTCCTTCAGGCGGGCGTGCCGCTGGTCGGGATGTACGAGTATCGGTCCGATCCGGTCGTATACACGGCCGCCAAGCTGGTGCGGTCGGGCCGGATCGGCAGACCGCGCCTTGCTTTTGGGCAAAAATCGTACAAGTTTGGCCCCGAGCGCAGGCCCAAGTGGTACGCCGACCACACCCTTTATGGGGGCACGATCCCTTGGGTTGCGATTCACGCCATCGACTGGACTCGATTCATCGTCGGTGAGGAGTTTGTCGCCGTCTCCGCCGCGCAGTCGCCGCATGGGAAATCTCCGCTTCCCCGTGTCGACGTCGCCGGGACGTTGCAGCTCGAGAGTGCAAGCGGCTTTTGCGCGGCCGTCACCTTTGACTATCTGCGGCCGAGCGGGGCGAGGACCCACGGCAACGATCGGTTTCGCATCGTGGGCGACGAAGGGGAGCTCGCAGGTTCGGTGCCGGAGCGCACACTCGAACTCACCACGGATCAAGGGGTCGAGGTCGTCGATCTCGAGGAGGCGCCCTTCCTTTTCGAAAGAATGCTCAAAGCGCTTTGGGGCCGGGATTCGTTGCCCATGTCCGCTGAGGACGCGATTGCCTCGACACAGGTGGCGCTTTGGGCGAGGGAAGCTGCCGATCAAAGGCGGCGGCTCGATATCCTTTCCCTCAAGCGTCAAACAGACTGACGGAACATGCTAGTTCGAAAAATCCCGTGGAGGCGAGTTGGATGCGAGAGATCTACATCACCGGCGTGACCGGCACGATCGGCAAATACCTGGCCGAAGCTCTTTCGGGTGAATATCGGATACGTGGAAACAGCCGGAGCGGCACGCCGGTCAAAGGCGCGGAGGTCGCAAAAGGCGACGTGCGGGACTTTGAGTTTATGCGCCAACAACTCGAAGGCGTCGATACGGTGATTCACCTCGGCGCCGACCCGTCGCCCCGCGCCACGTGGGAGAGCGCGCTCAACAACAATATCGACGGCACGCTGCAATTGTACGAAGCGGCGCGGCATGCGGGCGTGAAGCGGGTGATCTTCGCAAGCAGCAACCACGCGACGGGGATTCTCACCGAAAAGGCGGTCGACATGGATCCCGAAACGCCGTTTCGGCCCGACAGCTACTATGGCATCAGCAAGGCGACGGGCGAGGTGATCGGCCGATACTTCAGCGATCGATACGGCCTTTCGGTGCTCAACTTCCGCATTGGCTGGATCGGCACTTGGGAGACCGAGCAAGAAGTCGTGGAACATTTCAAGAAGATCAAAAGCGCCTATCCCCTGATGTGGCTCAGCCGGCGAGATTGTGTCGAGGCGCATCGATGCGGGATCGAGGCGCCTCGGGATATTGCATATGGGACCTACTACATCATGTCCAACAACAAGGACATGCTCTGGGACATGACCAACGCAAGGGAAGAGCTCGGCTACGAGCCCCAGGACGACCTCGGCGAACTCTTTGCCCGCTATGGTCTGCCCTACGACTTTAGGATTCCGACCGACCGACTCGGCGGTTAGGCGGCGATCAAGCCGAGTCGCCGATGCGGTCCGGAAAGGTCAGCTCCGCCACGGCTGACTTGTCGAGGTCGCCCTTGCCCAGCCGAACGAGCCGCTCGAACTGCTCCTTGGTCGCTCTGGCGAGCGGGAGCGCAAGGCCTGCCTGAGATGCGAGGGCGAGGGCGATGCCGGAATCTTTGGCGGCGTGAGCCGCTGAGAAGTAGCAGTCGTGGTCTCGATTTTGCATGTCTTCCCCGTCTGTCTCGAGGACCCGTGAGGCGGCGCCCGTCTGAGAAAAGACCTCCCTCAACATCGCCAGGTCAAGGCCGAGGGCTTGGCCGAGTCCAAGCCCTTCCGCCAGGGCCGCCGTATTGATGTTCATCACCATGTTGACGAGCGCCTTTACTTTGGCTGCCGTCCCGGCCGGCCCGAGGTAACGCATGGAGCTGCTCATCTTTAGGAGGACGGGCTCCGCCCGCCGGAACGCCTCGGGCTTGCCTGCGCACATGAGGTAGAGCGTTCCCGCCCGAGCTTGGGGAATGCTACTTGCCATGCAGGCTTCGACGCTCATCGCGCCGACTTCGCCCGTGCGCGCTTCCACCTCGACATGCACGTTGGGAGAGACGGTTGCGCAGTTGATAAAGAGCCTGCCGCCTGCGCCTGCAAGCAGGGAGTCGCCCTCGCGGGCGTAGATCCGGTGCATGGCTTGATCGTCGGGCACGACGGTGATGACGATGTCCGAGGCTTGCGTCACATGCGCGAGCTCTTCTGCAGCTTCGCTTCCGAGCTCGGATGCGAGTGACTTCGCAAGGCCCCGATCGACATCGTATACGGAAGTAATCCGGTAGCCGACGTCCTGCAGCCGACGGGCGATGTTCGCGCCCATGCGCCCAACTCCAACGACTCCGATGCGATCGTTTTGCAAACCCATCTCGATGCCTCCCGTGAACTTGCTGCTTCGACCTGACCACGAGCGTTTGAATACTCTTAATTCCGTAGCGTCGCAAGGCGCTCCTTTGATTTCGATGCCAAAAATTGCAAAGTGCCACCCACTTGGCCGCCCGA
>CAYRIY010000007.1:43956-62397 GCA_964424335.1 uncultured Clostridia bacterium
GCGCTTGGGCGGGAGGAAAGGAAAAGTCGATGCTCTCGACCAATACTAAGTTATTGCATAATTGGCGCGGAATTCTCGGCTGAAACGGGTCCGAAAGAGGTGGGGGTCGGTGCTTCCAAACGTACTGGTGCCGCCGATCGATCAAAGCTTGTTAGATCCGTCGGGGAGGATCCTTCACAAGCAGGTCCACGAGACAGGGTACACGGTGGACATCGTCTCGAGCCCCGGAACAAGGATGCCCCATCGCCATCGAGGCTTAGAGCTGGTCTTTGTACACGGCGGCCTCGCGGTCTGGTGGGTTGGAGACGAGTTTCAGATCCTCGTTCCCGGCGATGTCCTGGTCTTTGAGGCAGAGGAGTACCACTCGAGCCGCCCGGTCAACGGCAGTTACCTGCGGACCACGATTCACGTCATCCCCGACGCCTTCGATCTGGCGGCGGCGTACCGCATCACGCTAAACGGCAAGGTGGCCCAGCGCGTGCGCTTGCCTGAAGCGGCCGCGCCGAGAGTGTTCCGATCGATCTGCTCGCTCAGGGAGAGCAAGGGGAGGGCGGGCGAGCGCGCTCGGGTCCAAAGCGACATTGCCAGGATCGTAAGCGAGATCGAAGAGGCGGCGGCTCGCCCTAGGGAATCGGCGCTGCACCCGGTTTTGCAGGAGACGCTCCAATACATGATCGACCGCGTCGATAGCGAGGAGACGATCGAAGATTTGGCTCTCCGGTTTTACGTCTCCAAGGGGCATCTGCATCACCTCTTCCGCACGTACCTTGGGTGTTCGCCTGTACAGATGTGGCAGGTGATCAAGATGGAGCGCACATGCCACCGGCTGCTTGGCGGGGAGCGCAGCGTCGCCGAATTGGCGTCGGACACGGGTTTTGCAACGAGGCGTGGCTTTCAACGGGCATTCAAAAAAGTCATCGGCGTCTCCGTCGAGACGTACAAGCAAAGGCTCGAACGCATCTGATTTTTCGTCGCAGGCAAAGGCCCTGCCCAGTCACAAATACCTTCCAAGCATCGCCGCCTTTGGCAATCGCTGTCGCATCGGGCGGCGCAACACGAATTCAGGGAGGTATGTGCAGTGAAGTGGACAAAGAGCCTCGGACTTTCGTGCGTTTTGATCGCTCTCTTGGTCCTTGGAAGTGTTGTCCATGCCCAACAAGTTACCATTCAGTTTCAGTACCGCAGCAGCAGCGCCCGCGACGCGGCCGTCTACGCGTGGATCGAAGAATTTGAAAAGCTGCATCCTCACATCAACGTCGAGTATTACCCCGCCCCCGACGGCTATCAGGACAGGACGCTCGTCTCCTGGGCGAGCGGCACCGGCCCCGACGTGAGCGAGATGTGGGGCGACTGGGCGCAAGATTACGCGAGAGCTGGGGCGCTCATGGATCTTCGTCCCTATGTGGCACGGGATTTCACCGCCCAGGAGATCGCGGACTTCTACCCCGTAGCATGGGATGCGTCCTTCCTCAAGGTCGGCAATAACGCCGGCATCCAGTTTCGCATTCCGCGCTACATGATCACCACCGTCTACTACTACAACGAGGACCTCATCAATGAGGCCGGGTTGGTCACGCCCACCCAGCTCGAGGCTGAGGGCAACTGGACCTACGCCACGATGCGCGACCTTGCCCGCAAGCTCACCAAGTCGACCAACGCCGACACGATCACGCAATACGGCTTTACGAATGACAACGACGCGTGGCGGCGTTTGAGCGTGTGGGTGCGGGCGTTTGGCGGGGAGTTTTTCAACCCCGAGGATCCGACCGACTTCACCGGCGACTCCGCAGAAGCCATCGAAGCGATCACGTTCCTGGAAGAAATGATCTGGAACGATATGAGCATGTCTCCGGTGTTTAGCCGCGAAGGCTTTGAAGCGGGCACGGTGGCGATGATGGAAGAGGGCAACCACGCCGTCATGGCCCGGTACCATGCGAGTATCCAAGATAGCTTCAAGTGGAATTTGGCGCCGGTGCCCGTCGGGCCGGCGGGCCGCGGGTCGTACACCGGCGACGACGGCTTTGTGATCTGGAGGGATACGCCTCATCCGGACGAGGCATGGGAGTTCGTGAAGTTCCTCACGTCCAAGCGGGGACAGGAGATCGCAGCTCAATACGAGGGGCTCGCTCCGGTCCGTCTCTCGGCCTTCCCATTCTACCAAAGCCTCGCCGAGCAGTATGACCTCGGCGTCCTCATGACCAACATGGCGGACGCAGGCGCGCCGGTCTCCAGCTACGCCGTCGGCGACGTCGGCGAGATCGGCCGGTTGCTCGATGGGACGCTCAAGGCCGTCCTCGAGCGCGGCGAAAACTCGTACGCCCAAGCAGTTCGCGAGATCGCACCGGTCATCGAGGCCCTGGCAAGGCAGTAACGCTCCTTAACGAGCACAATGTGGTCCCGGTCGCCCTGACCGGGACCGCACGCCGCATGCCAACGGAATTTCTAGTCAAAACCCACTTGGCCGCCCGACCCAATCTGCCCGGGCGGCGTTTCCTTATCTAAGAGACTTAGCAAAGATCGCGGGAGGCTGCTGCAGGTCATGAAGAAGGTTCGCTATTGCATGGTTGGAATGGGCCACCGGGGAGTCGGGATGTACGGCGTCCCGTTAGTGAAGGAGTATGCGGACGTCGCCGAGGTGGTCGGCATCTGCGACATCAATCCGACGCGCCTTGCCCTTGCCAAGCGGGCGATGGGCGGGAATGTGCGCGAGTTTACCGACTTTGCGGAGATGATGCGCTCCGTCGACTGCGACTCGGTGATCGTTACGACTAAGGACGCAACGCATCACGACTTCATCATCCACGCTCTGCAAAGCGGCCGGAATGCGATCACGGAGAAGCCGATGACCATCGATGACGAAAAGTGCCGCCAAATCCTCGCCGCCGAAAGGGCGAGCGGCAAGTCCGTGCGCGTCACCTTTAACTATCGGTACGGGCCGTATCCGACGAGAATCAAGGAACTCCTCGCTCAAGGCGTGATCGGCGACGTTGTCTCGGTCGATTTTCACTGGTTTTTGGACACCGTGCACGGCGCTGACTACTTTCGCAGGTGGCATCGGCAAAAGGAGAACTCCGGCGGGCTCTTCGTACACAAGGCGACGCACCACTTCGACCTCGTCAACTGGTGGCTCGCAGACGAACCGGAGACGGTTTACGCCAAGGGAACTCGGCGCGTGTACGGCCCTACTCGAGAAGAACGGGGCGAGCGGTGCCTAACGTGTTCGCATCAGGAGACGTGCGAGTTTTACCTCGACCTGCAAAAAAGTGACGAACTGCGCAACATGTACCTGGAGGCGGAGTCGGACGACGGGTACATTCGGGACGGCTGCGTTTTCAGCGAGGAGATCGACGTCGAGGACACGATGGCGGCCCTCGTCACATACCGTGGCGGGGCGCACATGACGTACACACTCCATGCTCATATGCCGTTTGAGGGGTGGCGGATCGCGTTCAACGGCACGAAAGGGCGCTTGGAGGCCGGGGCCGCCGAGCGGTACGTGCCCGAAGAGACGCGGAATTTCGAGGCCAGGACGAAGGCCCGAAAAAGGATCGATCCATGGCGGGCCGCCCAAGGGGACCTCCGGCCGGCCGAGAATGAGATCAGAATCTACCCGATGTTTGGCGGGGTCCAGGTCGAGCGATTGCCAGAAGCGGCCGGCGGTCACGGTGGGGGCGACACACGGCTGAGGGATATGCTCTTTCGGCCCGGCGTCCCGGACCCATTGGGGCATGCGGCGGGGAGCCGGGCCGGAGCGATGTCGATCTTGGTAGGCGTCGCGGCCAATCGATCGATCGAGACCGGGAGCCCCGTGTCCGTATCGAGTCTGCTTGGGCCATACGCCGAAAAGGCGGTTGTGTAACGCCTAGGCGGCCTACAACCGAAAGGTCACCACGAGGATCGTCGCCAGGACGCCTGCTCCGACGCCGAGCATCGTGCGGTTCAGTCGCTTGAGCAGCGCGGCGCGCTCGTCGGCCGCAGCGCGGTCAACCTTTCGCATCTGCCATGTCAAAAGAGCGACGGAGATCAAGGCGACCATTCCTCCGAACTGCTCCATGAACGTGAGCCAAAAGGGCTTGGACTGGCCGACCAGCCCGAGCTGGACCATCATCCCGATGCCCGAAAGGAGCACGATGAGCGAACTAGGGTTGATGACCTTGCGCACCACGGAGCGCGTCGTTCCGTATACGATCGATAGCGCCTCGGGATTGTTCGGAGCGATCTCTCGGCGGTTGAGTATGTAGAGCGTTACCAATGAGCCGAGCCACAGTGCGACGCTGGAAATGTGGAGGAAGAGCAATGGGCGCATTTATGGGGATGCCTCCTGGTTGTTGAGTTTGTTTATTGCGGTCTTGAGCCACGCGCGCTCTGCCTCCAAGAGCGCGATCGTCCGCTCGACCGTAAAGTCGACGCCGCTCGCGCGGGCGTGCTTTGGCATTTGTTTGAGCTCAGCAATGCGCTTGGCGATCTTTTCGTCCCTAGCTTGTAACAGCGACATGCTCTCCTCGGTCGAGAGGTAGTCCAAAAACATGATGGCGATGTCGCTCGATCGAGGGGCGTCGTCCAAGTCCGCGATCTTGCGGCGCAGGAGGGTGTAGAAGGCCTCCTGCCCCTCCTTGGTAATCGAATACTCTTTACGAGGAGGCCGGTTGCCGACGGTCTTTGTCGACATGGTGACCAGCCCTTGTCGGTGCATGCGGTCGAGGAGCGCGTAGGCGGTGGACCGCTTCATGCTGGAGACGCGCCCCATGTTTTGCTCGATAAATTCGTTGATCTCGTAGCCGTGGCGACTTTGCGCCGAGAGCAGGCCTAAGAGGAGCAGGTGGCGCTCGTCCAAAGAAGGTGCCCCCGTGTCAATCATTAGTCATAATCATATTAGTCATGAATGACTATAGCGGTCAAGAGAAAAGATCCGACTCCTTCCTCGGAAAAGACGGGATTTTGCGATTGGTTCGTGAAGATTCAAGCCAGATTTACGAAACTACAACGACAAAGGGGTCAAGGATCTCCATGAGCGCAAAGCGCCCCAACATACTCTTGATCACTAGCGATCAGCAGCACTGGAACACGCTCGGCATCACCAATCCTCAGATCAAGACTCCGAGCCTCGACCGCCTGGCCAAGGACGGGACGCTCTTTGAGCGGGCGTACTGTCCCAACCCTACGTGTTCGCCGACCAGGGCATCGATCATCACGGGAAAGTATCCGAGCCAACACGGTTGCTACTCCCTCGGCACAAAGCTGCCCGAGCGTGAGCGCACCGTTGGCGAAGACTTCTCTCGAGCAGGCTACAAAACGGCCCTGGTCGGAAAGGCGCACTTTCAACCGCTCCAATCGACGGACGAGTACCCGTCGCTCGAGTCGTACCCCATCATGCAGGACCTCGACTTTTGGCGGGAGTTTCACGGTCCGTTTTACGGGTTTGATCACGTAGAGCTCGCCCGCAACCACGCCGACGAGGCCCACGTCGGGCAGCACTACGCTCTTTGGATGGAGGAAAAAGGCTTCACATCTTGGCGCGATTGTTTTCGAAAGCCTACCGGGACGGCCGATCCGCAGTACGGGCGGTGGAACATTCCCGAAGAGTTTCATTACAACGCCTGGATCGCCGAGCGGACCAACGCCCTGCTCGAGTCGTACAACGACGAAGGCGCCCCGTTCTTTCTGTGGGCGAGCTTCTTTGACCCGCATCCGCCCTATCTCGCGCCCGATCCCTGGCATGCGATGTACGATCCGGACTCGATCGAGTTGGTCCTCGGCAAGCCCGGCGAACACGACAAAAACCCGCCGCACTTTCAGTTGACGCAAACCCCAAAGCCCGACTTCAGCCCGTGGAAGGAGGAGCCATACGGACTGCACGGGCTGCACTCCCACCTGCGAGACGAGGCGAAGCTGCGGCAAGATGTCGCCATCTACTACGGCATGACAAGCCTGCTCGACAAGTACGTGGGGGTCATCCTCGACCGACTGGAAGCGCTTGGACTCGCGGACGATACGATCGTGGTTTTTACGTCCGATCACGGACACTTCTACGGACAGCACGGATTGATTGCCAAGGGTCCCTTTCACTACGAGGATCTGATTCGCGTGCCGATGATCGTGCGCTGGCCCGGAAAAGTTCCCGCAGGCCGCAAGTCCAAGGCGCTGCAATCGCTCGTCGATCTCGCGCCCACCTTTTTGAGCCTGTGCGGGATCGACGTTCCCCGCACGATGACCGGGTTTGATCAAAGCGACGTGTGGCTTGGCGACGATCGCGCCTGCGTTGCCCGCGAGCACGTTTTGGTCGAACACCGCCATTCGCCCACGACGGTGCATGTGAAGACGTACGTGGAAGATCGTTACAAGCTTACGGTTTACTTCAACCGGGAGTACGGAGAGCTCTTTGACCTCGAGCAAGATCCGGGCGAGTTCGACAACTTGTGGGACGATCCAAGCGCGCGAGAGCTCAAGTCGGAGCTCATCAAGAAACTGCTCTTTGCTGAAATGGCCAAAGAGCCGCTGTGGATGCCGCGCATTTCGGGTGCGTGATGAGGAAACAAAGTTTTATGACAAATCAAAAAGGGCATTAAGTTTCTTGTGAGAATGTATAGCCATGAGAGAGGGGGAGTCGGACTTGCCGCCGACGACAGACGTAGAAAGGGTCATACATGACAATCCTTTGCTACGCCTGCGCTCGCAGGAGTCGAGCATGCACCCGTCGCTTCTCAAAGTGCGCGACGTGATCGTGCGTGACCCGGAGCGCTCCGCCGACCTCACGATCGACGCCTTGAGCGAGCGGGCGGGAGTGAGCAAGGCGACGGTCGTCCGCTTTTGTAAAGGCCTCGGATACTCGGGGTTTCGGGACTTTCGCTCCGCGCTCCTCAAAGAGACGGCAAGGCGGGAGGCGGATTTGGTCGGCGCCGAGAGGGACGAATCGGAGACGCCGATCGCCGAGCTTGTTCGCCTCACCTTTTCGTCGCTTGACGAACTCCGGAAGATCATGGCGATGGAGCGGTTTGAGGAGGCGGTCTCCCGCCTCGAGCGAGCCCGGCAAATCGTATGGTATGGAACGGGGATGTCCGGCGCCTTGGTCGAGATGGTCGACCACCGATTCTCGCTCGCTGGATTCAACAGTCGATCGTTCTCCGAGGCGGCGCGCCTTTTGGCGGAGTCGACCCGGCTCACCGAGGAGGATGTGATCGTCTGCGTCTCGCATTCGGGCTCGACAAAGAGCGTCGTCGAGCCGATGCGAAAGGTGGTCGAGCGCAAGGCGTTCACCATCGGCGTCACCAATTTCGCCGACTCGCCGCTCGCATCGATGTGCGACCTGCTCCTTTTGACCACCGATCGGGAGTACTGGGTCGGCGGCTATCGCATCCCGTTTCGTCACAGTCAGCAATTGCTGCTCGACGCCTTGCTCTACACCATGGCGCGGCGAAAGGAGGGGTTTCATAAGAACTGGTGAGCGGACGGCAGTTCAAAACTTCGTGAGCGAACAGCGCCTGGGGACGCCAGCTAATCGGATTTTCTTAAAGGAGGTAGCGTCTAAAATGCAAGGAAGCATGCGCCGCGCCGCAGCGCGGAGGTCGCACGTAAGCAAAGCGGTTCTCGTCATGGCGGTCGCGTGTATGGTCACCCTTTCCCTGACGGGCCTTGGCTTCGCGCAAGAGAAGATCACGCTGCACTACTTCACTTGGGCCGGGGGCTCGGCCGCGACCTACATTGCGGAAGACTTCATTCAACCGTTCCAAGAGAAGTTCCCGCACATCGAAATCCAGTACGAGGCTGTCGGGTTCGGTGAGTTTTTCGACAAACTCCTAACGTACTACGCCGCCGGCAACCCTCCCGACCTGATGCACATGAGCGTTGCGTACGTCTACGAGTACGCTCAAATGGGGTTGCTCCAAAACCTCACGCCGTACTTTGACCGCGATCTAAACCCCAACGATTTCTTCCTGCCGCCGATGGACGCCGTCCGATACCCCTCGATGGAGACGGGCGATCTCTACGCGATTCCGTTCGCGTTCGTCATGTCGACGCTCTTTTACAACAAAGACCTCTTTGACGCGAGGGGCGTTCCTTACATCGACGACACCTTGACATGGGAAGGGATCGGGGAGATCGGCAAGCGGTTCGTCCAGGACGCCGACGGCGACGGGACCCCGGAGACGTGGGGCTTCTCCTCCAGACCGAGCTACGAGTTGTTGGACGCCGCTATCCACGCCTACGGCGGCCGCACGTTGAACGACGACTACACCGAAGTGCTCTACGACCAGCCTGAAGGGATCGCCGCCACGGAGATGCTCGTCAACCTGGTCTGGGAAGACTTCGTCTCTCCGCCGTCCGGCAACGCGAACGCCATGTTCACTCAAGGAAACTTGGCGATGAACATCACCAACATGTCCAACCTCAACGGATTTCGCGACAATGCCCACTTTGACTGGGACATCGCGCTGATGCCGATTGGTCCTGAAAAGCGCGTCACCCGCGTCTGGCCGGACAGCTTTGCTATTTCGGCCGAGAGCCCGCACAAGGAGGCGGCGTGGGAGTACGTAAAGTTCGTCATCACCCAGACCAAAGTCGACCGGTACAGCGGGCAGCGGAAGGTGCCGATTTACAAACCGCTCGCCATGTCCCCCGAGTGGCTCGAGGAGGACCTGACGCCTAACAAGCGCATCTTCATCGAGTCGCTCAACTACGGCGAAGCCCTCGAGTTTCGTCCCAAGTGGGGCGAGTGGGAGCCCGCCCGCTCGAGCATCTTGAACGCCGCGTTCCGGGGTGAGGTTGATACGGCCAACGCCGTCCGGCAGGCCGCGGATCGGATTCGCGCGATTCTCGGGATCATCTAGCGGAGGTTCGCCGTCCATCCCGCAAGCCTTGGGGCCGGCGGTACAAGAGCGATACCAAGCGATACAAGCGTGATACATGGCGCCCGCCCGGGTCATCCAGGCGGGCGTCTCTTGTCCCTGCCGCCAGCCTTTGGAGATGCGAGCTTACAAGGCGACGGATGTCGAGGCCGTGATGCGGGAGAAAGAGGGATGAGTTCCGGATCTTTGGGAAAAGGGCATTGTGACCTCGTCAAAGAAACATTCCGGGAAGGGGGCGGATTAGGATGCCAAACCTCCGGCGATTTGGCGTTGTAAGCGATGAAATCCATCAAGATCCGGACGTCGCCTTTCGGGTCGCGAATGAGCTTGGCATGGGGTCGGTCGATCTCAATGCCGTTTGGAACAAGTCGATTGCCGACGTCACGGAGCTGGAAGCGCAGCGCCTCAAAGAGCTGCTGCGCCGGTATGGCCTGGACGTCACGCTCCTTGCCGGACCGGCGTTCAAGTCGTTCGTCGTGGCCGGGCACACCAAGGATTCGCTCCTCGATGACGCACAATTTCAAGAGCACATGCGTGTGCTCGAGCGGTCGATCTTGGTCGCGAAGGCGCTGAACGCTCGGTACGTGCGAGTTTTCGGCTTTCGATGGCCGCACATGCAAGGGCTCGGCAATCCGTCCCCCAGGCGCCCGCACGGAGGAGAGATTTCCGGCGATGAGCTGGACCTCATCGTTTGCGGTTTGCGGGCGGCGTGTGCGTTGGCGGAGCGCCACGACGTCGTCCTGGGAATCGAGAACGTCCGCTCCTGCTACGCCAACTCCGGGCGAAACACCGGGTTGATCGTCGATGCCGTGGCAAGCGATCGCCTCAAGGTCGTCTGGGATCCGGGCAACGCCTTTGTGAGCGGGGAAGAGCCGCCCTATCCCGGCGGGTACGAGGCTGTGAAAAAAGAAACTGTGCACGTGCACGCTAAGGACGCCCGAGTCGTCGACGCAAGCTCAGGCCTTACTGCGTGGGAGTGCATCGATGAGGGCGAAGTGGGCTGGGCGGAGCAACTCGCTCGGCTCGCACGCGAATATGAAGGGCCGATCGCACTTGAGACCCATTGGCGGCCTGCGGACGCCGCGCCGGAGGCAGCCTCCCGGGCCTCGTTTGCGGCCCTTGTCCGACTTTGGTCCGAAGTGGGCGGAGATTGATCCTAAGCACGCTTTGGCCGGTGGGGGTGATGGACGCTTGTTTGAAGCTGGAGGGGTAACCGAAGCGATCAAGGTGGGCACATGGGTACGACCCGTGGTCACCTATTCGATCTTTGTTGTCTTGGCGATACTCGGCCTCACCATATACCTGACGAGGCACAAGCGGGAGCAGCATTAGCGATGGATCGGTTCCATCGCTTTCTTTTCGGCAAAAGGGGGCGGACCGCCACGTGAGCAGGATCGTACAAGTCGACGTAGGTCGGTACGACTACGATGTGGCAGGCGAGTTCAAGTTTTTGAAGCCTGATCCGGACGGCCGCGTCCGCAGGCACTCGATCCTCGTGCGCCTGGTCGACGAAGACGGGTGCGAGGGTTGGGGCCAGGCGGTGCCTGTGCCGACTTGGACGTACGAAACGGTTCAGACGGTGGAGTCCACCCTCGTCCACCACCTTGCGCCGGTGTTGATCGGCCTTGACCCGGAGCGCATCGACGAGGTACATGCCGCGATGAATCTCGCGATTCGCCCGGCGTTCTCCGTGGGGCAACCGCTTTGCAAGGCGGCGGTGGACCTCGCATGCCATGACCTGGTCGGAAAGCGCCGGGGCGTTCCGGTTTGGCGGCTCTTGCACGATGCGGACGGTTCACCGGGTGAGCCGCTGAGGGAGCTTACCATTAGCTGGACCGTTGCATCTCCTGATCTCGATGCGGCCATGGCGCAGCTCGAAGAGGGCAAAGCTCGAGGTTACACGCACTTTAACATCAAAGTTGGGCGGCCCCAGAGTGTGGCGTACGACTTAAGGCTCGCCCAAGCCGTCCGAGAGGCGGCGCCGGACGGTTTTTTATGGGCCGACGCCAACTGCGGCTACCTCCCGGATGAGGCCCTTGACGCCGTGCCCAAGCTAAAGGATGCGGGCGTCGACGTGCTCGAGTCCCCGCTGCCGCCCAATCGCATCAGGGCGTACCAGGAATTGAAGTCAAGAAGCCCCTTGCCCATCTTGATGGACGAGGGGGTGCTCTCGCCGGTCGAGGCAGAGGAGTTCATCGAGCTTGGCATGTGCGATGGCTTCGCGCTCAAACCCGCTCGCAACGCCGGAGTCTGGCCATCGCTCGGGATCGTGCAAAAGGCCCGGGCGGCCGGTTTGACACTGCTCGGGTCCGGGCTCACCGACCCCGACTTTTCGCTTGCGGCCGCACTCCACGTGTACGCTTGGGCGGGCATTCGACGCCCTTGCGCGCTCAATGGCCCTCAGTTTCTGGTCGACGGAGCGGCATCCGGGCGGTTTGCGCCTCGGGAAGGCCGCATTGTCGTTCCAGACGAGCCTGGCCTTGGCGTGGCGATCCGGCCGGAGTACAGGGATGCGGTGCGGCCGGTGGCCAAGCGTTAGGTCGAGCTGGTTCAACAGCTTTTTACGATCCAAAGCTTTTTTAAGATCCGAGCGGAGGCGAGAAGCTCGTCGGCCGCAGTATCTTATTGCGAATGCCCTGGACGAGTGGGCCGTCTTTCTCGGTCTCGGCCCGGGCCGCAAGCCATTCCGGGTCGGAGGCAAACGCTCCCCAGGCCTGCTGCCGGTGGGCAAGGTCTCGCCATGCGATCATGTAATAGAGGGTGCTGGTGTTGCCGCCGATTTCCGATTCCCAATAACCTACAATCTTGATGCCGTGCTTTTCAAAGAACTTGCAGGTGATATTTTCAAATCGACTTTTGAGCGCCGGCATCTTGCCGGGCACGACGTCGTACTCGCGCCATTCGTAAATCATGATCTTGCCTCCTCACGATGGGATTTCGCGTCCGGATCAAAAGTGTTCGGCTCCGCATTGTCCAAGCCTACCCACTTAGCATATCATGGAAGACGCATGCATGTTTTGAGAATCGGACATTGGGATTAAAGCGTAGGGACGATTGTGAGATGAAACGAAGCCCCGTGCAGGCGATCGATCGGGCGTTTGCCGCGCTCGAGCTGCTGGCCAAGTTCCCCGAAGGGCTAAAGGCAGCAGAGATCGCAGACCGCCTCGACCTCAACCAGACAACGGTCCACGGAATATTAAAGTCGCTGTCCAATTGGGACGCGGTCCAGCAAGATCCACGCACCGGCCTATACAAGATCGGCGTGGGCATTTATAACCTCGCTCAAACCTACAGCTTTGAAGCGGAGCTCAGGGACAAGGCAAGGCCTCTTCTCAGCCGGCTTTCAAGGGAGTTTAAAGAGACTGTAAACCTTGGGATCTTGCGCAATTATGAGGTGGTTACCCTCGTTGAAGTGGTGCCCGAGCGCAGCCTTACCGCCCGGGAGATTCACGGAGCGGGAGCGCCGCCGCACACGCAAGCGCGAGGCAAGGTGCTCCTCGCGTTTGGCGGCGCCGGTCGGTTGAAGGGGTTTCGATCGCGCTTTCCCGAGCTTAAAGGGTACGACGGCGCGCCTTTTGACTATGCGGCCTTTGAAGAAGAGCTGAGCCAGGTTCGCAAGCAAGGGTATGCGGACTATAGATCCAACCGCGATGTCCTCTCCTTTGCGGTGCCTGTCTTTTACGGCGCCGGCGAGGCGGTTGCTGCGATCGGCCTCGTGGTGCCGACCATACGGCTGCCCGACCACGATCAAGCCTCCATGATACGGCGGATGCGCGAGACGGCGGAAGAGATTCGGCTTCGGCTCGAGCAACCGTGAGGAAACTTGAGCATTCAAGTATGCGTGCATCATGTGCAACAAAAAACGCCTGCGATCCGAGGATGCCTCGGACCTCAGGCGTTTTTTCACGTTTTCCGGGTGTTTGAACTTAGTACGAAAAGATGTCCGGATGATCCCGGAGCGCGATGTTGATCTTAGTTACGAGATCCTCGATGATGTGCGACACGGGCTGGTCGGCTCGCGTGATGGCGCCCGTATTGCCGAGCGGCGTATTGCCGCCAAACCCAAGCTCGGGAACGTACTCAGCGAGGAGCTGGCGCTCGGTGTCGATGACGGCGTACTGCATGGCATCGAGGAAGACTTCTCGATTTTGAAACGCCTGCGGATGGAGCGGCGGTTGGAAGCTGTTCGGGTCAAAGTTGTCGATCATAAACTCCCGGATGCTGTCAAAGCGCGTCCCGCCGAGCCCCTCTTCGAGGTAACGGATTTGCCCTTCCTTGGAGGCGAGGTGACGCACGAGCTCCCAAGCAGCGTTTGGATCCTTTGACCAGCTTGGGATCGACCAAGCGCCGACGGCGCCGCGGGTGACTCGATCCCCGGAAGGTCCTACGGGCACCTGGGCAATGTCCCAGCGCAGGGTCCCGTCGTGGCGCTCCAAAGCTGGGTGCTCAAACAGCATCGAGGCTTGCCCGTTCGTCCATGTCGCCATGTTTGCCGTCGCGACGCCGTGTTCGACGTAAAGGTCCCGCAAAAACTGAAGGGCGTCGTGCGCCCGCGGGTCCGTAAACCCGGAGGCCGTGCGATCAGGGGTGAGGAGCTGGGCGCCCCATGCTCTCCAGATGTACTCGTGCAGTCGCAAGGGGATCACGCCCCACTGCGTGACGGCGCCGTCGGCGTTGATCCGCGTCAGTCGCTTGGCCGCATCGAGAAATTCATGCTCGTATCGCCAGGTCTCGTCGGGGAAGGCGAGCCCCGCCTCTTCGAAGTGGTCGATGTTGTAGTTGAGCACCGTGAACGACCAGCGGAAAGGCAGCGCCGTGATGCGGCCGTCCGGCCCGGTAAAGAACTCGAGCGCGCCGGGGGCGAACATGTTGAAGTCCACCAGCGGATCGCGCTCAACGAAGGGGCGCAGGTCGAGCCAGGCGCCTAGCCGGTCAAACTGGTGGTGCATGCTCTGGTGGTTCCAGACCACGTCGGCGGGAAGGTCGGTCGCTCGGTAGAGCAAGAGCTGTTCGATGACGCCTTGGACGCCGCCGGGATACTGGATCTCGACGTCTTGCCCCGAGACTTCGGAGGCCCAACTGACGATGCGACGCTCTTTCTCGGCGTCCATTCCGCCCCAGGGGGTCATGTACACCAAGGCCTCCTGAGCGCTCACGGAGCTGAGAGAAAAGAGCAGGAGAGAAAACGCGAAAAGCCAGTGAAGATTGGCGACTTTTAGACGTTGTGGCATGGAAGTGCTCCTTTCGTTTGCGATCGGTTTCATACTTGGCATTTGCTGGAATAGAGAGACGAGGATCGATGTGATCGACCACCACCTTTTGAGCGCTGCCCGGATTTGCATTTGCTCGCGGCTTGGCCGGGCTGACCTGGTCGGGCGGCTACGCGGGCGACTCCTCGGCGCCGGGCTGCGGCACGATGGCGCCGTGCTCGGCGAGCACGCGCCGGAGCTCGCTCAGGTCCACGTCACGCACCGATTGCTGTCCTTGCGCGGCGATGGCAGCGGCCGCGCCGGCGGCTTGGCCTGTTGCCATACAGCTTGCTTGGACGCGATATGCCGAACTCGCCTCGAGGTCTCCGGAGATGCACCGCCCTGCGACGAGCAAATGGTCGCTCCCCTTGGGAATAAGCGCCCTGTATGGAATTGTCGGCACCACGCCCGGGGCGAGCGGCCGGGTGTCGATAGCGCCCTTTACGTGGACATCGATCGGGTAAAAGCTGTAACAGACGGCGTCGGGCCACAAATAGCCCGTGCGGTAATGGTCGACCGTGATCTGCGTCTCCCCAACGATGCGCCGGGTATCTCGCACGCCGCATTCATTCGCGATGAAGGAGACTTGGATGTTTTCGCACCCGGGAACGGTGCGAAGGAAATTGTAGATGCGCGAAAGCGCCTGTCTCGCTCGCAGCTCTGCTTCGGTCCGGCCCGCGGACGTCGTCCCGTCGATATCGACGACGTGCATGGCGTTGGCGGTGTTGCCCCGCAACTCGCTCCAGAGGGGAGGGCGGCCGTTTCGAAAGTCCGTGGGGAGAAGGCGGCCCTCTCGCACCGCCTCATCGCCGAGGCGCTGGAGCGCATCTTTGTCGATCGCATCGATGTCGTACCCTGTAAGCTGGTAGGCGAGCGTGCCGGGTTGCAGGGCGTCGCTCGATTGGAGCGGGTAATCCATGAGGTGCGCCACGTTGGCATCGCCGGTCGCATCGACGATTTTTTTGGTCAATATTGCGCCTAGGCCGGTCTTGCCCGCGACGACGAGGGCGAGCTTGTCATCGTGCTCCTGGACGAAGGCCGGCATCTCGTGCAAGCGAATCGACACACCCGCCTCGGAGCAAAGCTCGTCAATGGCCGAGGCGTACACGAATCGATTGACGCGGACCTGGTGCATCCAGTGGCGGGAAGGAACCGTGGAGAAGTCCGGAAGCGTGGCTCCGCCTCGGGCCACCGTGCGCTCGATCAGCTCCCAGCCGATTCCCTTGATCACCTGCTTGCCCCATGCGTGAAAAAGACCAGGAAAGTTGACGGAAGCCACGACGGTCGTTCCGCCGAGGATGCCGTTCTTTTCGATCAGCGCAGTGCGGGCTCCCAAACGTGCGGCTTGAATAGCGGCGGTGCAACCCGCCGGGCCGCCTCCCACGACGACCACGTCACACTGGTCCAAAATGGGAATGCGGCGTGTTACATCAACAAAATTCCCCATAGAGCTCCCCACGTTTCCTAGGTTTTACTCTACATTATAGAAATGACATTGATATTGTAGTCAGATTAGCACTTCGGGGCGCGAGAGTCAAAGGGTTTTGGGGAGTTATGACAGACGGAAATTCTAAGCATATGTACTGCGACATCGATGCGGACTTGGGCTGACCTCCAGCCCACGCTGCAGATTCACATCTTGGACTTGCGCCATTCGCTCGGCGACATGCCGAATTGGCCCTTGAACGCGGCCGAGAACCGGCGGGCATCCGCAAAGCCGCACACGCGAGCGACCTCTTCCAACTTACAGTTTCCCTGAAGCATAAAGCTTTTCGCGGCTTGCAGCCGCACCGACGTGAGGTATCGCTTGGGACCGGAGCCTACCATGAGTCGAAAGAGCCGCCTTAAGTGCGACGCCGATACGTGGACAGCGCGCGCGATGTCTTCGACCGTTACTTCCTGGTCATGGGCGTGTTCGTTGATCCACCCGATCGCTCGGTCGACTGTCGCCTCCATCTCGCCGGTGATCACCGGGGCATTGCCTGCCGCCAATGATGCCCGGAGCAACGTGACCGCGATCTGGTGCAACAGGCCGTCACAGGCCATGGACGCGAACGAAAGTGAACCGGCGAGCTCTCGCCGGATACGGGAGCAGAGCTCGGTGAACGTGGCGGCGTCCGACTGGGTGAGGCGGAATACGGCGCAGGGGCCCGACTCCTCCAGGACCGCGGCGAGAGGGGGACTGAGGTGGTGGAAGGTGACGCCGGTAAAGCCGATTGCGCGAGGCGGCTCCGGACGGAAGGCGTGTGGGGCGCCTTTGGCGATCAATACGACGTCTCCGGCGCTAACCAAGCGTACGTCGCCCGCGACTTGAAACATTGAGGATCCGGTTCGTATGAGGACGACTTCGTGGGTGTTGTGGGCGTGGGGGGTCATGTACCAGCCACTCGGGTGATCGACGTCAATCGAAACATCGACGCCGTAGACTAACCCTGTCTGTTCCCTCATGGTGCGCGCAAGGCTCCTCTACGCCATCTGCATACCCCAACTGCAATGGGTCGAAAACGGTACACCGATGATCGAAAAGCGCGTCGTCCAACTTCTTTCTTAATCTTATCATATCTTTATAAATCCCGATCGATTAGGAGGCATGACACGATTGAACGGCATTGTTGGTTGGCTGTGTGCACCGCGCTGCTCGTGACGCTGCTTGCGACCGGGCTCACCGCTGCGAAGACCCAAATCACGTTCGGCATCGCCTGGGCGACCGACTGGGGCGACGGGGTCTTTGAGGCGCTTGTCCGTGAGTACGAAACGCTAAATCCCGATGTCGAGATTGTCATCGAGACAGGTTGGAGCTACGATAAGCAACTGACATCCGCCGCGGCGGGTCTTGGCCCGGACGTGGTGCAGCTCCTGAGCGGCAATGAGTCCTCCTATCTCCAACTGGTCACTGCTCCGCTCGACGACCGTTTGGAGTGGGCGGGGATCCCGGCGGCTTCCTTCTTACCCAAGACCGTCAGCGAGCAAGACGGGGCCATCTATGGCCTGCCGATGTTCGTCGACATCAACTTCCCGCTGATGTACAACAAGACGCTCTACTCGGAGGCCGGGCTCGACGC
Source organism: uncultured Clostridia bacterium (assembly GCA_964424335.1). Taxonomy (GTDB): domain Bacteria; phylum Bacillota; class Limnochordia; order DTU080; family RSA5; genus CAYRIY01. The sequence continues at coordinate 61,111 of CAYRIY010000007.1, forward strand.
CGAAACGCCCCCGGCGACCCTCGCCGACTTCGATGTCGTATCGAGCAGAGTCGCCCGGCGCGGCGGAGACGGGCGGATCGAGCGCCTGTTTATGCTCCCGTATAACCTCGCCCCGGGCCATTACTTCCAAACATGGGGGCTCACATTCGGAGCGCAAATGTGGCAAGGAGAGCCTCTCTTGGGCCGATACACCCTTTCGACGCCGGAGTGGCGCGAGGCTTTCGCCTGGCTGCAGGGCTACTACCAGCGCTACACGCCCGAGATCGGGCACTGGGGAAACGTCGGCTGGTTTGCGCCGGACTGGCTCATCGAGGGACGGCTCGTCGGGGCGTATCATACGCTCACGATGCTGAGCCAGGTCGAGGCCGCGACTTCATACGAATGGGGTGTCGGCCTGCCGATGAGGCTGGAGAACGAAGGCCCCTACCCGGTCTGGTTCGGAGGGACCAAGCTTGCACTCGGCCGGCATAGCGAGCACGCGGATGCAGCCTTCGACTTCCTGATCTTTCTCACACATAGCGCCGAAGGCTCGGTCGTGACGGCGAGGCACGGGTTCATGCCTGCCTTTCAGGATGCGTCCGGCCTTCGTTACCTGGTCGAGCAAGACCCCAAGATGCTGGCCTTCGTCAACATCCTGCCCGAGGCGACGGGGAACAACTACACCCCGCCGATCAGCGGCGCGCCCGCGGCTTACCAGGAGTTTGTCGCACGGATCTTTGCCAGAGGCGAAGCCGTTCCGTCGGCATTGGAGGACCTCGAGCGTGTACTGAACGCGCGGGCGAGCGAAGCAGGCTTTCTCGCGGACAGGTAGTCCCCCTCGCACGCTTCGAATGGACCCAAGGAGGCGTACGACTCCTTGGGTCCGCCTCGTCACTTATCGCCACCCACCGAACGTTGAAAAAAGGGGTCTAGTCACCATGGAATTGTTCACGATCGACTACACGCCCGAGCGGCTGGTTACGAAGGACCTTGCGTTGGCCTTCGTCGGGTGCGGCGGGATTGGCTGCGCGCAAGCCCGCGCCGCCGTTGACTTGGGGCTGCGCATCGTCGCTTGCTGCGATCCGTTTCCGGGGCGAGCGGAGGCATTTGCCGGCCGGTTTGGGGTCCCGCATTGGTTCACCGATCTCGAGTCGATGCTCCAGGTCGAAGAGATCGACATTGTTGAAATCGCCATTCCGCCGGCCGACCGGGTCGACGTGGTCAGGGCGGTGGTTGAGGCGGGTCGGCACATTCACATACAGAAACCGTTCGCACACCGGTTTGAGGATGCCGTCGAAATGACGCGCC
>CAYRIY010000008.1:0-61577 GCA_964424335.1 uncultured Clostridia bacterium
TCGCCGTGCCCGTAAGGGACGCTTCGGCGATCGATTTGACCGGCGGAAAATCGGCAGAAGTAAAGTATTCCGTGACGAGGCCGATCAAAAGACCGATGCCTAGGCCCGCGGCGATCGAAAAGAAGACGCCCACGCCTTGGTCAGGAATAAGGTTGACGGAAAAGATGTACGAACCGATCAACGCGAGAGCCGCAGCGCCGAAGGTGCCAAGTTTTAGCGCTTGGTGGGGCTTGTTGCGGGTGCCGAGCCGCACGAGGAACGTCGCCAACACGGATGCTACGATTCCTACTGCCGAGATCATGAGCGGCAGCCCGACGTAACCAAAGAAACCTGCGCCCTTGGAGGCCGCAATGGTCGCCCCGATCGCCATGGCTGCGATGACGGAACCCACGTACGATTCAAATAGGTCCGCGCCCATCCCCGCGACGTCGCCGACGTTGTCACCGACGTTGTCGGCAATCACCGCTGGATTGCGCGGGTCATCCTCGGGGATGCCTGCCTCGACTTTGCCGACCAGGTCGGCGCCTACGTCCGCGGCCTTGGTGTAGATCCCGCCCCCCACTCTGGCAAAGAGAGCGATGGAGCTCGCTCCCAGGCCAAAGCCGGTAATGATGTTGAAGCTAGCCGCGTCCGCGACGTCGCCGAACAACACCACCATCACACCGATGCCCAGGAGTCCGAGACCTACGACCGCCATCCCCATGACCGCACCGCCTGAGAAGGCCACCGTGAGCGCCTTCGCAGCCCCGTTGCGGGCTGCGCTGGCCGTGCGGACGTTGGACATGGTTGCGGACTTCATTCCGATGAATCCTGCAAGACCCGAACAGATGGCTCCTGCCAAAAAGGCGATGGCCGTCTGGGGACGCAAGGTTTCCGAGGGAGTCGCGAGCCCAACCGCGAATATGATCGCTGAGAGCACTATCACAAAGATCGCAAGGCTCCGGTACTCGCGGCGCAAAAACGCCATTGCGCCCTCGTGAATTGCGTCTGCCAACTCGCGCATCCGCTTCGTACCCGCGTCCATGCGCCGAACGGACGCAAAGAGGTACCAAGCAAAGAGCAAGGCGACTATGCCCGCGCCGATTGCGCTTTGCGCCGAACTCGCCATGGTGTCCATCTGAATTGTTTCCCCCTAGGCTTCTGGATCGACTCGAAAAAGGACAAGGCTCCCCGACCAGCTTGTCCCGAGCCGCTTGATTAGATGACGATCGTGAGCGCAATCGAAAGGACCATGAACAACACGGCGATCAACGTCGTCGCGCGCTCCAAGGTCCGGTCGATCCCTCGCGCCTTGTCGAAAAACATCTGCGCGCTGCCGCCGATCGATCCTAAGCCCTCGCCTTTGCTCTTTTGCAAGAGGACCACAGCGATGAGTGCAATCGAAACCAAAAGTTGAAGAACCATGAGCGCCGTCGCCATGCGCCTTCGCCTCCCAATTGTCTAAAAAACATAAGCGTATTTTAACACACGGCCCTGCGTAGTGACAACACAATCGACCGAAATGGAAGGAGCGCCGGCGGCGGCGCTCCCCAAACGAGTGCAAGTGCAAGTATGCCGCGCGGTAAAACGCGTCATACTCGCAAGTTGTAAAACGCGTTCTTTCCAAGGTACACGGCTACGTCGGCGAGCTCGGACTCGATCCGAAGGAGCTGGTTGTACTTGGCCACTCGATCGGTGCGAGACGGAGCGCCGGTCTTGATCTGGCCGGCGTTGGTCGCGACGGCAATGTCGGCGATCGTCACGTCCTCCGTCTCCCCCGAGCGGTGCGAGATCACGGCAGTGTACCCGGCTCTTTTTGCCATCTCGACTGCGTCGAGCGTCTCCGTGAGCGTGCCGATTTGATTTACCTTGACGAGGATGCTGTTGCCCACACTGTTTCGGATGCCGCGTTCGAGCCGAGCCGTGTTTGTGACAAAGAGGTCATCCCCCACGAGTTGCACCTTTTGGCCGAGCGCTTCCGTGAGTCGGGCCCAATCGTCCCACTCGTCTTCGCTAAGTGGGTCTTCGATCGAAATGATCGGGTAGTCGCGGGTGAGCCGCTCGTAAAACTCGATCATCTCGTCGGGGGTGCGGGTCTTTCCTTCCCCTTCGAAATGGTATTTCCCATCCCTAAACAGCTCCGTCGAAGCGACGTCGAGCGCCAAGTAAACGTCCTCGCCCGGCTTGTACCCCGCCTTCTCGATCGCCTGCAAGATGACGTCGAGCGCCTCTTGGTTGGAGCCAAGGTCCGGCGCAAATCCGCCCTCGTCACCCACCGCCGTCGCCTTGCCGCTCTTTGCGAGCACCGACTTGAGGTTGTGGAATACCTCGGTGCCCATCCTCAGGGCTTCGGAGAACGTCGGCGCGCCGACAGGCATCACCATGAACTCTTGAATGTCGACGTTGTTGTCGGCGTGCTGACCGCCGTTCAAGATGTTCATCATCGGAACGGGCAGGGTCTTGGCGTTGACGCCTCCGATGTACTGGTAAAGGGAGATGCCAAGCGACTCCGCCGCTGCCTTGGCGACCGCGAGCGACACTCCCAATATGGCGTTGGCGCCGAGCTTTCCTTTGTTCTCCGTCCCGTCGAGCTCGATGAGGAGCTTGTCGATCCCCGGCTGATCGAGCGCCGACTGATCGATGAGTTCGGGGCCGATGATGTCGTTGACGTTGTCGACGGCCTTTTGGACCCCTTTTCCAAGGTAACGTGTGGCGTCTTGGTCCCTCAGTTCGACGGCCTCAAATGCTCCGGTCGAGGCGCCCGAGGGGACGGCCGCTCTCCCTAGGGATCCGTCTTCGAGCAGGACCTCGACTTCGACGGTCGGGTTGCCTCTTGAGTCGAGCACCTGCCGCCCGTGTACGTGCTGTATGTACATTGCAGATCGATCCTCCAATCAATCAATTCTCTAACGCGATCGGTCAGCGCACAAACAAGGTTGCGCCGTCCATTTCGTCTGGCTTGTCTAATCCAAGGATGTCGAGTATGGTCGGCGCAAGGTCGGCCAGCCGACCATCGCGAAGCTTTACGATCTTTTGATCACCTACGTAGATGCACGGCACCTGGTGGAGCGTATGGTAGGTGTGGGGGCCGCCAGTCTCGTAGTCGATCATCTGATCGGCGTTGCCGTGATCGGCCGTCACGATTGCTTCGCCGCCCGCTGCCCGCACCGCCTCGAGGACGCGCCCCACGCATGTATCCACGGTCTCAACCGCCTTGACGGCGGCTTCAAACACGCCCGTATGCCCGACCATGTCGCAGTTCGCGAAGTTGAGCACGAGGAGTTGGTACGCCCCCGTTCCAAGCTCGCGAATCGCCGTCTCGGTTACTTCAAAGGCGCTCATCTCAGGCCTCAGATCGTACGTGGCGACCTTTGGAGAAGGGATCAGCCGCTGCTCTTCCCCTGGGAACGGTTCATCCCGGCCGCCGTTGAAAAAGTAGGTGACGTGCGCGTACTTCTCCGTCTCGGCAATGCGCAGTTGCCTCATTCCAGCGGCAGCGACGACTTCGCCGAGCAAATTGCTCATGTTCTGCGGAAGAAACGCGTACGGAACGTCGAACGCCTGGTCGATCTGGGTCATCGAGGTGAAAGAGACGTTCGGCGGCGCATCGCCTCGATCAAACCCGTCGAAGTCGGGAAAGATGAGAGCCCGCGTGAGCTGGCGCGCCCGATCCGTACGGAAGTTCGCGAAAATGACACTGTCTCCGTCTTGGATTTGAGCGATCGGGCGACCTTGTTCCACGATGACGGTCGGGGTGATGAACTCGTCGGTTTCGCCCCGTTCGTAGGCTGCTTCGATCGCTTCCAGAGCGCTCGAAGCCGTCAACCCGGCCCCGCGCACGACCGCGTCGTACGCTTTTTTCGTCCTCTCCCAGCGCTGATCGCGGTCCATCGCAAAGTACCTTCCGCTCACGCTCGCGATTTGTACGTCCGCCGGAAGGAGCGCCAAGAGCTCTTGAAACTGATCGCGCGCACTCATCGGCGGCACGTCCCGCCCGTCGGTGAACGCGTGCAGGTACACGTCCTTGACGCCGCGATCTTTGGCAAGCTTGGTCACGGCGGCGACGATGCGCGAGTGGCCGTGAACGCCTCCCGGCGACGTGATGCCGAGCACGTGCAGCGCTTTGCCTCGCTTCGCAGCGTCATCGGCGGCCTTTGTCAACACGGGGTTGGCGAAAAAGCTCCCGTCGTCGATCGCATCGAGGATGCGAAGCACGTATTGCTTTACGATGCGCCCCGCCCCGATGTTCAAGTGACCCACATTGGAGTCGCCCATCTGGCCGTCCATGAGGCCGACGTCCCGCCCGCTCGCCGCCAACTTGCTCCACGGGCGCGACGCCATCAGTGCGTCGAGGACGGGCGTCTTGGCCGCGTGGACAGCGTTCCCTTCCGCAGACGGATTGAGACCTAGGCCGTCCATGATGATCAATGCCGCCAACTTTGGGCTTTCGGCCAATCGACTCACCCCTTAAAAGCGCACAATTTCCGCAAATGACGAAGCGTCGAGGCTAGCGCCGCCTACGAGAGCTCCGTCGATGTCGCTCTCGCGCATGAACGCGCCGATATTGTCGGGTTTGACGCTTCCGCCGTACTGGATGCGCACGTCTTGGGCGAGTTCCTGGCCGATCGCGTCTGCAAGTGTTTGGCGAACCAGCTTCGCGACCCGATTGGCCTCGTCGCTCGTTGCCGTCTCGCCCGTTCCGATCGCCCAAATCGGTTCGTAGGCGATCACGAGTCGAGAGGGATTTTCGAGCGTCAGACCGTCTGCGATCGCTTTGACTTCCCGCACGATCACGTCCTCAGTCATCCCTGCCCGACGTTCCTCGATCGTCTCGCCGACGCATGCGATTGCGCTCATCCCTTTGGCAAGCACGGCGTCCAGTTTCTTTCGGACGTCCCCGTCGGATTCGCCAAACATCTGCCTGCGCTCGGAATGCCCTAGGATCACATATTGACAGGACAAGTCTTTCAACATGGCCGGGGAGACCTCGCCGGTGTAAGCGCCTTCATCCTCCCAATGGACATTTTGCGCCCCGAGCTGGATCCCCGTCCCTTTGAGCACCTCACCGACCGACTGCAGCGCAGTGAATGGCGGGCAGACCACGATCTCGACGGTTCTCACGTCATCCGCGACGAGCACCTTCAACTGCTTGGCAAGGCGCACGGCTTCGCCGACCGTCTTGTGCATCTTCCAATTTCCTGCAATGATGGGCTTTCGCAAAACCAAAGACAGCCCCCTTCTATACCGAAACTTTGGCGCGCGGCTCTTTTCTTGCGCGGCCTGTGCGTTCGTCTCCGGCAAGACGCGCTACCGATCGAGCAGCGCCACAACGCCCGGAAGCGCCTTGCCCTCGAGAAACTCGAGGCTCGCGCCGCCGCCCGTCGAAATGTGCGTCATCTTGTCGGCGAGGCCCGCCTGCTGCACGGCCGCCGCCGAGTCGCCGCCCCCGATGATGGTGAGCGCGCCTGATTCGGCCATGGCGGCCGCGACCGCGTTGGTTCCCGCAGCGAAGGCCGGCATCTCAAACACGCCCATCGGACCGTTCCAGACGACCGTCTTCGCCGAGCGCACGATGTCCGCGATGCGGTCTCGCGTCTTTGGACCGATGTCCATGCCTTCCCAATCGGCCGGAATCTTGTCCGCATCGACGATTTGCGTTGCTGCGTCCGGTCGGAAGTCGTCGGCGACCACCACATCCACCGGGATGACGATCTTATCGCCCGCAGATTGGAGCAGCTCGGCCGCGAGCCCGACATGCCCTTCATCGAGCAGGGATTTGCCGATCTCATACCCTTTCGCCTTGAGAAAGGTGTACCCCATGCCGCCGCCGATGACGAGCGTGTCCACCTTCGGGATGAGATTTTGAATGACGCCGATCTTGTCTTTGACTTTGGCCCCTCCGAGGATGGCCACAAAAGGCCGCTCGGGGGCTTCGAGCGCGCCGCCCAAAAACTCGAGCTCGCGGGCGAGCAGCAGACCGGCCACCGCAGGCAGGTGTCGCGCAACGCCCTCCGTGCTCGCGTGGGCCCGGTGGGCGGCCCCAAACGCGTCGTTCACGTACACCTCCCCGAGCTCTGCAAGGGCCTTTGCAAAGTCTGGATCATTTGCCTCCTCGCGAGGATCAAAACGCACGTTTTCGAGGAGGAGCGCCTCGCCGGGCGCGAGCGAACAGGCAGCGCTGCGTGCCTCTTCGCCGACGCACACGTCGATCTTCTTCACTTCGCGTCCAAGCAATGCACTGAGCCGCTTTGCGACGACATCGAGCCTGAGCGACTCGTCCACGCCTTTTGGCCTGCCCAAGTGGGACATCAAGACGACGGCCGCACCTTGTTCCAAGAGGTAGTTCAGCGTCTCGAGCGAGGCCGTGATGCGCGTGTCGTCCGTGATCTCGCCGTCATCGATCGGCACATTGTAGTCGACGCGGCAAAGGACCCGCTTATTCGCGACGTCGATGTCCCGCACGGTCTTTTTGTTGATCATTCCCTGTCCCACGCTTTCGCCTCCATCGCTCTTGGACTCAAGCCCGGCCGGCGATGTATCGAACGAGGTCTCCGACGCGGCACGAGTAACCCCACTCGTTATCGTACCAGGAGATCACCTTGACGAAATTGCCGTCCATGACGGTCGTCATCGAGGCATCGACAATCGACGAATGGGGATCTCCAAGGAAGTCTTGGGAGACCACAGGCTCCTCCGTGTATGCGAGGATTCCCTTCAAGGGGCCCTCCGCGGCCTCCCGCAAGGTGGCGTTCAGCGCCTCGGCGGTCGTCGTCTCATTCAACTCGGCTACGAGGTCGACTACGGAGACGTCGGGCGTCGGCACCCGCATGGAGTATCCGTCCAGCTTACCCTGGAGCTCGGGCAAGACGAGTCCGACGGCTACGGCGGCGCCCGTGGTGGTTGGAATGATGTTCATCGCGGCCGCCCTTGCCCTGCGCAGGTCTTTGTGGGGAAGGTCAAGGACCTTTTGGTCGTTGGTGTACGAGTGAACGGTCGTCATGAGCCCCCGCTTGATGCCGTAGCGCTCGTGGATCACTTTAGCCACCGGGGCGAGGCAGTTGGTCGTGCAGCTCGCATTCGAGATCACGTGGTGCTTTGCCGGATCGTACTTTTCATGGTTGACGCCCATGACGACGGTGATGTCTTCGTTTTTGGCCGGGGCGCTGATGATCACTTTCTTTGCGCCTGCTTCGATATGGGCCGCGGCTTTGTCGCCTTGTGTGAAGAAACCGGTCGACTCGATGACATAGTCGACGCCCAAATCGCCCCACGGCAAGTCGCCCGGATTTCGCTCAGCGAGCACCTTGACCTCCTTGCCGTCGACGACGATCGCGTCGTCCTTGGCCTGGACGTCATGGGGAAACCGCCCATGCACGGAATCGTACTTCAAGAGGTGAGCAAGCGTCGCTGCATCGGTTAGGTCATTGATCGCGACAAAGTCGATGTCACCTGCCGCAAACGCCGAACGAAACACGTTTCGGCCGATCCTGCCGAACCCGTTGATTCCAACTCGAATTCCCATGTTTATGCTCCTCCTTTGTGGTGATCATCCAGTTTTGCATGCATCCAACTTGCGGCCCAACAAGGGGGGCCTGCAAGAAAGGCGCCTTCCGATTAGTGGCGCTCGAGCCGCCGCAACATCTCGAGGGCTGCGCCTTCATCCGTGATGTACACGTCCTGATTTTGTGTGGACAACACGGCCAGGGCGGCTTCCGCTTTCGAACGCCCGCCGCCGACCGCCACCACCAACTCGACGCTCTCGAGATCCTCGAACCGCAGGCCGACGCTGCTCGTGGTAAAGACGATTCGACCGGCCCGGTCGAAGTAATAACCGAATGCCTCGCCGACCGCCTTCCGCTCGTTTAAGAGCTCGACGTACTCGGGCGCAAGCCCCCGCCGCCTCGCCATCTCCTCTGCGGTGCCGATCCCGTGCAGCACGACTCGGGCAGAACGAATCAGCTCGATCAACTCTTTGATCTTCGGCTCCATCGATATCGTGCTCATCGCCTCTTCGCCCAAGTCGTCAGGCACGTGGAGCAGGCGGTAGGTGCCGCCCAAGCGATCAGCGATCGCCGCGGCAACGGCATTCGCCTGTAACTCGACTTCCTCCCCGAGACCGCCCCTCGCCGGCACTACGACGATATCCTTGGGCAGCGACGCACTCGGCAGGCTCAGTGCCACTTCGGCAAGGGTCGAACCACCGGTAACCGCGACGACGTCGTTCGCCTTGAGGGCATTTTTCAAAAACTCCGCCGTCTTGTGGGCGATCTCCTTTTTCACCGTCTCATCGGTGTCAGAGTCCCCGGGAACGACCATGACCTGCTTGAGGTTAAGCCTCGTGGCGAGTTCACGCTCGATTTCGGTGAGTCCGTGGAGCTCCCGGATGATCTCCTTGAGATCTTCCAAGACCTGCTCGCCGGTTGACGAAATCGACATTCCGGCCGCATCGGACATGAGGAGTCCGGCGTCGCGCAAAAAGTCGATCTCCTTGCGCACCATGCGCTCAGGCCACCCGAGTTGCCCCGCCAAGGCCCGCCGTCCGATCGGTTGCGCAAACACCACGCTTTGCAGCACCGAGTGCCGACGCTCGACTAGGTCTTTGATCTCAGGCGCCAACTTTCTCAAAACCGAAAGCTGCTTCATGCCAGAACCTCCAACAAGAGCGCCCACCTGAAACGTTCATCTCCGATCGTGACGCGTTCCGTCGGCGGGATCGTATCGGTCCCACCCATACGTATTGGTGTCCCTCTGTGATCAAAAAAATAGAGCCAGCGCGGGCGGCGACTTCGGGCAATGGATTCTACCCACTATTTTCATATTCCTTCTTCGATGCGGCTGACCACATAAGAGCCACGTCGCATCAATTCATCCTTCTCTTCTCATGTTCGGCCGCGAGCGTCATCAATTGCTTCATTCGATAGCTCACACCCGACTTGCTCACGCGAGGGGTCACGATTTCACCTAGTTCTTTCAAAGACGCGTAAGGGTGCGCGAGCCTCGCCTCCGCGAGAAGTCGAAGCGATTGCGGAAGCTCCTCAAAGTCCTCGCTCCGAAGGAGCAATTCGATCGCTTCGATCTGCCTCATGCTCGCATTGATCGTCTTATCGACGTTCGCCGTTTCGCAATTGACCAAGCGGTTGACGCTGTTTCGCATCCCCTTTACGATCCTGACATTCTCATACTCCAATACCGCTTGGTGGGCTCCCATCAAACTAAGCAGGCGGACGATTCCGTCACTCTCTTTGATGTAGACGCTGTAGCCGTCTTTCCGCACCGTCACTTTGGCGACGACGTCGACCAGCGACATGCACGCGACGATGGAGTCGGTCGCCTCTTTTCGATCCAAATTCACTTCCAGGTGGTACGCCTTGGCCGGACTCGAGACGGAACCTCTCACGAGATAGGCGCCTCTAAGGTACGCCCTCCGACAGCACGTGGATTCGGGGACACCACTGCCGTTCAAATCGCCGACCGCCCGGCCGACGCGGCGCAAGACCTCGGCCCCATCGGCGCTCAGCCGCACGTGGTAGCCTCGCTTGGGCGGCTTGTGGCGGCTCCTCGAGACACTCGAAGAGCCTGGGCCCGCGACTCGTCTCATCAGGAGGTACACGACCCTCGCGACCGCCGGATGGCCGACCGAAACCTCGAGTTCGTCGCCTGGCGGCTCCCAGCCGCAACCGATGTTCTCCGCCCTGAAGATGCCGGCGAGCTGGGCGGCGGCGCAACACGCCTCTTCGGGCACGATGCGAGCCAATTCCACCCTTGTCTCAGATGAAAACGACATCGTCTTGTTCCCCCTCTGGCGGTCCTTTAGCGCGGCTCTCGCTTGCCAAGTAAGGCAATCTGGCGGTCGCGCGCAAAAAAGGTCAGCGCGCGCCCGCGTGACTGCGACTTAGCACCTCGATCAACACCTGCGCGAGGCGCTCCGTGTTGTGCCGCACGTAATTTGAATCGTCGATGAGGTCTTCGACGATCGGTATGTATCCCGCGCTCTCGAGCTTTTCAGGTTCGGGATCGACGGGGAATGCGCCTTCGCTCTCGTACTTCGCGGCAGCGCCGTGCGAAATGCCGGCCCCGTTGAGGATCACGTACTTGATGACGCCCTCGCCGACGTGGTCCTCGATGGCGCGGACGTGGTCGTATCCGCCGTACCCGTCCGTCTCCCCGGGCTGAGTCATCACGTTGCAGACGTATATTTTGGTCGCGCTCGCCTTTTTGACCGCTTCTCCGATCCCACCCACGAGCAAGTTGGGAAGAATGCTCGTGTAAAGGCTCCCGGGTCCAAGGATAATCGCATCGGCGCGCCCGATCGCGTCCAGGGCTTCCTCCAATGGGGCGACGTCATGCGGCTCGAGGTAGACCCGCTTGATCCGCTTTCCAACCGCCGCAATCGCGCTCTCGCCGGTCACCGTTGAACCGTCGTCGAACTCGGCCCGCAAGACGACATGCTGAGACGTGCTTGGAAGCACCCGTCCTCGAATCGCCAACACCTTGCTCGACGCGCGGACCGCTTCCTCGAAATCGCCCGTCACTTCGCTCATGGCTGCGATGAACAAATTGCCGAAACTGTGGCCTTTGAGCCCCTCGCCCAAGTGGAACCTGTGCTGGAACAATCGCTCCATCAAGGGCTCCGTGTCCGCAAGCGCGACCAGTGTGTTGCGAATGTCCCCGGGCGGCGGAATGCCGAGCTCGTTTCTGAGGCGGCCGGAACTGCCCCCGTCATCGGCCACGGTCACCACGGCCGTAATATTGGACGTATAGGCCTTAAGGCCGCGCAGGAGCGTCGACAACCCGGTGCCGCCGCCGATGACCACGATGTGCGGCCCTCGGCGGAGCTGGCGCTCGGCGAAGACGATGTCCGCGAGACGATCGGCGCTTTCTGGAAGAAAAATCAATATGAGGGAGCGAATCGTCTGTCTAATGCCGATCGTAACGAGCCCGCCGCCAATGACGGCCAAGGCGATGCCGAGCGGCAGTGACACCCGTTGCGGAAAGGCGCCGAACCAGCGCGACAAAGGCCTAACGAGCAGCACTTGTAGGAGCGTAAACACCTCGACGCCGAGCGCCAGGCTGGCGCCGACGCTGAACACCACGATGCCGCAGCCCAGTAGAAAGAGCCACCGCTTGACCCGCATCCCCGGATAGAGCCACTTGAGTGCCGATCGCACGAAATGAGGGCCTCCTTGCCTGATCGGGGCGATCAATTCGCCATATCGTATGCCGAGCGGTGATCCGAGACTTTTTCGATATCACGGTGCTGGACCCCCACCCGATACCCTTCCCCCTTGAGCATCTGCCCTAGCCGCTCGCCCATGGCGACCGATCGGTGTCGCCCCCCGGTGCATCCGATCGCTACCACGAGGTGCGCCTTGCCTTCCTGCTTGTACTGGGGCAGCAAGAAGAGCAGCATACTCCCCATCATCTCAAAGAAGCGTTCAGATACCGGCCACTTGAACACGTAGTCGAACACGTCGTCGTCACGCCCCGAGAGCGGCTGGAGCGACTCGACGTAATGAGGATTTGGAAGAAATCGAACGTCGAACACGACGTCGGCGTCGATCGGCAAACCGTACTTGAACCCGAACGAGACGATCGAGACCATCAGTCCATCGCGTCCCGGGTCGCTGTAGTGCGTTGCGATTTCCCGCTGCAACTGCCGTGTGGAAATCGCCGAGGTGTCGATGATGCGGTGCGCGCGCCCCCGAATCCCTTCGAGCCGTCGCCTTTCGTCCGCGATTGCGTCCAAGATCGCGCCTTCGGGAGCGAGGGGGTGCCTGCGCCTCGTTTCTTTGAACCTCCGCACGAGCGTTGCATCGGACGCCTCCAAGAAGAGAATCTCGTATCCGAAGCCGATCCTTTCGAGTTCGCCGAGGGAGTCCTCGAGCGAATCGAAAAAGCGTCCTCCGCGAATGTCGGAGACCAACGCGATCTTGTTTACGGTTCCGTCCGAGTGAGCGCAAAGCTCGGCAAACTTTGGAATCAGCGCGGGCGGGAGGTTGTCGACACAAAAGAAACCGAGGTCCTCGAGGCACTTCATCGCCTCGGACTTGCCGGCGCCGGACAGGCCTGTGATGATGACGAACTTGATGTCGTTCAAGGGAAGAGCCCCCCAACCTATGTGGCGAAACTGGCGATCTGTCCATCCTTCTCAATTATACAGGAAATTGCCTGGCGTTCACGATCGCCTCGCTCGTCAGTCCCGCTCGATGGGCCAATGCGGCGGCTTTGGCCAAGTCCCCCACCCGCTCCTTCGAATGAGCGTCGCTTCCGAGCGCAAACTTCGCCCCTTCGCTCTGCGCGATTTGGATGTACTCGATCGACGTATGGTCGTGACTCGCGCTGATTTCCATCGCGCATCCCGTCTCCGCACAAGCTCTTGCAAGCTCCCTCGTGTCGATCGACAGGCGGTATCCCGGATGCGTGACGATGTGCACTCGATTGCGTCGAACCGCGTTGACGACGGCGCGCGTGTTTAGGCGGCGCGCCTCTTCGGTCCACCGGCCGCTCCATCGGCCACCGGCATTGAGGCCGATCAGCCGAGCTCCTTCGATGACGGGATCCCAGCGCACCAGCGGGTGGAGACCGACCAGGACGATGTCAAACCGATCCTGCCACGACGGAGGCACGTCTAGTTCGCCCGTGATCGATACGATGTTCGCTTCGACGCCAAGCAGGACATCTAGGTCAGGATACGCCTCGCGCACAGCGTCAACCTCTTTGCGAATTGTGTCAAACGTGTCGAGACTTGCCACGCCAACGCCAAAGAGGCTCGCCGGTCCATGATCCGAGATGGCGACGGCGCTCAATCCCTTCTCTGCCGCAGCACGCACGTTTTCCTTGACCGAGTCGACGCCGTGACTGTGGTGGGTATGAGTGTGATAGTCCGCAAACAGTTCGTACGTCTCACATCGCACCATGTGCACGCTCCTTTACTCCGACGCGACGTGCCAGGCTTGGGCGAGCCGCGCCCGGTTTTCGATGTCGTTTCGCGCCTCGAGGTACTTGAGCACGGTAAGGACGTATGTGCTGTGCGACCAAGTGAGTGGAGCGACAGAGAGCGGTTTGCCGCTCGTGGGGTGCAACTGCTCGGGCAGCACACCCGACGAAAGAGCGCGATCCGCGACCCACTCGATGATCTCCCGCGCCCGCCCGAAGTCATGCTCGCGCCTTGCCTTCGAAATGTGGTATTCCGCAATCCACAGACTTGCGATGATCCACGGATTGCCCGGCACGTCCACCCCGGACCCGAAGTACTCGTCGCCTTCGTAGCGCGCGTATCCGCCGACCGAAGTTCGCACGGCTAGGCCCGACTCGATCTGCTTCATGGTGCTTACGACCCTGGGATCATCCGGAGGCAACACTCGAAACGCGTGTACCCCATACAAGCTGCTCTCCAAGGTGGTGTCGTAACAAATCTCGCCTTTTACCCGGTAGATTCCCCGGGCAAATCGGCCGAGTTCCGGCATGTAAAGGTGTTCCAAGATGCCTTCACGCACCTCGCCGGCGCTTTTCCTAAACTTGCGGGCATGGCTCTCCTCACCGAAGATGCGGGCAAACCGCGCGGCCGCCCGGAGTCCGGCCCATACCGCCGACGCCGTAAAGGTATAGACGCCCCGCCGCTCCTCCCAAAGGTCATAGCTTTCCAAGGGCAACCCCGTCGCTTTGTCCCGGTAATTGCACATAAACTCGGCCGCCGGCTTGATAAAGCAGTCGTAAAGACTCTCGACGAATTCGAGGTCCCGGTCCATTTGAAAAAAGTGCCAAAGACTCCAGAGCACGAGCGCAGTCTCGTCTTCTTGAATGGGAAGCTGCGGACCGTCGCTCGAGAGCCACGGATGCCAGCTCGAACCGACGGAGCCGTCGGGATGATACTTGTGCCACAAGTACCCTCCTCGAGAGATGCCGCGGGCGCAAAACTTGAAAAACTCCCGGGTCAGCTCGGTGTATCCTGCCGCGTCCAAGGCGTAAGCGACGAGCGCTCCGTCTCTTGGCCACATGTAGCTGTAGTGATCCCTGTTGAAGTGCAGGATGTCGGAGTCGTTGGCGGCCGTGATCGCCCCGCCGCGATCGATCTGCGTGCGTACGATGAGAAGGCTTCGCCTGAAAAGATCGACCGCACGAGCGCTCAAGTCCAAGAAGTCCCGCTCCGCCTTGCCAAGCCACGAGCGCCAGTAAACCCGCGTCTGTTTGAGGAGTTCCTCCACACCCTCTTTACACACGAGTCGATGCAGCCGTCTGACATCGTCGAATCCGCTTCCAGCCGCAATCCAGTAATAGAGGACCGCATCCCCCAGCGGGCCGAGGTTGATCCTAAAGCTGATCGTCGAGTCGACGGACCCTTGCGCGATCGGATTTCCCTCGAGCCAGCCGTCTTCCGCGTCGCGCCACGTTCCTTCGACGCCGCCGAAGCGCTTGGTCCCGTTGGCGTATTGAAACACGCCGTGTTCGCCCGTGCGTCCGCTCATCAGTAGGCATTTATCCCTCTTGTAGTGAAGGATGGCGTCCGTGCTCATGTCGTAGAGCGAGGTGTCTCCGATGTCGCTTTCATCGATGCAGAAATCGTGGTTGAAAAAGACGCGCACCTCTCGCTCGCTTGGCATGAGGTTATGCACGATCATCTTGCGCAGGAAAATGTCCTCCCTGTAGTGCACCGCGTCGCGCGCCTCGAGCTTCACCGCAATCTCCTGATGGGTCGCAGTCACATGAGAGACCAGCGTGTCCGGCTCGTACCGGATCGTCCTCTTCCACTTGGGGCCATGCACCCAGTCAAAGGCGCCGTCGACCCAAACGCCGATCGAATTTCTGTGTCCGAGTATGTGGTTTGATTGCCCAACCCTGGGGTAATACAAGTCCCTCATACTGAGGCGATCGTCAAAGTTGACGAGCATACGACCGTTTCCTAAAACCATATGTCGAGGCAACGTCGCTTCTCCCCTTACCCTCTGGCATAAAAAGGTCTCGATCCCGGCGCTGCTCATTTACGTGATGCAGGCGTTCTGGAGGCTTTGTAGGCCAGGGGGGCCGAAAAAGCCGGACCACGAGCCAAGAAGGCTCGGCCGAATGTCCCTGCGACACGTAAATGAGCGGCGCCTGCTCCCGGAATAGGGTCTCCCAGCTAGGGAAAACCTACCCCACGTCACGTCAGGTTCGAAAGGTTTGATACGATTGCCAACCCAGCACCGTTCGCACGGCGTGCACAGCTTGACCGATCTACAAGATACCGAGCGCTTCCTCTGGAAAGAGAGGAAAGTGGGCGCCTTCGAGCTGCCGATGAGGTACGGACGGAGCCACGTCACGCTCATCGCCCGCGATCCGGATTGGGTTTACGCCTATTGGGAGTGTGAGTCGAAAAGGGCGACGCTCGCCCTTTTTCGGCACGATCCCGAGACGAGGGAGTCTGCCCCTGTCTTTCAAACCGGTGTGGCGGGCGTCGGATCGTACTATATTCCGGTCCCAAGCGCCGGAGACGAGTATGCTGCACGGATCACGGACGAAGGCGGAAACGCGTTCGAAAGCCGTCCTGTTAAGACTCCGCCCGGCCGGTTATCGGATGTTCTCGACATCGGCTGGCTTTCGATCGACGAGGTCTTCATGTGGGAGCCGTTCGAGTTTGTCGACGCCTCTTCTCCTGGGATGCGCCTCCACGGCAAGAAGCGCCTGAAGCTCGATAACGGGAGCTCATACAGTAGCGTCCGCCGGTAAGGATCCAAACGTAAAGGATGGTTGTCGATGGGTCGTCCTGAAGGCTCCAAAGGATATTTCGCCTTGGTTCTCCATGCGCATCTTCCCTTTGTCCGGCATCCGCACAATCACAATCACCTCGAGGAGCTTTGGCTCTTTGAAGCGATGACCGACACCTACTTGCCGTTGATCGAACTGATGGACGGATGGGCCCGGGATGGCGTCCCGTTTCGCATTGCCATGTCCGTGACTCCGACGCTCGCCTCGATGCTGCGCGACCCACTGTTGAAAAAGCGGTACGTCCAGCACCTCGATCGATCGGTCGCGCTCAGTCACCGGGAGATGGCGCGGCACAAGGCGGATCCTCGGCTATACGGGCTTGCCCGGATGTACCGGGACCGCTTTGAAAAGGCCCGTCACATGTTTGTGGAGAGGCTTGGGACGGACATCCTCAGCGCGTTTAAGCGCCTCCAAGGGCACGGACTCGAATTGCTGGCGTCCGCCGCGACTCACGGGTACCTTCCGCTGCTCGAACCACAGCGCTCCGCAGTGCAGGCACAAATCCGAGGGGGCATCGACTGCTTTAGGCAGGTCTTTGAGACCGATCCAAAGGGATTTTGGCTGCCCGAGTGCGCGTTTTTTCCGGGCCATGACGAGGTCCTCGCCCAGGAAGGGATCCGCTATACGGTCGTCGAGACGCACGGCGTGCTTCATGGCATTCCAAGGCCCAGATACGGGCATTACGCGCCCGTTTACTCCCCGGCCGGCCTCGCGTTCTTTCCGAGAGATCCCGAGACCTCAAAGCAGGTGTGGAGCGCCAACGAAGGGTATCCGGGCGACTTCGACTACCGGGAGTTTTACCGGGACGTCGGACACGATCTCCCCTGGGAAGAGGTGGCGCCGTTTCTCCCCTGGGGCGTGAGGGCGGACACAGGATTGAAGTACTTTCGCATCACCGGCCACACAAATGAGAAGGATCTCTACGACCCCGACCGCGCTAAGGCCAAGGTGAAGCGCCACGCCGATGATTTCGTGGGAAACCTCGGGAGACAGATCGCACACGCTGCGGCCCACATGGACCGCAAGCCGATCGTCGTCGCTCCATACGATGCGGAGCTCTTTGGCCATTGGTGGTTTGAAGGCCCTGCGTTCCTCGACGAAGTGGTGCGTCAAGCTCGATGGAACGACGACCTCGAGCTTGTCTCGCCTCTCGAGTACCTCGAGCGGCATCCCGCCAATCAAGTCGTCCAGGTCTCGGAGTCAAGCTGGGGATACAAGGGGTACCACGAAGTGTGGCTCGACGAATCAAACGACTGGATCTACCGTCACCTGCACGAGTGCGCCCGTCGGATGGAGGACCTCGTCGACCGCCATCAGAGCTCGGATGGCCTCGTAAAGCGAGCGCTCGATCAGGCGGCCAAGGAGCTGATGCTCGCGCAAAGTTCGGACTGGGCCTTTATCCTCAAGTCCGGGACCACGGTCCAATACGCCGAGCGGCGGATTCGGGAGCACCTCTCGAATTTCTTGAAAATCGAGTCACAAGTTGAGAGCGGCTCGATCGATGCGCATTGGCTCGCATCGATCGAAGAGACGGGCGCCCCCTTGAAGCACATCCACTCGGAACTTTACGTTACCGCCTTCCATCAGCTCGCGGGCGCTCGGCCTTGACAAGGAGCTCGCCCTCAGCGGCCTCCTTGGGGGCTCTTTTGCCGGTTGGACTCTTGCCGCTTGGACTATTGCCATTTGGAGCGACAAAACTCTCAGGCTCGAGGTGGACGCCGTCACCGAGCGCCGCTCCCTCGAGCACGGCGGCGTCCCGCCCAACGACGGTAAAGCGTCCGACCGCCGCTCCCAGGACCGTGGCGCCCGATTCGACGACGGCCCCTTCGAGGACCACCGATCGCTCGACCACGGCGCCCCGCTCGACCCGGCTATAGGGCCCGAGCACCGTCCCTGGTCCAACCCGGGATTCGGCCGATATGCGGGCGCCTCGCCCCGCCATGATGGGGGGAACCAGCGTGGCGCCAGGTTCGACGATTGCGTCGGAATCGATCCAAACGCCGTTCCCGTTGCCATCGAGCGCCGATAGGCGGACCTTTCCGTACAGGACGTCGATCTGGGAGCGTATGAACTGTTTGCAGTCGCCAATGTCCGACCAGTACCCGCTTCCCCGAAAAGCGTAAAGGGGCGCCTCGCTTGCCAGCATCGCCGGAAACAGGTCGCGGCTAAAATCAAAGAAAGCGCCCATCGGACAACGTTCAAGCACGCTCGGTTCCAACACGTAAATCCCTGTGTTCACGGTATTGCTGAAAACCTCTTCAGGGGCGGGCTTTTCAAGGAAACGAACGATTCGGCCCGATGGCGCCGACTCGACGATTCCAAAGGGAAGCGGGTTTTCGACTTCGGTAACCACGATGGTCGCGTCGGCGCCGGTCGCCTTGTGCCGATCGACGGCGTCACGCAATCGAAAATCAGTGAGGCAGTCGCCGCTGATGATCAAGAATGTGTCGTCCAAGTATTGCTCGAGCTGTTTGACGCCTCCTGCGGTGCCAAGGGGCCTAGGTTCTCGCACATAGCGGATGCTAAGGCCCAGCTCTTCGCCCGTGCCGAGCCCTCGTTCCATCTGCTCGGGCATGAAGTGGGTCGTCACGAGCACCTCGTCGAACCCGTTTTCTTTTAGCAGCCTGAGGATATGGTAGGCGACTGGGCGGTTCGCGATCGGGACCAAGGGCTTTGGACACTCCTTGGTCAATGGTCTCAGGCGGGTCCCCTGTCCCCCCGCCATCACGACAGCCTTCACACGCGCTCAACTCCCGAGTGATTTTCCATCGATCGGAGTTCGCCGGCCCTCCGGGTCTTACCATGATCTTGGTGACCCGTGACGACCTCGCGGTAAACCTCGAGCGTGGCCTCGCTGATCGGGCCCCAGTCGTACGTCGAGGCAACCAGCCTCCTTCCCGCATTCCCCAAGGCCTCGCGCTTTTGGGGTGATCCAAGGAGAGAAGAGAGCTCCACGGCGAGACCAAGTGCATCTCCAGGCTCGAAAAGGATGCCGGTGCGACCGTGTTCGATCACCTCAGCGAAGCCCCCCGTGCGCGCCGCAATGACCGGGGCGCCAAAGGACATGGCTTCGAGCGCGACGATGCCGAATGGCTCGTAGCGGCTGGGAAACACCGCAGCGTCGGCCAGACGGTAGAGTCTATTCCGCTCCTCATCGCTGATATAACCAAGAAACCTTACGCTCTTGCCGATACCGAGCCGTTTGACCAGGTCTTTGAGTGCATGCTCCTCGGGCCCGCGCCCTGCAATGAGGAGCTCCGCCCTCGGGTGATGGGCAAGCGTCTTTTGAAATGCATCGATGAGCGTGTCGACGCCCTTTTCGTACACGAGGCGGCCGACGTAAAAGACGACGGGGTGGTCGGGGCGTTCCAGACCTGGTTCGCTTGTGCTGATCGGGTCCTGGCCTGGAATGTCCACGCCGTTTGGCACGACGCGCAACTTGTCCGTCGGAAGCTGAAAGACCAGCTCGAGCTCTCGCTTCATTGCGTTGCTACAGCAGATGACTCGCCACGCCTCAAACCCGAGCCACCACTCAATGTCACTGATGTGTCGCTGCAGATCGGTGTACAATCCTCCGTTTCTGCCGTACTCCGTGGCGTGAATGGTGGCGACGAGCGGGATGCCCAGCCCATGCTTTACCGCCCTGGCCGCATGGGCGGTGAGCCAATCATGCGCGTGGACCAAGTCAAATCTTTGCCCCTCCGAAACCTCGCGCAAAACACCCTGGAGCAGGCAGTTGTTCACCTTCGCGACACGCTCGGGAAACTCTCTTGCCGGGGGACTTGCGTCCGGGACGCGACGAACGACCAGATTGCCTTGTTCCTCGCGCTCCGCGCCGCCCTCGTGCGGCGTCACGACCGTCACACGGCGCCCTCGGTCTGCCATGGCCCGACTGAGTGAGGTTACGTGTCGGCCGAGTCCGCCGACGATGTTGGGATCGTACTCCCAGCTAAGGATGAGAATGCGCATAGCGGTTCACAGCCCCCGGACACAGTTTGTCCGTAGTCTTTACGGTCTGTGAGGCCCATTATGCAAATGAGGAGTCCCAGGCGATTTCCCCGCCGATTCCCCGATCCATACGTTAGACCAAGGCCTTAGCTTTGCGATCGACGGATTTGTGGCGAGCAGCAAGTGGGGACGGTAGCCAATCGGTTTTTCAAAAGGAGGGGATCAACGTGCCGGCGCCGCCCGATCAATTCCAAAAAAAGACGTACGTGCGCCTGCCCTTGGCCGACGACTATTTGAGGGACGAAAACGACCGCGGCGTGCTCGCCGAGATCAAGAGATCGTTCGAACGCCCGATCCTCCATGTGACAATTTCGGACGCACACGAGTCGCACGAGGAGCGTCAGGAGCCGGGCCGAAACAAGCGCCCGACGATGACGCCGAAGACGACAAGGAGCGCAGCAATGCCCAAGTAGATCGAGGGGCTGATGCGAAATGGATCAAACCCGCCCACGGGATAGACGGTCGGCGGCTCCCCTCCCGCCGCCAACTGGACGCTCTGTCTCCTTGGACCCCAGCTCGGAGCGATCACGTCGACGACACTTGGAAACCGCGTCCCATCCCCACGAAGCAGCCAGCGGGTATCGTCCGAAACGACTGCCCTGTACTCGTCGGCGCCCAGGCCGTCAAAACTTCCCACGAGGACGTAATAGCGCCAGTTGGGTCGGGGCGGCGAAAGGATGTCGGAAGGGATGCGCACTTCGATCACCCTGTCCTTTGCCGACGCCGTGACCCTAATCTCGCGCTGCCTGCCTGGCGAGTCGGGCGGATCGGTCCACGTATAAAGGGCTGTGCCGCCGAAAGGCGCCACTCTAAGCCAAAGATGCCATGGATGCTTCGGCGAGAAAACGACACCGGCGCCTTCGCGAAAAAGGGTCGTCTTGCCGCCCTGCTCGCCCGTGTGTACATAGACGTCGATCCTTTGATGAAAAAAACCTTCAGGCGGGTTGAACGGCCCCGGGTCGACGACCCCCATGGTAAAGCGAAAGAGGACCGCACCGTCTTGGACGCTTACCTCAAACTCTTGGAGGTCGAAGTAGCCGCTGTGTGGATGAAACACGTCGTCCATCGGGTAGGAGACGCCGCCTGCACCGAAGTCGTCGCCCTTTGCATCCTTGATGCGAACGTGCACCGTTCGCCCTTCGGCGCCCGCGATCGCCCCGTGGGACGCTGCGACCGCCAGCGTTACGACTAAGGCAAGCGCGCTCATGGCAATTCGTCGGTGCGCAATGGGGATCATGCTAATCGGTATGCGGCAGGCGACATCAGGTATGAATCCTATGCATCAGCCAGATTGAGCATGGCAAAGGCGCGTTCTGCCAGGCCGACAGGGCCCTCACCGCGCACGGCGACTCGCTGCACGGGCGAATCGAGGTCGACCGCGACCGCGGCCTCAAAGGTCCAACCCAAGTCGTCCCGCCTACAGAGGGCGCCGACCGGAGCGTGGCACCCACCGCGGATGAGTGCGAGCAAGCGGCGCTCCTCCAACACCGCCAACCGGTCACCCGGGTCGTCGACCGCCTCGAGCGCCGCACGAAGCTTTACATCGGCCGACCGACATTGGACGGCGAGAGCCCCTTGCCCCGGGGCCGGCAACATGATCGAGAACGGAATGGGACGAGCGGTCACCTCGATGCCGCTTCGCCTTATTCCCGCAACCGCCAGCACCGTGGCGTCGTAGGCGCCGCTTTCGACCTTGGCAGCGCGCGTCTCGACATTTCCCCGGATTCCCTCGAAGCAGAGGTCGGGACGGGCTGCCGCAAGCTGCACCTGCCGCCTTGGGGATCCCGTTCCCACTTTGGCCCCGTCCGGCAGGCTCGCCAAATCCAGCCCGTCCTTCGTGACGAGCGCGTCCCGTGGGTCTTCTCTCTTTGGAACAGCTGCCACCACAAGGCCGTCGGTCTCCTTCACCGGGAGGTCCTTGAGGCTATGCACCGCGACATCGATGTCACCGTTTTGGAGAGCGCGCTCGACTTCGGTAACGAATACGCCGCGCCCGCCCATCTGAGGCAAGGGGGTTTGGCGATCGATGTCGCCCTCGGTGCGCATAGGCACCACCTCAAATCGCAGCTCCGGGTGTGCACGCTGCAGCCTTTCGATCACCCACCCAGTCTGTGCCTGAGCTAATCTACTCGCACGGGTGCCGACGCGAATCACGGTCAATCCCCCATATCACATTGGAAATCCGTCTGCCACACATCCCCGCTTGCCGCCCACTAGGGCCGGCGATGCCGGGCGCAAAGATCTTCATCCGCGCCTTGACGCTTGCCGTGCTGACAAGGTCGGGCGGCCAAGCGAATCGCTTTATGACGTTTCAAAAGCTGTGGACCCCATGAGTCAAGAGGCTGATCCCAAGGTAGTTGAAGATGACGGCAAAAAAACCGACGACGGCGAGAATCGCCGCTCGACGCCCCCTCCACCCCCACGCGAGCCGTCCAAGGATCGCCGCCGCATAGAAGATCCACGTAAGAATCGCCCAGAGCATTTTGGGATCTGCGGGGACGTACGATCCCCAAACTTCCTTCGACCAGATGGCGCCGACCGCGAGGCCGACGGAGAGCAGAGGAACTCCCCTCCCGACCAGCCCCCACGAGAGCCTTTCGAGCCGCATCAGCGACGGGAGGCTAAAGTGCATGAACGTGAGCCGCTTTCGCTTGAGCTCTTGTTCTTGCACGAGGTATAAAAAGCCGGCAAGCGCCGCCAAGGCAAACGCGCAATATCCTAAAAACATTAGCCCCACATGCACGCCGACCCACGGGCTCTGCAAGATCGGCGGCGCTCCCCCGACGCCGACCGGGCGAAACGACGCGTAAAGTGCGCCGACCGAGATGAGCGGAAACACAAAGGCTCCTCCGACGCGAAGCTTCCACTTGAGCTCTACAATGAAGTAAAGCGTCGCCAGGAGCCACACCACCACAATAAGGCTGTCGAAGAACGAGCCGATAGGCACCCTTCCCGCAAAGATCGTACGCAAGACGCCCCCGGTCGTGAGCGCAACGTAACCGATCAAGGCAAGCACCGACGCCCAAAAGCCCGTGTCGTTTCGCCGATGGCGCACGAAACTTACGTACATGGCGGACGAAGCCGAAAAAGCGATCCCCGAAATGAGCAGGATCGCCAGAAGAATTGGACCTACCAACCCGCACGCCCCTCCAGGGCGGCCTTGCCAAACGCCTTCAATCTCACGTCGACGCGGGCACGCTCAGCTTTCGGCTCCTCTGCCCGCTCGGCATCCGCCGCTTCGGGGCCGCCCTCCTCCCCTTCCAAGTCGAGATCGAAAAGATCGCCGACCATCTCCAGGAGATCGTTCTGGTCCGCCACGGCCGCCTTGAGTTTGAGCGTCGGTTCATGGAGCAACTTTCCTGTGATGGCCCTAGAAAGCGAGCGAATGTGCTCTTTTTCCCGATCGGAAAGGTGATCCAGCCGCCGGAGCACCCGCTCGACTTCCGCCTCTGCTGTCTCGTAAACCTTTTGCCTCAGCGCTTTGATCACAGGTGCGGCGCGACGCTCGTCCATCCAAACGGCAAAGCGCTTTGCTTCCTCGGCAACGATCTTCTCGGCGTCGGCGATGTACCGCCTGCGCTCTGCGAGGTTTGCGTCGACGACGTTTTTCAAGTCGTCGATGTTGTAAAGAAACACGCCGCCAAGGTCGGCCGCGCCCGCTTCGATATCCCTCGGCACGGCGATGTCGATCAAAAAGAGCGGTCGGCCGCGGCGCCCGTGCATCGCAGCGGCGATGTCATGTTTTGAAAGCAACGGCCGCCTCGCTCCGGTGGATGTGATGACGATATCCGCCTTTGAAAGAAGGCGCGGCAGTTCGGCAAGGTCCGAGGACTCTCCGCCGACCAAGCTCGCAAGCCGCTGGGCATGATCAGCGCTTCGGTTTGCGACGAAAATCGAAGACACACCTTGCTCCGCCAGGTTTTTCGCCGCCAATTCGGCCATCTTTCCGGCGCCGATGATCAGGACGCACTTGCCCTTTAGGTCATCGAAAATCTTTCTGGCAAGCTCGACGGCCGCGTAACTGACCGAGGCGGCGCCTTCGCCGATGGGCGTCTCCGTTCTCACCCGCTTGCCCACCCGAGCCGCCTGGTTGAACATCTGCGCAAGATAGGGCCCGATCGTGCCGGCGCTTTGAGCAATCGAAAAGGTCTGGCGCACCTGGCCGAGCACTTGACTTTCACCAACGATCAGCGAATCGAGACCGGCGGAGACCGAAAACAGATGCCTTGCGGCATCGAGGTCCGTCATGACGTACAGTGCGTCCCGTACGGACTCGCCCTTGCCGAGCGACTCAAAAATGCGCACACCGATCGACTGAGCAGCGAGGGAGGACTCGGCAACCAGGTAAAACTCCGTGCGGTTGCATGTCGAAAGGACCGCTGCCTCTTCGATCGGGTGCGTTGTGATCGCTCCGAGGAGCCGGGCAGCTTGATCATCGCTTACCGACACCGCTTCTCGCACGGAGACGGGTGCAGTTTTATGGTTGAGACCGACCGTAACGACGTGCATGACGTCAAAGATTCACCGCCATTTATCGATAAAAAGAGGATGGCTACATCTGAAGGGATGTCCACATCCATGGTAGGTGCAAGATCGTCACACCGCTCCAATTGTAACAGTTATTCGCGAGAGATGTAACCTTAATACCAAATCGGCGCCGCCGCTCTGGTCGCACACTTGAACCTGCCCTCGTGGAAGATGCGCGTCAGATTATTTTACATCTTCTTGACGCGAATGGAGCGAGATGGTATCATTCATATACGATAGGCTGAGGAGGTTTCGCGCACCATGAGCCGCGTAGACCGCGACATTCCCGTCTACCCGATCGGAGTCGTGCAAAAGCTCACCGGACTCTCCGGTCGCCAGATCCGGTACTACGAGTCCGAGGGACTGTTTACACCGCACCGCACCAAAGGCAATCAAAGGCTCTACTCCCCAAACGACGTCGATCTGCTGCTCAAGATCAAGGCACTGCTCGCACAGGGCCTCAACATCGAGGGCGTCCGCGCGAGACTTGCGGACGACGGCGCAGAGAGCGAGGCTGGTTCCGAAAATCCGGCCTTCGAGCCGTCCCCGATCGATCACAACTACGTGATCACGCAGATGCGTTCGGGAACAAAGCTTTCATCGCTATTTCCCGTCAACAACCAGGCGGAGCTTACTCGCTTCCTCCATTTCCAAAGGAGCGAGGAGCCCAAGCGCTAGTCGCCATCGATGTGCACACGGGGGACTCGGCTTGAGATGCTGCAGACCACCTCATAGTTGATGGTCCCCAGCATCTGGGCCAATTCGTCGGCTTCAATGCGCTCGGCCCCATATCGGCCGATGAGCACCGCATGGTCGCCGGGCGCAACCGCGTCGTTGCCGACATCGACGATTGCTTGGTCCATGCAGATGGCGCCGACGACAGGGTACCGCTTGCCTCGGATCAACACCGAGGCGCGGCCGCTAAGGAGCCTAGAAAATCCGTCGGCATAGCCTACGGGGAGCGCAGCGAGCGTCGTCTCCCGGACCGTCCGATGCCTACTGCCGTAACTGACGCTCACACCTTTCGGCACCCGCTTCACCGCTACGACAGCGCTCTTCCACGTGAGCGCGGGCAAAAGGCGCGCCGCGCCATGCAAATGCGGTGACGGCAATAGCCCATACAGCGCAATGCCGACTCGGCACGCGTTTGTCCTTCCCGGATCGTGTTGCAGCAAGCCGCCTGAGTTGAGCGCGTGTTTCTGCGGCGGTCGGACGCCTCGTGCCTCAAGGGCCGTTAAGACGTCGTCGAACATTCGTAGCTGCCGGACGGTAAACGTGCGGTCTTCCTCATCCGCGGTGGCCAGGTGCGTGAAGACACCGTGTAAGTGCAAGGACTGGGCGTCTGCAATCGCCTTTGACGCCTCGATCGCTTCTTCCGGCCGCACGCCAAGTCGGCTCATCCCCGTATCGACTTTCAAGTGCGCCCGGAGACGATGGTTCGATCCGCTGCCCACGAGCGCCCTGGACTCCGCGCCGACGGCCTTTGCTTGCTCGTGGCTCGCGACCGTCACATCGAGCTGATGCTCCACGTAAGCCCGGGCCGTCCCCGGGACATACGCGCCCATGACCAAGATTTGACCGCCAATGCCCCCTCTTCGTAGGCCGATGCCCTCCTCGACCGTGGCTACCGCAAGGCCCGTCGCTCCCCCTGCGAGCGCCGCCCGGGCACACTCTACGGCCCCATGGCCGTAGGCGTTCGCCTTGACGACGGCAAAGAGGTTCAATCCCTTGGCGCGGGCAAGGCCCACCAACGCTCTGGCATTCCCACGCACGGCAGATAGATCGATCTCTGCCCAGGTCGGTCGAAATCGCTCTTCTGTGATGAGCTCGCGGTCATCGCGCGTCATCGCCTGGTCGCCCTCACTGCCCGCTCGAGCTCCGCAAACGCCTTGGCGACATGGAAGGCCGCGTCGGATGAGATCGTCCCGTGTAGGCCAAGTTCGTCGGCGCACAGCTCGCCCGCTCGCCCATGCACGTACGCGCCGAGCCCGCACGCCTCGCCTGGTCCGTATCCTTGCGCCAGGAGCCCTGCTATGACCCCGGTCAATACATCTCCTGTGCCCCCGGTCGCAAGTGCGTTGTTTCCCGACCCGTTGACGTATGTAGGACCCCCGGGGACAACCGTCACCGTAGGGCTTCCTTTGAGCAGCACGGTCGAATGCCATCGACCGGCAAGTTCGCCTGCTCTTTTGAGCGGAGCGAGTGGAAGAGCTCCCGGATCCGTTTCCAACAGTCGAGCCGCTTCCTTGGGATGCGGCGTCATCACCCGCACCTTTCCCCTGTTTACCTGCTCGGCTACGTTTGCTCCCAGCGCAGCCAACGCGTTGAGTCCGTCAGCATCGATCACTGCAGGGCCGGTCCACCGCGCCAACGTGTCGCGCACCAATCGCTGAACGGCCTCGCCTTGCCCAAGTCCCGGCCCGATTGCGAGCACGTCTCCCTCTTTGAGTTTATCGAAAAGGAGTGAAACTGCGTCCTGCGCGAGGCTCCCACCTTGCTCGGGCAGCGGGATCGCCGTAGCCTCAGGGACGAGCGCTTGAATGGTCGGCGTGAGGGTCTCGGGACCCGCCCACACCACGAGCCCCGCGCCAGATCGCAACGCGCCCCTTGCCGTCAGGGCGGCGGCGCCCGCCATTCCGTACGTTCCGGCGACGACGACGACTCTGCCGAACGTGCCCTTGTGCCCGTCGTTTGGCCGGGGCTTCAACATATTGACGGCCTCTTCGCCGCGCACCCAAATCCGATTGGTCGCTGACTCGACCAAAGGCCGCGGAAATCCGATGTCTACGACGTGAAGCGTGCCGCAGTACTCCCTCCCTGGAGCGAAGAGATGGCCGATCTTGGGAAGCCCAAAGGTCACCGTGACATCGGCATTCACCGCACCCGCCGGCGCCTCGGCCGTGTCCGCGCTGACGCCCGACGGGACATCGACCGAGACGACCCGGGCGCCAGAGTCGTTGATCGCGGCGATGATCCCTTTGTGGAGGGGCCTCAAAGGCCCGTGTATGCCAGTCCCGATCAGGGCGTCGACGACCGTGTCGGCCGTCTTGAGCGCGAAGCCCAGTTTCTTGATGTCCTGATCTGTAACGACCGCAATCGGGATCCCCATGCGCGAGGCCGTACGGAAGAACGCGGCGCTGTCGCCTTTTAGCCGTCCCGGTTCGGTGGCGAGGAAGATCCGCACCTTTGCTCCCCAGTTCCAAAGCGCCCTCGCCGCGACAAATCCGTCGCCTCCGTTGTTGCCCCCTCCGCATACCACATGGACGCGCGTGTCTCGCAAGTCACGGTCGCCGGCGCCGGCGACCGCTCGGGCCACTTCGAGCCCCGCCCGCTCCATGAGAGCCGCCGAGGGCAATCCGTACTCCTCGATCGCCCGCTTGTCAATCGCGCTCATTTCCTGGCCCGTGACGACCCGCACCACATATGCCTCCCTTCGTCAGCCTAGCTCACGAGTAATGACGGTTGCGACCTCGTTCACGATCGCCTCCACATGCTCCTTCACTTCACCCTCGCCCATCACTCGGATGACGGGCTCCGTTCCCGACGCACGCACAAAAAGGCGTCCCCTTCCCGCAAGGCGCGCCCGCGCCTTGCGCACCGCATCTTCGATCGCTTCATTCTCGCTTAGGCCCGCCTTGTCGGCGACGGGCACATTGACGAGGATCTGGGGAAGGGGACTCATTACTTTTTTGAGTTCATGAAGTCCCTGCCCGAGACGGGAGGCGGTCTCAAGCAGCGCCAGGCCTGTCAACACTCCGTCTCCCGTCGTGTTGTGTTCAAGCAGGATCACGTGTCCGGACTGCTCCCCTCCGAGCGCGAGACCGTCTTTTAGCATCGCTTCGAGGACGTACCGATCGCCTGCGGCGGTCTCGACCACCCGGCCCCCGGCCTTCTCCACGGCGAGTCGCAGTCCCAGGTTACTGTACACCGTAGCCGCCACCGAGCGCTTCGGCAGCTTGTCGCGCCGGAGTAGATCAAGGCCTAAAATCGCCAAGATGTGATCGCCTGTCACGATCTCTCCTTGCTCATCGACGGCGATCACGCGGTCGGCATCCCCGTCGAATGTAAGGCCGGCCCACGCTCCAAGCTCGACGACCGCGGATTGGGCCGCCTCCGGATGGGTCGATCCGCAACCTACGTTGATGTTCACACCCGTCGGCTCGGCGTTCAAAGTCACGACCTCGGCCCCAAATCGAGCCAAGACCTGAGGCGCCACCCGGGAAGCTGCTCCGTTGGCACAGTCGATCACGATTTTCCGCCCTGATAGGTCGAAGTCAAAGATGCCGCTCAGGTAGTTTACGTAATCGTCGGCGAACGAGTCGGCCGCGCGGCGGGCGCCCACATCTCCAGCGACCGGGCGTGGAAGGTCATCGTTACCCGCTTGCATCCTTCGCACCTGCAACTCGATTTCGGCCTCTTGTTCGTCGGTCAATTTAAATCCGTCTGCCGAGAAAAACTTGATGCCGTTATCCTCGACCGGGTTGTGCGAAGCAGAGATCATGGCGCCTGCGTCAAAGTCGCCGCTTCTCGTGGCATACGCCACACCCGGCGTCGGAATCACACCGGCCACCTCGCAGTCGACGCCCGCGGACGTGGCCCCAGCGATCAACGCGGCCTCGAGCATGTCGCCGGAGAGCCTCGTGTCCCGGCCGATCAAAAGCCGGGGACGCGTGCGCCCCCGGCCACTGGCGAGCAACGTACCAGCCGCCCGCCCAAGACAAAATGTGAGCTCGGGGGTTAGCTCTCGATTGGCTACACCGCGAACCCCGTCTGTACCAAAGAGTTTGGACACGCCATCACCTTCCCAGGCTTACATCGCTGCCGAGCGCCGGAATTCCCGGCTCGCTTTCTTCGATCACGTACGCAATCTCGATCGTTCGCGTCGAAGTAGCCACCGACTCGACCGGACGCCCATGCTCATCAACCGGCTCTGCACTCGCCTGGACGGAGGCTACCACCGCCATACCCGGTTGATATGCAGTCTGAGCTAATATATACGCAACCCGCGCCACTTCCGACTGCGCGCCGTACACGTCGACCGCACTCGGTTTGACGTCGAGCACACGCACCGACCATCCGGTCGGCACACCGACGACTGCGACACGGACGTCGACGGCGCGCTCCACGCGCGGTTCAAGGACGACTGTCACTTCACGGGGATTGATGCCTCCATGGCCGATGCCCGCGGGCATTCGCACTTGTACGGGCACTCGGTGCCGGCCGGCATCCAGGCCTTGCAAGTCGACGAAAGCTTCGACATCGTCGGCTTGAAATGGTAACACCATTCTCGGGCCTTCTACCGTGATTTCGATCACTTGAGGCTCCGATGTAACTTCGAGCGCGTCCGGAATCCGTTCAAACGCCGCCTCGACTCGCACCGTGCGCCGATCGAGCACCAGATTCTGCTGTGGCGATCCGGTGGCGACCAGCCAGAGCGCCACAGCCATCGCAAGCGCCAAAAGCCTCAACGAGACGTGCTGGATGTTCCTAAATCGCCATCGGCCCACGGATCACAGTCCCTCCCTGCGGCCGAACGCAAGATTGACATGAACTGCGAGCTCTTTCTTGATTCGCTCTCTGACGTCGTCTTCGGAGAGTCCCCGCTCGAGGCGCCCGGAACGAGCGACCGAGATAGCCCCTGTCTCTTCGGAAACGATGATGACGAGGGCGTCGGAATGCTCGGAGATCCCAAGCCCGGCCCTGTGGCGGGTGCCCAATTTTGTGCTCAAGTAAGGATTGTCCGTAAGCGGCAGAAAGCAACCGGCCGCGACGATTCGGTCGCCTCGCACGATGACCGCTCCGTCGTGGAGCGGCGTCTTCGGCGTGAAGATGTTGGCAAGCAGCTCGCCGCTCAAGGTGGCCTCGAGCCTTACGCCGCTCTCGACGTACTCTTCGAGGCCGACGTCGCGCTCGATGACGATGAGGGCGCCGGTGCGGGATTCTGAAAAGAGCCTCACCGTCCGCGCCAAGGTATCCGCGAGCTTGGCGATATCCTCGCCTCCGAGGCTGGTAAATCTGTTGAAGAGTTGTCCTCGGCCCAAATGCTCGAGGGCTCGGCGGAGCTCAGGATAAAAGACGATGGGAAGCGCAACAAGGAGAACCGTCGTTCCTTGATCCAAAATCCATCCGACGGTACGAAGCCCCACCAGACCCGCAATGACGTTGGCGACGAGAAGGAGACCGATGCCTTTGAGGATCGCCGTCGCTCGAGTGCCGCGGATCAACATCATCAACTTGAAGAGGAAGAAAGCGACGATGAGGATGTCAACGGCGTCGATGGGGGTAAATGTGGGCATGAACCGGGCGTCCACCTCTCGTGGGCAATATTCTTTTGCCCGAGGCCGTAATCCTTTACCCGGACTGGCCCACTACGTCGACAGGCGCGGCGGGCTCCGCATTGATGCGCATCAGGCCGTACTCGATGCTGTCGACCAACGCACGCCAACTCGCCTCGATAATGTTGGTCGAAACGCCGATCGTACCCCAACTGCGACCGCCTTCGGTCGACGTGACGAGGACGCGCACTTTCGCTCCCGTGCCCGCGCGCTCGTTTAAGACGCGCACTTTGTAGTCGGCGAGCTTGATCCTGGAAATTGCAGGGTACACATACTGCAGCGCCTTCCGAAGCGCCGAATCGAGCGCGTTGACGGGACCGTTGCCGTCGGCCACCGTGTGAATGATCTGTTCGCCCACCCGCACTTTGATCGAAGCCTCGGCCGCCGGCTCGTCGTCTTGATCCCGCTTGTCGATGGTCATGCGAAAGCCCACCAGCTCAAAGTAGGGGCGGTAAATCCCGAGCGCCTTCTTTAGGATGAGCTCAAAGCTCCCTTCTGCGCCTTCGAAGTGGTACCCCTCGTGCTCGAGCTCCTTGACGGTGTTTACCACTTTGCGCAAAGCCGGGGAGTCTTTCTTGAGCTCGACATTGTACTCTTTGGCCTTGTAGATGATGTTGCTCGCGCCCGAGAGCTCGGAGACGAGCACCCGCCGCCTGTTTCCTACACGTTCGGGAGGGATGTGTTCGTAGGTCTCCGGATGGCGCAGGAGCGCCGATACGTGCATTCCGCCTTTGTGGGCGAATACGCTCTGCCCCACAAATGGCTGACGGTTGTCGGGGGGCATGTTCGCAAGCTCGCTCACGTAACGTGAGAGCTCGGTAAGCTTTTCGACGCTCGCTTCAGGAACGCACGAGATGCCCATCTTGAGCTGAAGGTTGGGGATCACTTGCACGAGGTCGCAGTTGCCGCATCGCTCGCCGAATCCGTTGATCGTCCCCTGCACCTGGACTGCGCCTGCCCGCACGGCCGCGAGCGCGTTTGCAACGCCAAGTCCTGAGTCGTTGTGGGTGTGAATGCCGACGGAGCCGCCAATGAGTTCGACGACGCGGCGCACGCCGTCCTCGATTTCGTGAGGGAGCCGCCCGCCATTTGTGTCGCACAGCACCAGCGTCCTCGCGCCGGCCCGCTTTGCTGCGCGGAGCGTTTCTAGTGCATACTCGGGATTGGCGCTGTAGCCGTCAAAGAAGTGTTCCGCGTCGTAGATGACTTCGAGGCCATGCTCGCGCAGGTACGCGATCGTCTCCTCGATCATCTTTACATTCTCTTCGAGCGTCGTTCGAATCGCATTGGTCACATGGAAATCCCATGTCTTGCCTACGATGGTTGCCACACGGACGCCCGATGCCAGGAGCGATCGGATGTTGTCGTCGTCCTCGACGGCAATGCCCGCACGCCTCGTCATGCTAAAAGCGGTAAGCACTGCGTTTTCGAGCTCCAGGTCTTTGGCCAGCGCGAAAAACTCAGCGTCCTTTGGATTGGAACCGGGCCATCCGCCCTCGATGAAATGAATGCCAAATTGGTCGAGGCGTTGGCAAATCTTGATCTTATCCTCGACGGAAAACGAGATCCCTTCCCCTTGAGTTCCGTCGCGCAAGGTCGTGTCGTAAAGTTCTACATCGGACCTTATTGGTTTAGTGGCTGCCAACGCCCTCACCTCGTATGCCTTCAAGATCTATCGCTTTGCACGACATCGTGCCGCTACTCTAAACCGATGCGGCCCGCTTTCCAACGCTTTGGTCGTCGCCCCCGGCGTTCACCTGGCGATCGTACACCATGCGGTTGATTGCCTGCAGGTACGCCCGAACGCTCGCCTCGATCACATCGGTGCTCGTGCCTCGCCCGATATACTGATGGCCGTTGTCGCGAATGCGAACGATGACCTCGCCCAGCGCATCAGTGCCGGCCGTTACCCCTTGGAGGGAGTAGCTTTCGAGATTGGTCACAAGGCCCGTCACCCGATCGATCGCCCGGTACGCCGCGTCGACGGGACCGTCGCCGGTTGCGGCCTCTTGGATGACTTCGTCACCCTTGGCGATGCGGACCGTCGCCGTCGATACCGTCGTGTTGCCGGCCGTGACGTGGAGGTATTGCAAATTGAACATCTCCGGCGATTGAACGATCTCCTCGTCGACGATGGCTTGAATATCTCTATCCGAGACGTGCTTCTTTTTGTCCGAAAGTGCGATGAATCGCTCGTATGCGCTGTCGATGTCTTCTGGGCTGAGCTCGTAGCCGAGCTCCTTTAGGCGCTCTCTAAAGGCGTGCCTTCCCGAATGCTTCCCGAGCACGAGCCTGCTCTTTGGCAGCCCGATGGACTGCGGCGTCATGATCTCGTAGGTCGTGGGCTCTTTCAAGAATCCATCCTGGTGGATGCCCGATTCGTGGGCGAAGGCGTTTTCGCCGACGATTGCCTTGTTGGGCTGGACGGAAATTCCAGTCAAAGCGCTGACGAGTCGGCTGGTGCGGTAGATGTGCTCGGTTTGAATCTTCGTATCGATGCCGTAATGATCCTGCCGCGTCCTCAGGGCCATCACGATCTCTTCCATTGCGGCGTTGCCCGCCCGCTCGCCGAGGCCGTTGATCGTGCATTCGATTTGGGTCGCTCCGGCTGCAGCGGCAGCAAGTGAGTTAGCCACCGCAAGGCCGAGGTCGTTGTGGCAATGAACGCTGATGACCGCTTTCTCGATCCCCGGCGTGTTTGCCAAAACGTATTTGATCAAGCGCTCAAACTCCGACGGAGTCGTGTAACCGACCGTGTCCGGTATGTTGATCGTCGTGGCGCCTGCCTCGATGGCAACGCCGAAGACTTTGGTGAGAAAGTCCCAGTCGCTGCGCGTGGCGTCTTCCGCGGAGAACTCGACGTCGTCCACATACTTGCGAGCCAGGCGGACGGCGCTTTGTGCGAGTTCCACCACTTCGTCCGGCTCTTTGCGCAGCTTGTACTTCATGTGGATCTCGGACGTCGCGATAAACGTGTGAATCCTTGGCTTTTCGGCCGGTTCCACGGCCGCGGCGGCTCGCTCGATGTCCTTTGGCAACACGCGGGCGAGTCCCGCAATGATCGGACCTTTGATGTTCTTTGCAACGGCGCGCACCGCCTCGAAATCCCCCGGGGAGGCAATCGGAAAACCGGCTTCAATCACATCGACGTTAAGCTGCGCTAGGTGCCGGGCGATCTCCAGCTTCTCTTCGGTGTTTAGATTGACCCCAGGAGACTGTTCACCATCGCGGAGCGTCGTATCGAAGATGCGAATGTGGTTCATGTTTCATCCCCCTAATAAGGCTTCGCTGCCCTTAAGAACACGTCCAAACATTACGTGCGCCCGAACCTACCACTCTACAAACCGCACATCTTTGAGGTAATCGAGGCCCCTGAGCCGCTCTTTGACCTCGTCGCTAAGGTGCGTGTCGATGCCGAGCACCATGACTGCGTAGGCCCCTACCTCTTTACGCCCGACCTGCATGAAGCCGATGTTCACGCCGTGTTCGCCAAGGAGCGTGCCAACGCTCCCGATGATCCCCGGGCGATCGATGTTGTACGCGACGAGCGCCCGGCCTTCCGTCGGCACGTTCACGGCGTTGCCGTCGATCTCGGTCAGGATCGGTGACGTCTCTCGAACGAGGCCGCCCGAGACCGACCGCTCCCGATCCCCCGACCGAAGCCGGACGGTGACGGGGTCGGCGCCTCCATTCGCGCCTTGCTCCTTGGTGACCGCGATGCGCATCTGGCGCTCGGCCGCCAATGTCCGAGCATTGACGTAGTTTACCTGCTCGATCAATATCGGGGCGAGCATTCCCTTGATGAGACCGGCCGTCAGCGCCTCTTCGTCGAATGCGGCGGCCTTGCCGCGGTAAATGATCTCGATCCGATTGAACTGGCCGCCAAAGACGTGTGTGATGAAATGGCCCATTCGCTCGCAAAGCGTGAGGTATGGCGCAAGGCCGTCGACGCCCGCCGCCCGCAAGGCTGGGGCGTTGATCGCATTCGGCACGGGCTGACCTTGGAGCGCGCGCACGACGGCGTCGACCGTATCTACTGCGACGTTGATCTGCGCCTCGTGGGTCGATGCCCCCAGGTGCGGCGTCGCAATCACCTGCTCCAATGTGAGCAGCGGATTGTCAATCGGGGGTTCGTCGACGAAGACATCGAGCGCCGCCCCCGCCACTTTTCCGCTTACGATTGCATTGTACAGAGCGGTTTCGTCGATAATGCCGCCTCTGGCACAGTTCACGATCCGCACGCCATCTTTCATGAGCTCAAACTCTTTGCTCGAGATGAGGCCGTTCGTCTCTTTGGTAAGAGGCGTGTGAACCGTGATGAAATCGGCCGCGCGGCAGATCTCTTCGACGGTAGCGACCGTCACGCCCAGCTTTTTCGCGCGGTCCTCGCTAATGAAGGGGTCGTAGCCCATGATCTCCATGCCGAGGGCCGCCCCGCGCCGCGCGACCTCGCTTCCTACTCGGCCAAGCCCAAGCACGCCCAGGACCTTTCCTGCGAGTTGCACGCCCACGTAGTGTTTGCGATCCCAGACCTTGTCCCGCACGAGGCGGGCGTAGCTTTGCGGTATCGACCTGGCGAGGGCCGCCATCATCGCGATCGTGTGCTCGGCGGTCGACACCGTATTCCCTTCGGGTGAGTTGATCACGGCAATGCCGCGCTTGGTTGCCGCATTGAGGTCGATGTTGTCGACGCCCACGCCCGCACGACCGATCACGCGCAAAGACGTAGCTGCCTCGATCAACTCCCGGTCTACCCGAGTCGAGCTGCGGACGATCAACCCGTCGTACGCGCCAATGCGCGCTAAGAGCTCCTCGCGGCTCCACTCATGACCGAGCGTCACTTCGACGCCTTCGCTTGCGTTCAGGCGTTCGATACCTTCCTCTGCCAAAGAATCGCTTACGAGCACCCTTACAGCCACGAGCGCC
Source organism: uncultured Clostridia bacterium (assembly GCA_964424335.1). GTDB lineage: Bacteria > Bacillota > Limnochordia > DTU080 > RSA5 > CAYRIY01. The sequence goes on from CAYRIY010000008.1 coordinate 35,517, forward strand.
ACACCTCCATCGCAGCGGTCGTTCCGCGGCCAAGGACGCCCCGGGCGCCGACCGCCTCCATCCCAAGCTCGACCGCAGCGAGCGTCGCCACCATGTCAAGGGGCGTTGCAGCGCCCATGTGCCCGATGCGAAATATCTCGCCCTTCAGCTCACCTTGACCGCCCGAGAGAACGACGCCGGTCCGCTCTTTCACGGCCTTTCGCATCGCCTCGATATCCACATTGCCGCCGCTTGCCGCGGTCAACGTCGGAGAAGCCCACCGATCGGAGACGTAGAGGCGAAATCCGAGCGCGGCAAGTCCGGCCCGAACCATCTCTTTCATCAACTGGTGCCTCTTGAATCGGCGCTCTGCGCCCTCCTCCTCGAGCATGCAAAGGCTCTCTTGCAGGCCGCGCACGAGCGAAACCGCGGGCGTGTAGGGCGTCTCCCCGCCTCTGAGCGACTTTTGATACCGGAACCAATCGGCGTAGTACGCCCCTTTCGCATTCGCTCTCGCCTTGGCCTTCTCCCAAGCTCGCTCGCCTACGGCTACAAACGCAAGGCCCGGCGGAAGCATCAAGCACTTTTGAGAGCCGGTGACCACGACATCGACGCCCCACTCGTCCATCGGCAGCGGCGTCCCTCCGAGGCTGCTCACCGCATCGACGACCAGGACGACGCCTGCCGCACGCGCCTTGGCGGCCAGCCCTCGGATATCGTTCATGACTGCCGTGGACGACTCGTTTTGGGTCACAAAAGCGGTTCGCGCCTCGGGATGGTCTTTGAGCGCCTGCTCAAACACCGAAGGTTCCAGACCTTCGCCGTACGGGTACTCGACGACGATCGGCCGGGCCCCAAACGCCTCGACGATCTCAACCCAGCGCTCCCCAAACTTCCCACCGACCGCGACCACGCACGGCTCGCCGGGCGCGAGTAGATTGGAGACGGCGGATTCCATTCCCAAAGTGCCCGAACCGGCCATGACGAGCACATCGGAGGAGGTGACGAAGAGGCGTTTGAGGCCCTCTTGCACCTCTTTGAAAATCTTCACGAAGTCCGAGCTCCGGTGCCCGATCATCGGCTGTGCGATCGCGCTGATGACGCGCTCCGGAACTGGCGTAGGTCCCGGAATTCTAAGCAACTTGTCTCCCGAAAACAAATGGGCCTCCCCCTACGGCAACCGGCCTATCAAGGCGGCGCCGGTTTGCCGGCGGCGCCGCCTAGGTTTGATCATGAATTCAGCTTACAAATGAGCTTTGAGAAAGGCGGCGCTAGTTCGCCGCGTCCGGCCCCTTGATCCAAGGCATCATGCTGCGCAGTTCCTTGCCGACCTTTTCGATCAAGTGCTCCTGCTCGCGCTTTCTGATCGCCTTGAACGTCGGCAGGTTTGCCTGGTTCTCGAGGATCCACTCCCGAGCAAAGCGGCCCGACTGGATGTCCTCGAGGACGCGCTTCATCTCGGCCCGCACCTCATCGTTGATGATCCGCTTGCCGACCGTGATATCGCCATACTCGGCGGTATCCGAGATCGAGTAGCGCATGTAGCTGATGCCGCCCTCGTAGATCAAGTCGACGATGAGCTTGAGTTCGTGGAGGCACTCGAAGTAGGCGGCTTCAGGCTGATAACCTGCCTCCACCAGGGTTTCGAAACCTGCTCGGATCAGCTCGGAGACGCCGCCGCAGAGCACGACCTGCTCTCCGAAGAGGTCGGTCTCCGTCTCTTCGACGAACGTCGTTTCGATGACGCCCGCCCTGGTGCACCCAATCCCTTTGGCGTAGGCGAGCGCGTAATCTTTGGCGCGGCCGCTCGCATCCTGATGCACGGCGACAAGGCCAGGCACACCGGCGCCCTCGACGTACATGCGGCGGACGAGGTGACCGGGGCTCTTGGGAGCGACCATAAAGACGTCGACGCCCTCAGGAGGTACGATTTGATGGAAGTGGATGTTGAATCCGTGGGAGAATACGAGGCTCTTCCCCTCGGTAAGGTGAGGAGCGATGTCGCTTTCGTACACCTTGGGCTGCGCCTGGTCCGGCACGAGTAAGACGATGATGTCCGCTGCTTGGGCTGCCTCAGATGCGGAGACGGGCTCAAATCCGTCTGCCTTGGCGAGCCGGTAGTTGGCGCTTCCGGGTCGGTTGGCGACGATCACATCGATGCCGGAATCACGCAGGTTTTGCGCGTGAGCGTGACCTTGACTGCCGTACCCGATGATCGCCACCTTTTTGCCGGAAAAGAGGCCCAAATCTGCGTCGCTGTCATAGTACATCTTTGCCATCTCAACTTGTCCCCTTTTTGATTGCTCTTTGATGGTCATTCGAACCATTTTCTAAGAGCCGTGATTTCGTGTCGCCGGTCTTTTAGGTCAAGCTTGAAGCCCCTCCGACAAATCGGAGGGGCCGGTGGTTTTACAAGCGTAAAAACCCCAAAAGCCGTCGTTTTCGAAAGGTCCGAATGTCTAGCTCGCACATCGCCGGGCAAGGCCGCATTTTGCGGCCATCCCGTCAGGCCGTTGCGGTCGCGCCGCGCTGCACCGGCTCGGGCCTTGTTCCCCGAGCCATGGCGATCTTGCCCGTACGGACGAGCTCTTTGATGCCGAAGGGCCGGAGCATGCGCACCATCGCATTCACTTTGCCTTCGTCACCCGTCACCTCGACGATCACCGACCGCTCGCTCACGTCGACGATCTTTGCCCTGAAAATGTCGACGATCTGCAGTATTTCAGCCCGATTGCCGGCGTCGGCCGTCACCTTGATCATGGCGAGTTCCCGGTCGACCATGTCGTCATGGGTGAGGTCGCTTACCTTCAAGACCTCGATCAACTTGTGCACATTCTTGGTGATCTGCTCGACGTTGACCTTTTCTCCATCGACGACGATGGTCATGCGCGAGATCGAAGGATCCTCGGTCTCGCCTACGGCGATGCTTTCGATGTTGTACCCCCTGCGGCTAAAGAGGCCCGCGACGCGTGCGAGGACGCCAGGTTGATTTTCTACGAGGATGGATAGCGTGTGCTTCACGAGTCGAGTCTCCCCTTCTTGCCGATCATGTCGGCGACGCTCTTGCCTGCGGGAATCATCGGCAGGACGCACTCTTCTTCGTCGACGTGAATGTCGATCAAGACAGGTCCGTCGATACTCGCCGCCTTCTCCAATGTCGCACGGAGCTCCTCGGGCTTTGTGCACCGCAGGCCCGGCACGTCGTAGGCCTCCGCGAGCTTGACGAAATCCGGATTGTCATGCAGATCCGAATGTGAGTAGCGCCTGTTGAACATGAGCTCTTGCCACTGGCGCACCATCCCCAAGTAGAAGTTGTTGATGATCGCAATCTTGACGGGGACGTTGTAATTTTTGGCCGTCGAAAGCTCCTGGGCCGTCATTTGGAAACCGCCGTCTCCAGTGATCGACCAGACCTGCAGGTCCGGCCGTGCGAAGGCAGCTCCGACCGCCGCCGGAAAGCCGTACCCCATCGTGCCAAGTCCGCCGGATGAGATGTGCCGACGCGGCTCGGCAAACTTGTAATACTGGGCAAGCCACATCTGGTGTTGGCCAACGTCCGCCGTACAGATCGCCTGGCCCTTGGTCACATGGTAGATCTCTTCGATCACCCGCTGTGGGCTGATCACGCCGGGCTTTTCAAAGTAGACGAGCGGATACTCCCGCTTCCACTCCTCGATTTGAGCGAGCCACTCGTCTTCGCGCTTTTCGCGCACCTTTTCGACGAGCGACTGCAGGACCGACTTGCAGTCGCCGACGATCGGAATGTCCGCAACCCGGTTTTTTCCGATCTCGGCGGGGTCGATGTCGATGTGGATCACTTTGGCGTGGGGCGCAAACTTGCTCAAATCGCCGGTGACCCGGTCGTCAAAGCGCGCCCCCACGGCGATGAGCAGGTCCGCCTCGTTGACGGCGTAGTTGGCGTACACCGTGCCGTGCATGCCGAGCATGCCCAGGGAGAGCGGATGATCGCCGGGGAAGCAGCCAAGCCCCATCAGCGTCATCGTCGTTGGGAGGCTCGCCTTCTCTGCCAGCATCCGGAGTTCTTCGGACGCCTCGCTCGCGACCACGCCGCCCCCGGCGTAGAGCACGGGCCGCTTGGCGGCGCCGATCGCCCGCGCCGCCTCGAGGATTTGCCTGATGTGACCGCGGGTGGTCGGCCGATACCCTTTCAAATCGACCGTCTGGGGGTACTCAAACTCGATTTCCTCGAGTGATACGTCCTTTGGAATATCGACCAACACCGGACCGGGACGGCCGGTCTTTGCGATGTGGAACGCCTCTTTGATGACACGAGGCAGATCCTTGGCATCGCGCACGAGGAAGTTGTGCTTGGTGATCGGCAAGGTAATCCCCGTGATGTCCGCCTCTTGGAAGGCGTCCGACCCGATCGCGGCCGTAGAGACGTTGCCCGTGAACGCGACCATCGGGATCGAGTCCATCCACGCCGTGGCAAGGCCCGTCACCAAGTTAGTGGCGCCGGGTCCTGACGTCGCGAGGCAAACGCCCGGCTTTCCCGTCGCTCGGGCGTAACCGTCGGCCATGTGCGCCGCGCCTTGCTCGTGACGAACGAGAATGTGCCTGACCTTGCCCTCGTAAAGCGAATCGTAGATCGGAAGCAATACACCTCCGGGGTAGCCGAAAATGACGTCGACACCTTCGGCCAGTAAGCACTCCACAAACGCGTCCGCCGCCTTCATACGTACCGGGGCGGCCTTTCGCACACTCTCGTCTTTCCTGGCCCATTCCACTGCCGCCATTTGTAAATCCCTCCGAAAATCCATCTTCTACGATCCGCACGACTCGTTGTTCAACGTTATTCAGGGCCCAATAATGAAAAAACCCTCGATCCTCGGCAAATACGATTCACCAGGGACGAGAGGTCTTTTACAAAGGAACCTTTCGCGGTACCACCCGACTTCGCCGACGCCTCACGGCGGCGGCCTCGGCGCTTGCACGACGAATCACTCGTCGACAAGCTGGTACGTTAACGGGTACCGCGTCCCACACTGCAACGTGTATGGACTTGACCGGCCTAGTCTACTTGGCGAGCGCCTCGACCGCGGACACCCCGAGGCAGCGCCCGGCTTTCGACCGGCTGCTCAGAAGCGAGTTCGACAGGGGTCGGCGCCGGCTCTCACCAATGCCCGGCTCGCTAGGGACCGACGTTTACACCGCCTACTACTCTTCGTCATCGCGTTTATCGCATATTGACCGTTGGATACCTTTGTAGTATCGGCTTTAGAATATCGAAGTCTCGATCCCAATGTCAAGGATTTTCGTCACTTTGCCTGTTCTTGTGAGCGCGGCTGATTCGTCCCAATTAATACCTCTTCTTGAGGACGCCTTCGAGTCTGCGTCCAAAAGCCGCGGCGTCGCTTTTCGAACTTAGGCTGGCAAAGTCTTGCACCCAAGCGCCTTGACGCTCAAGGAGCGCCATCAGCCGCCTCTGGGCCTTACCGACGCCGAAGAGACCGCCCGAAACGAAGACCGCCGCTTGCTTGCCTTCCAATCGGCTGCAGCGCCGCACCGATGAATCGACATCTTCGGCAAAGCGCCCGCCAAACAGGCCGAGCACCGGGGAGCCGACGCAAATGAGGTCGTACGGCGCAGTTACGATAGTGTCCGAGCCCGTGCGGGCCTCCATGAGCTGCACGTCGACGGATGCTGCGCGCAAACCCTCGGCCACCGCCTGCGCGAGCTGGGTAATCTTTGGAGTGCTGCTGTAGATGATCAACGCTCGCACAGCCGATCCATCGCCTCCGGTCTCTATAGCATTGATCAAAAGCCGAAACTGCTCTGCCCTGCTGGAACTTCAAAAAGCGTGCTCAACGATCCTCCCGAATGGATCCGGGAAATCGCCTCCGCAAAGAGCGGCGCAACCGATAATACCGTGATGATCGGATGCTGCTTGCCATAGGAGATCGGCAAGGAATTGGTGACGACAAGTTCCTTGAGGCCGACCGAGTGGAGGCGTTCGGCCGCGTTTCCGGACAAAACGGCGTGCGTTACGGACGCATACACCTCGCGGGCTCCGTGGCCGGTCACTGTCCGGACGGCCTGCGCCAGCGAGCCCCCCGAACTCACTTCGTCATCGACGATGAGCGCTCGCATCCCCTTTACGTCCCCGATCAAGTGGTCTGCGACCGCGTTTTCGTCATTGCCGACGCGCCTTTTGTCTATGATCGCCATCGGCGCCTTGAGAAGATCCGCGTACGAGCGGGCCATCTTGGCACGTCCCGCATCGGGGGCGACGACGACGAGGTCATTCCATTCCCGCTTTCTAAAGTGTTCCGCCATGATCGGTATCGCGGTCAAATGGTCGACCGGAATCCGAAAAAACCCTTGGATCTGTGCGGCGTGGAGGTCCATGGTCAGGATGCGGTTGGTGCCGGCCACTTCGAGCACGTCAGCGATGAGCCGTGCGGTGATGGGAATGCGCGGCTGATCCTTTTTGTCTGAGCGCGCGTAAGGAAAATAAGGGACGACTGCCGTGATCCGCCGGATCGAAGCCCGCTTGAGGGCGTCGATCATGATCAGGAGCTCCATGAATCCGTCGTTTACCGGATGGCAAGACGGCTGAATGACGTAGACATCATCTTCTCGGACGTTCTCGTTGATCTTGACGAACGTGTTGTCGTTGCTGAACTTGAAAATATCCGCAGCTCCCAGGTTTACGCCCAGGTGCCGACAGACCTCGCGGGCAAACTCGGGGTGAGCGCGACCCGAAAAGACCTTGAGGTTGAACACGGCACGGCCCCCTAGGTTTTACGTTCGCCTACCTGTTCGACCCGATCGCGCCGATTCCTTCCGTCCAGCCAGCTCTGCCATGGCGGGAAGCGGGTCCGCAATCTGGGGCATTGGCGCGCATGCGCAGCGCTTCTCCTTTCAAGAACCGCCCAAGTCTGCGAATCCCTTCCTCGATGTCTTCGTCGGACGCTTGACTGTAGGCCAAGCGGATCGTGTTCTTACCGCTGCCGTCGACGAAGGATGCTCCCCCGCTCACGTACGCCACGCGCTCGGTCGCAACGGCCCTAGGAAGGAGCGCTTTGGCGTCCATCTCCTCCGGCAGCGTGACCCAGACAAAAAAGCCGCCCTCAGGGTAGGTCCACTCGACTTCATCCGGAAAGTGTTCGGCTAATGCCCTCAGCATCAAGTCTCGCTTCTTCCGGTAAACGTCGATGATCGATTTGACGTGCTTATCGATGAGCCCTCGTCGAGCGCACTCGAGAATGATGCGCTGACCAAATGAGTTGGAGCAAAGGTCGGCGCCCTGCTTTGAGATTGCAAGTTTTTGAATGACAGGCTCAGGTCCGACCACGTAACCGATGCGAAATCCAGGCAGGAACACCTTGGAGAAGGTGCCGAGGTAGAGCACGTTCTCGCCCGAATCGTACGTGCGGATGTGCCGCCTTGGCGCTCCGTCGAAACGAAGGTCGCCGTACGGGTTGTCCTCGATGACGCAAAAGCCGTACTCCCTGGCGAGCTCGGCCAGCCGTTCCCGACGATCCTCGGACAGGGTCACCCCTGTCGGGTTGTGAAAGTTGGGAACGACGTAACAGAGCTTGACCGGGCCGCCTCCGACCGGACCCCCTTGGGCCAGCACGCGCTCGAGCTCGTCGACCCGGATGCCGTCGCTGTCCAAGGGTATCGGGGTAAAGCTTGGTTCGTATTGATTGAACGCGGAGATCCCGCCGATATACCCCGGCTTCTCGACGATGACCGTGTCACCAGGATCGATCGTCACCTTGCCTACGAGGTCGAGCGCTTGTTGGGAGCCGTTGGTCAGCAATACGTTTTCGGCGGTGCACTCGATCCCTTCGCCGCGGAGTCGCTGCGCCACGCTCTCGCGCAACTCGTAGAGCCCCTCGGTCGGCCCGTACTGGAGGCTGGAGGCTCCAAGGCGGGATGCAACCTCGTGCGCCACCTCCGCAATTAGGGCGGTCGGAAACGTCTCCGGCGCCGGAAATCCCCCCGCAAATGAGATGATGTCGCCCCGCTCGGCGAGTTTGAACGCCTCGCGGATGTCGGAAGCTTTCATGCGCTCCGTTCTCTTGGAGAAAAGTCGCTGCCACGTTTCCATCGGTTTTCGGCTCCTAAAATGATAATCAAAAAGGGCCCTCGTCTCGAAAAGCATGCGCCAGAGACGGGGCCCTTTTTACCCGCGGTACCACTCTGATTGCCGGTTGCTTGGCAACCGGCCACTCGTTAGGGGGCCGATAACGTGGCCCAATCCGGCCGGGTGTTTCGCCCGGCGGCTCGTACATGGCGGCTCGCTCGTTGCGTGGTGCGGCAAGACCCTTTCAGCCATCGTCCGAATTCGTTCAAGACGGGGGTCTCTCTCTGGACGCCGCTTTCGCAAGGCTTCTCCATCGTCATCGCCGTTTGTCATGGTCCCGGCGCCAATGCCTCATGTCGCCAGGACCTTTGGTCGATCGATCATTTTTATGCGCTGCGCCAAACAGGTACGTCAAAACAAAAAAGCTCCCGTCCCCAAATGATTGGGGCGAGAGCAACGCTTCGCGGTACCACCCAACTTTGACCCGCCGTAAACCAGCAGGTCCTCAAAGGTCATCGTCGCGCATCACGACGATGCTCGGAGGTAACGGTCCTGGCCATGTGGTGGCCGCACCGGCCGAGGCTACTAAGGGATACTTTTCGCCTCGGCAGCTCAGAGGTGGCGTTCGCAAAAGGCTCCCCGATCGCCCTCCCACCGTCGGCGACTCGCTCCAAACTACGCGGGAGATTGCCTTGCTACTCTCCTCATCATTGCCGTTAATGATTGATATGCCATTCACGTTAACATGGACGTATGGTTCGTGTCAACTACTGTTTTCGATTCCGGGAATCACGCGTTCACCCTGCATGGAGGTTGGGGGCGGAACCCGTCTCGTGGCAATGGCTTCCTTGGCCGCGGCGAGCTGTTCCAAAACCCGCTCGAGCGCGGTGCCTCCGACACAGTTTCTGGTCTTTAGCATCCCTTGCACACTCAATGCGCTCTCCAGGTCCTCGGCTACATCGAGGCCCAAATGCCGAAAGTCCTGCACGGAGAGGTCCTCGAGCGCAAGGCCCCTCTCGGCGCAGTGCCAAACGGCCTTTCCCACAAGTTCGTGAGCTTTGCGAAACGGAACGCCGCGCCTTGTGAGATAGTCGGCAAGGTCGGTCGCGTTGAGGTATCCGCCGCGGAGGGCCTCCGCCATGCGATCCTTTCGAATTCGGAGCGTCCTGACAGTCGGCGCAAGGATGAGAAGGGAGCGCTCGAGCGTATCGACCGAGTCAAAGAGCGCCTCCTTGTCCTCTTGCATATCCTTGTTGTAGGCAAGCGGCAAGCCCTTCATCGTCGTCAGCAGACCGATGAGGTTGCCAAACAGTCGACCGGTCTTTCCCCGCACAAGTTCAGGGACGTCGGGGTTTTTCTTTTGGGGCATCATGCTGCTTCCCGTGCTGTAGGCGTCGTCCAGCTCGACAAAGCCAAATTCGGATGTCGCCCAGAGCACGATCTCCTCTGAAAGCCGGCTCATGTGAACTCCGACGATTGCCGCCGCACCTAAAAACTCGAGCGCGAAGTCTCGATCTGAAACCGCGTCCATGCTGTTTTGAGAGAGTTTGGCAAATCCAAGCTCCCTCCTTACAAACTCTCGATCGATCGGGAAGGTGGTTCCCGCAATCGCTCCCGACCCCAGCGGGCAGACGTCAACTCGCTTGTAGCAGTCTCCAAAACGCTCCCGGTCACGCTCGAACATCTCTACGTACGCGAGGAGATGGTGCGCAAGGAGCACGGGTTGCGCGCGCTGCAGGTGCGTGTAACCAGGCATCGCGATGCTCGGGTCTTGCTCTGCGAGTTCGATCAGAGCCGCCTCCACCCCGATCAGGGCGTCCTCGATCCGGCGCAGAGCGTCTTTCAAATAAAGGCGCGTGTCGAGCGCTACTTGATCGTTGCGGCTGCGCGCAGTGTGCAGCTTTCTACCGACGTCTCCGACGCGCTCGATCAGCAGCCGCTCCACGTTCATGTGAATATCTTCGCTTGCGGTGGAGAGCTCCGCCCGCCCTTGCACGATCTCCTCGTGCACTTGGTCCAGCCCGCTGCAGATCAGTTCTGCTTCGTGGTCCTGGATGATCCCGCAGTGAGCCAGCATTCGGGCGTGCGCCTTGCTGCCTTGGATGTCGTACGGCAAAAGCCTGTAGTCAAATCCGATCGATGAGTGGAAATCGTCGACCTGTTCGTCGGTGTCTTTGGTGAAACGACCGCCCCACATCTTCACGGTTACGCAGCACCCGCCCCAGGACCTCGAGAAGCGCGGGCATGAAGGTTGGCGCGCACTTTGATGGGAAGGCCAAACAGGTTGATGAACCCGGCAGAATCCCGCTGATCGTACACGGCGTCTGCGCCAAACGTCGCGAGCTCCGGGTCGTATAGAGAAAGATCCGCCTCCCTCGCGACCACGTCCGCCCGGCCTTTGAAGAGCCTAACTTTGGCCCAGCCGGTGAGCGCGCTTTGCGTGGAATCGACGAACGCGTCCAGAGCCTCCCTTAGCGGCGTGAACCACTGGCCGTTGTAGACCAACTCGGCATACCGCTCTGCGACCAGCGCCTTGAAGTGAAGCGTATCTTTGTCGAGGACGAGCTCTTCGAGGGCCTGGTGCGCAGCATAAAGGATCGTGCCGCCCGGCGTCTCATAGACGCCTCGGGACTTCATCCCCACGAGCCGATTTTCGACGATGTCGACTCGCCCTACTCCGTGGCGAGCGCCGGCGTCATTAAGCCGCTCGAGCAGGGTAACGGGATCGAGCCTCTCGCCGTCGATCCCCGTCGGGTATCCCGACTCGAATGAGACGGTCACATACTCCGGATCGTCCGGAGCCGCCGCAGGCGAGACCGTCCACCGGAACATGTCCTCGGACGGCTCGTTCCTCGGGTCCTCGAGGACGCCTCCTTCGTAGCTGATGTGCCACAAATTCCGATCCATGCTGTAAGGCTTCTCGCGCGTGACGGGAACCGGAATGCCGTGACGTTCGGCGTACTCGATTTCGTCCTCCCGAGATTTCAGCTCCCACTCGCGCCAAGGCGCGATGACCGGGAGCTCAGGGGCGAGCGCCTTGAACGTCAGCTCAAACCGGACCTGATCGTTGCCCTTGCCGGTACATCCGTGGGAGAGCGCGTCCGCGCCGATCGCCTTGGCGATTTCGACCTGGCGCTTTGCGATGATGGGCCGGGCGATCGACGTACCGAGGAGGTACTTGCGCTCGTATACGGCGCCGGCCCTCAAGGTGGGAAACACGTACTCCCGCAGGAACTCCTCTCGAAGATCTTCGACGTACACCCCGGTCGCGCCGCTAGCAAGGGCTTTTTCGCGAATTCCGTCCAACTCGTCCCCTTGCCCGACATCGGCCGCCATTGCGATCACTTCGCATCCATACTTCTCTTTCAGCCAGGGAATAATCACGGACGTGTCCAGCCCACCCGAGTACGCCAATACGACCTTTCGATAAGTTCCTGTCAATGAGCCACTCTCCTCGCATCTAAATAGTCGTTGAGGGCGCGCACGCCGAGATCTTCCCCGACCTGGCGCGTCCTGATTACTGAAATGAGTGCGTTCGCCGTATCGAGCGCCGTGAGGCACGGCACCCGAAACTCGACCGCGGCCCTGCGCATCTGAAATCCGTTTCGCTTGGGAACCTTCCCCCTCGTCGGGGTGTTTAAGAGGAGGTCCACCTTGCCGCTGCGGATCACCTCGACGACGTTTGGATGGCCTTCCCCGATCTTGTGCACCCGTTCGACAGGAATCCCCATCTCATCGAGGAGCGCCGCCGTTCCCTCCGTCGCCATAAACCGATAGCCCAGCTCGTGGAATGCCGCGAGCGTCGCTCGCCCCTCTTCCTTGTCCTTGTCCGCCAAGGTGGCAAGGATGCATCCCTTTTCGGGCACGTCGGCGCCCGAGGCGACGATCGCCTTGTAAAGGGCCCTTGGATAATCGGAATCGATCCCCAGCACCTCGCCTGTCGACTTCATCTCAGGTCCGAGGAAGACGTCGACGGCTCCCAACTTCTCGAAGGAGAATACGGGCGCTTTCACCGTCACGTACGGCGGCACGGGCGCTAGGCCGCCCTGGTGCCCTTGTTCGAGGAGGGTTTCGCCCAGCATCGCCCTAGTGGCGAGCTCCACCATCGGGATGCCCGTCACCTTGGAGAGAATCGGAACGGTGCGGCTTGCCCTCGGGTTTACCTCGAGCACGTACACCTTGCCTTCGTGGATGACGTACTGGATGTTGACGAGGCCCACCACGCCGAGTTCCCGTGCGATGGCGATCGTGTAGTCGACGATCTGTTGCTGCGCACGCTCGCTCACCGTTTGGGGCGGGAAGACGGCCGACGAGTCGCCCGAGTGGACACCGGCACGCTCCACGTGTTCCATGATGCCGGGAATGAGAACGGTCTGGCCGTCCGAAATGGCGTCGACCTCGACCTCTTTCCCGGCCAGGTACCGGTCGATCAGCACCGGGTGCTTTGAGTTGACCGCCACGGCAAACTTCATGTACTCGAAAAGCTCGCTCTCGTTGTGAACGATCTCCATCGCCCGGCCGCCGAGCACGTACGAGGGGCGCACCACGACGGGAAAGCCGATTTTATAGGCGACGCCGATCGCTTCCTCCACCGACGTCACGGCCTTCCCCTCGGATTGCGGAATGCCCAAACGGCTGAGGAACTTCTCAAACTTATCCCGGTCCTCGGCAAGGTCGATCGCTTCCACGGGCGTTCCCAAGATCTTGACTCCGGCTTCTTTTAGCGCCCCCGCCAGGTTGATCGCCGTTTGCCCGCCAAACTGCACGGCGACGCCCTCGGGCCGCTCTTTGTCGATGATGTTCAGCACGTCTTCGAGCGCCAAAGGCTCGAAATAGAGCCGATCGGACGTGTCGAAGTCCGTGGAGACCGTCTCGGGGTTGTTGTTTACGATGATCGACTCGACGCCCGCTTTCTTGATCGCCCACACCGAGTGCACGGAGCAGTAGTCAAACTCGACGCCTTGTCCGATGCGAATCGGCCCCGAGCCGAGCACCAGCACCTTTCGCTCCGTGGAGGCGGCGACTTCGTCTTCCGTCCCGTACGTCGAGTAGTAGTACGGAGTCTGCGCCTCAAACTCGGCGGCGCACGTATCGACCGTCTTGTACACGGGCGTGATGCCCGACTGTTTGCGGGCCGCTCGGAACGCGCCTTCCTCCATGCCAAGGAGCGACGCAATGTGTTCATCGGCAAAGCCGAAGTCTTTGGCCTTGCTGATCAAGCCTGAGAGCCGCTCGTCCCAAGGTCCGCCGCGCATCGATTCCAACTCGGCCTCGAGCTCGACGATCCCGCGAATCTTGTTCAAAAACCACCTGTCGATCTTGGTGATCTCGTGGATCTCGTCAACGCTCACCCCGCGGCGGAGCGCCTCGGCCACCACAAAGAGCCGCTCGTCGTCCGAGATGGGGAGCCGCCGCCGTGTCTCCTCGAGCGTCCACGATTCGGCGCCTTTCACCCGCAATGAGACGAGGCCGATTTCAAGCGAGCGCACGGCCTTGTGCAGCGCCCCTTCGAAGGTCCGGTCGATCGCCATCACTTCGCCGGTCGCCTTCATCTGCGTCCCGAGCACCCTGTCCGCGGTCACGAACTTATCAAAGGGCCAGCGCGGAAACTTGAGGACGCAGTAGTCGAGCGTCGGCTCGAAACAAGCCGTCGTCTTTTGGGTGACGGCATTCTCGATCTCATCGAGCCGAAGGCCGATCGCAATCTTTGCTGCAACGCGGGCAATCGGGTAGCCGGTCGCTTTCGAAGCCAATGCCGACGAACGGCTCACCCTGGGATTCACTTCAATCACGCAATACTCATAGCTGTCGGGCGCCAACGCGAACTGCACGTTGCAACCGCCCTCGATCCCGAGGTGGCGGATGATCTTCAGCGATGCGGTTCGCAGCATCTGATACTCTTTGTCTGCGAGCGTCTGGCTCGGCGCGACGACGATGGAGTCGCCCGTATGGATGCCGATCGGGTCGACGTTCTCCATGTTGCATATCGTGATGCAGTTGTCGGCCCCGTCCCGAATCACCTCGTACTCGATCTCTTTCCAACCGGCGACGCTCTTGTCGAGCAGAACTTGGCGCACCGGACTGTTGTTTAGCCCCCGCGCCACGATCTCCTCGAGCCGCTCCTCGTCGGTGACGATGCCCCCACCGGTGCCGCCGAGGGTAAATGCCGGACGAGCGATCAGCGGATAGCCTGTTTGAGCGGCAAAGGCCTTGGCTTCTTCGAGCGAGTGGACGATCGTGCTTTCAGGCACGGGCTCGCCGATCTGTTCCATGGCTTCCTTAAAGAGCTGCCGATCTTCGGCGGTTTGGATCGCGGAGAGCGGCGTCCCAAGGAGTTTGACGCCGAACTTGTCAAGGACGCCGCTCTCAGAGAGTTTTACGGCCAGGTTGAGGCCGGTCTGCCCGCCGAGGGTAGGCAACAGGCCATCAGGCCGTTCTTTCTCGATCACTTTCGCCGCGAACTCTAAGGTGAGCGGTTCGAGGTAGACTCGGTCCGCGACGTCGGGGTCGGTCATGATCGTCGCGGGGTTCGAGTTCATCAAGATCACCTCGATGCCCTCTTCCCGCAGCGCTTTGCACGCCTGTGTCCCGGCGTAGTCGAACTCAGCCGCCTGTCCGATGATGATGGGGCCTGAGCCGATGACCATGACTCGTTTTAGCCCGTGCTGCTTTGGCACGCCGACGCACACTCCTCAAATACTTCGTCCAAAATCGCAATCGCTTGCCGGATCTCGTCATCCGATATGACAAGCGGGGGCAGTAGGCGCAACACCTTGTTTCCAATCACGTTGACCAGAAGTCCGCGCGCAAGGCAGGCCTCGTACACCTGGCCCCCGGGCACGTTCAACTCGACGCCGATCATGAGGCCCTTGCCTCTCCGACCTGAGACGACGGCAGGATGCCGCTCCGCAAGGGCGTCCAACGCTTCATTGAACGTGGACGCAGCCCGGCGGGACGCTTCGAGGACGCCGTCGCTGTAAAGAGCGTCGAGCACGGCAAGGGCCGCCCTCGTCGCGAGAAAGTTTCCTCCAAAGGTGGAAGCGTGACTTCCCGGCTCAAATCCGATCGACACGCGCTCGGTGGCCAGCGTGGCTCCGATCGGAACGCCGCCGCCCAAAGCTTTGGCGAGCGTGCAGATGTCCGCCCGTATGCCGTAGTGTTCGGCCGCCAGGAACGTACCGGTTCTGCCTACCCCAGTTTGCACCTCGTCGAGGATCAACAAGGCGCCCCGCTCGTTACACAGGTCCCGAGCGTACTTTAGGTACTCGTCGGTGCAAGGATTCACGCCGCCCTCGCCTTGGATCGGCTCGAGCATGACCGCGGCCGTCTTCTCCGTAACCGCATCGCCAAGCGCTTTCAAGTCGTTCAGGGGCACGTACTTAAATCCCTCGGGCAGCGGCTCGAAGCCCTCGTGGTACTTGGGCTGACCGGTTGCCGCGACCGTGGCAAGCGTCCGCCCGTGAAACGAGCCTAGCGCCGTCACGATCTCGTATCGCTGAGCCGACCCGACCTTTCGGTGGTACCTGCGGGCCAATTTGATCGCCGCCTCGTTCGCCTCGGCTCCGCTGTTGCAAAAGAACGTCCGGTCAAAACCCGTGATCTCCTTTAGCCTTGCGGCAAGGCGCGCCTGCGGCTCGATGTAGTATAAATTTGACGTATGGATCAACGTATCGGCCGCTTCCAATATGGCCTGACGGATCCTCGGGTGGCCGTGTCCGAGCGAATTGACCGCAAGTCCTGTCAACAAGTCGAGGTACTCCCGCCCGTCGGCGTCCCAGAGCTTTGCTCCCTGGCCGCGGACGAATGCCACCTTGACTCGCCCATAGGTATGCATCACCGCCGCATCGCTCAGTTGAAAGATCTCTTGCGAAAAGGTCGCAGCGCTCATCGCTTGAATCACCCTCCACCCTTTTTGTTTCGTGCATGTACTTTGCCGGCCATCGCCAAAGGTTGGTCGCAATTAGTTGACCACCATCGTGCCGATGCCGCGGTCCGTGAAGATCTCCAGCAAGAGCGAGTGCATCGTGCGCCCGTCGATGATGTGCGTGCGGGCGACGCCTGCCTCCAGCGCCTTGATGCACGCTTCCACTTTCGGGATCATGCCGCCGTCGATCTTTCCTTCTTCGATCATCTTGTGCGCCCGGTCGATCTGGAGCGCCGAGATCAGCGTCTCGGGGTCTTTCGGCTCTTCGAAAATCCCCTCCACGTCGGTCAACATGATGAGCTTATCCGCTTTGAGCGCTGCCGCCAGGGCGCCGGCGACCGCGTCGGCGTTGATGTTGTAGCTCTCACCGTCGAGCCCGACGCCCACCGATGAAACAACGGGTATGTATCCTTCGTTTGAAAGGAGCCTCACCGCGTCGGTGTTCACGGCCTCCACGTCCCCGACGAAACCTAGGTCCACTTCTTTCGGGCTTCCGTTCCCGCCCGAAACATCGATCGCCCTTGTCCGCTTTTTCGCGATAACAAGGTTGCCGTCTTTGCCGGAGAGGCCGATCGCCTTTCCCCCAAACTTGTTGATCAAGGAGACGATCTCTTGATTCACCTTTCCGACCAAGACCATCTGAACGATTTCCATGGTCTCTTCGTCGGTCACGCGGTGTCCGCCGACAAACTGCGGTTCCTTTCCAAGTCGCTTCATCAGTTGGTCGATCTCAGGCCCCCCTCCGTGCACGATCACGGGGTTGAGCCCGACGTACTTGAGCAGGATCACGTCGAGCATGACGGCTTTTTTGAGCTCGGGATCCTTCATGGCGTTCCCGCCGTACTTGATCACGAACGTCTTGCCAAAAAAGCTGCGAATGTAAGGGAGCGCCTCAATCAAAACGTTGGCCCGTTCAACGAGTCCGTTCATCATCTTCGCGTGCCTCCTAGCCGGTCAAGTGCGGTAATCTGCGTTGATCTTGACGTACTCGTAAGTCAGGTCGCAAGTCCAGCCCGTCGCCTCTGCGTCGCCTGCTCCAAGATCGACGGTAATCGTAACGTCCTTTTGTGCGAGGACTTGCTTTGCCAGCTCCTCGTCGAACGGAACGCTCATCCCTTGATCAAAGACGAGCACATCGCCGAGCTCGACGCGCACATGCTCGAGGACCAAGTCCGCTCCGGAATAACCCGCTGCGCAAAGAATCCGGCCCCAATTTGCGTCCTCGCCGAAGATTGCCGTCTTTACGAGTTGAGACGTCGTGATCGCCCGGACGGCGAGCCGCGCATCGTCGACGGTTTTTGCTCCCCTGGCGCGCACCTCGATCAGCTTGGTCGCACCTTCTCCGTCGCGGGCAATCATCTTCGCAAGCGTTATACACACGTAGTCAAGGGCCTGTCTAAACTTTTGCTCCTCCGGCGTGTTCGGCTCGATACTCACGCCGCTCGCTCCGTTGGCGAGGACGAGAACCATGTCGTTGGTGCTCGTATCTCCGTCAACGGAAATCATGTTGAAACTTTTCGCGACAGCATCTTTTAGCGCCGCCTCGAGTAGCGGCCGCTCCACGCTCGCATCTGTGGTGATAAATGCAAGCATCGTTGCCATGTTGGGATGGATCATGCCCGATCCCTTGGCCATCGCGCCCAAAGTAAACCCGTTGCACTTTACGGCCACCTCTTTGGGAACCGTGTCGGTCGTCATGATCCCCAGGGCCGCGTCCGCTCCGCCATCAGGGCTCAGCGCCTGCGACGCCCGCTCGATCCCCGGCAAGATCTTGTCGAGGGCAAGCGGCACGCCAATGACTCCGGTCGATGCTACCAAGACCTGCTCCGGGGCGATGCCCAATACCGAGGCGGTTTGCTCCACCATGGCGACGGCATCGGCCATTCCCCGCGGGCCATTACAGGCGTTGGCATTGCCGCTGTTCGCGACGATGGCGCGCACCGTCTGATTGAGGTCGACGTGTTTTTTTGTAAGCAAAAGCGGCGCTGCTTTGACGCGATTGGTCGTATATGTACCGGCGCACGTGCAGTCGCGGTCTGAGACGACCAGGCTGAGGTCCTTTTTTTGTCGCTTCACACCCGTGTGGATGCCTGCGGCCCTAAAGCCCTGCGGCGCCGTTACGCCCCCGCCAACGACATTGATTTCGACACCGTCCAGCTCAACCGGAACACTCAATGGGCTCGACCCTTTCTGGATGTTGCGCCATGTTCGTCATTGCTGTCCAATCGGACAAGGCGCGCACTTTCTCGATTATACCGAAGCGATCGCCCGCGGTTCAAGGCGTGATTGCAGGCGCCCAAAGCCCGGCCCGCTCGTCGATTCCAAAGCGAACATTCATATTTTGCACGGCCTGACCCGCGGCTCCTTTAACGAGGTTGTCGATCGCACTCTCAACGAGGAGCCTCCCTGTCCGCTCGTCAACCTTTGGGGCAACGTCGCAGAAATTGCTGCCCGCCACGAGCTTGGTCTGAGGAAAGCGATCCGAGAGCACTCGCACGAACGCGGAATCCTTGTAAAACGTTCGATAGAGCTCGACCATCGCATCCGACTTGATGTCGCTTTTCAATTTGGCATTGGCGTGCGTCAAAATACCCCGGCTCATGGGAATCAAATGCGGCGCAAACGAGATCGGCGGCGCCGCTTCTCCAGTGAGGAGCGAGATGCCTTGTTCGATCTCAGGGGTGTGTCGATGTCCTGGAATGCCGTACCCTTGTGCATTTTCGACGCAATCGGGGAAGTGGTACATCGGCTTTGGCGTCGCCCCGGCGCCCGATACGCCCGACACCGAAGAGATGACGATCGTATCCAGGTCGATGAGCCCTTCTTTGACAGCGGGTGCAAGCGCGAGGAGCGCCGAAGTGGGGTAACAACCTGGGTTTGCGATGAGATCGGCGCCGGAAATCGCACTTCGAAAAAGCTCGACGAGTCCGTAGACGGCCTTCTTGGTCAACTCCGGACACTTGTGCACGGACCCGTACCACTCCGGATATGCCTCGGCGTCCCGAAAGCGAAAGTCGGAACCGATGTCGATCAAGACTGCTCCACCAGCGAGGATCTCCTCTGCCAGTTCCATGGCGACCCCGTGCGGCGTCGCGGTGAACACGACGTCACATCGAGCGCCAAGCGCCTTAGCATCGACGGGCTCAAACGTCAGGTCATAAAAGCGATCTAGTGAGGGAAGCGCCTCCCCCACCTTTTGGCCGACCTTGCTCGTCGAGGCGACATATTCAACCTTTGCCTGCGGGTGACCGGCGAGCAGCCTCAAGAGTTCGGCGCCCGAATATCCCGACGTACCGACGATCCCAACCTTCATGCCGATCTCCTCCAAAAATCCGTAGGGCATGCGTCCCCACTTGCGACCCTATGATTTTTCGATATGCCCCTGAAACGCATGCAGTAATTATACTTAGGGATGTATAAAGATGCAATATGTTTGTATTAATTTCCGCGGCGATTTGGGAGCGGACGACTTGTCCACGTTTTTAAAGAAGCGGGAGCCAAACCGTCCGAGAGCGCTCACGGGCAAGTGACGTGTTTGACGGAAGCCCTTTTACGGTCTTTCCGATCGGCGAACTTCAAAGGGGCGGCTGATGTCGACGTGCCCGGCAAGCGTCCCATCGGAATTGCCGTCCACCTCGATCACGACCCGCTCCACGCCGGGAAACTGGCCAAGCGTGCGCACGACGCCCTCTACCAAGAGCCTTTCACTGCGTCCTCCTCCCCAATCCGGCGCATCGACCTCGCTGCTCAAGTCGACATATGCCGTCCCGTCATCCAAGGTGAGCGCGAGCACCTTCGTGCCGGTTGGAGCGATCGGCAGCAGCGCACTGCTTTCCGGCGGCCCTTGCATGAGGCGCTCCATCGCGTATCTCATCTTATCGACGAGAGGAGCGCCGACGATCTGGGGAGGAAATGCCGCGATCGAGGCGGAGAGTCCATCACTTGATGGGACCGCCGATTCGAAATAGAGGAAAAACTCCGCTCCCCCTGGTCGAGGCGCGTCGGAAACCCATAGCCGCCCCACATCCGGTTCGTTCGTTGCGCCCCCGATGGGAGCCAAGGCGTCGGCATCCGCGCCGCGCGCGTCTTGAAGCAAAAATTGCACCACGCCTTTAAAGATCGCTTCCGCGATCACACGTTGGTACCCCGGATCTTGCAGGAGCTCTTCTTCACGAGGGTTGGAGAGAAAGCCAACCTCGATCACCACCGCAGGCATGGACGTTCGTTCGAGCACGTAATACTCTCCGGGGCGAGCCTGACGCGTGTTGGACGGCAAAGCTTTGACGAGTTCACTTTGAATGGCGACTGCGAGCGCTTCGCCGTCTTGTTTGCCAGGGTAATAAAACGTCTGGGCTCCCGACCACCTAGGAGAGGGGAAACTGTTTGCATGCAGCGAAAGGTAAATGTCCGCTCCGGACTGGTTGGCTATTTCGACGCGCCTTGCAAGATCCGTCCTCTTTTGGTTGCGGAGCGTTCCGACACCTCCTCCTAAGTCGACATCGCCATCGCGGACCATGGTCGTGTGGATTGCGACGCGCTGAAACATCGGCGCGAGCTTGGACGCGATGGCCATCACGACATCTTTCTCGAGCGCGCCGCCCTGTCCGACCGCGCCAGGATCGACTCCGCCGTGACCGGGATCGATCACGATTCGAACGCCGGAGACGGCCTCCGTTGGAGCGAGCGCGTCCCGCGTTCCCGGAAAAGTGGCCCACCACCAGGCCGCGACAAATACTGGAACGGCGAGCGCAGCCAAAAGTCTCCGCAGATGGATGATGTAGACCCCAGAGAACGCCAAGGGGCTCCCCTTTCCAACCCCGAGATTGGCGTCCGGCCCCGCCGAACGTCATCCAATGCTTATGACGATCAAGCGGAGCCCATACCCCGAGTCGAAGCGACGACCCGGTACCCACTCCCCTTCTCCAGTTCTTGCACGTTTCCAAAGACGGACTCCATGTGCGCGGCAAGGCTTTTTACCCCTTGCTTGGTCCGCCCGACGCAAACGAGGCTCCCTCCCGGTTCGAGCCGGTGGACGCTCTCGTTCACCCAGGCGTAGACAGCGGCCTTGCCGGCCCGGTAGGGCGGGTTTGTAAGCACCGTCGCAAATCGCAGATCTTCCGGCAAGGCCGAGAATCCGTCTCCCTGGTGAACCGTAACATTTGATAAACCGTTGATCTCGGCGTTCTCTTTGGCAAGCTTGACGGCCCGCTCGTTCATCTCTACGAGGTGGACTTCAAGGTCAGGACGGGCTTTGGCCACGGCCAGACCGATCGGACCGTAACCCGCCCCAAGGTCGAGGAGCCGCCCGCCGGATGGGAGCGGCGCGCTCTCGATCAATAGCCGCGTCCCAGGGTCGATCCTCGCTCGGGAGAAGACGCCGGCATCCGTCACAAAGGTAAGCTCGTGTCCTAACAGCGTCACGGAGAAGCGGTGCGGCGCCTCAGGCGAACTGGGGCTCTTGGAAAAGTAGTGCTCACTTGGCACGATCATCCGGCTCCTTCTTTTGATGTCCATTCGGGCCTAGAGTCCGGGCGCCCGCCTTCACCGACCGATTCCGCGTCGAGGAGGCGACAAAGTGCAGCAAGATCCCATGCGTTGTGCCGGAGAACCGGCTCCATCAGGTCCCAGTCGCCGTCCCTTACGTACTGGAAATAGAGGTCCGGCACTGCGCTTCCCGGCACGTCGTCCTTGCGATCCAAGTCGAGTGCATATCCCCCGACCGTGGTTAACCTGCAGTCGGGCAAGGTGTGGCCAAACACGCGCCGGCAACTGTGCAGGAGGTCGATGTGAAGGCGAAACTTGAGCGGGCGCACACCGTGCATGTTTAGGCGCGCCCGCACAAACGGCTCGTCAAAAGCCTTTCCATTGTATGTGACGCACACGCGCCGGTCGGCCAAGGCATGCACGGCCTCGTGGAGGATCGCCCCTTCCTCCTCGAACGATCGTGCGAAATACTGCTTGATCTCCCATTCGTCTCCAAGATCAAATGCAACGCCAACCAAGAACAGTGGCAACACCCGCCAAAGCCCCACGGTCTCGATGTCGATGACCGCAAACTCCTCGCGGCCAAAAAGACCCGCGAGTTCGACGTCTTTGGCGCCCGACCGGAGCAACTCGGGCACATTCCGCGACGCGAGCGCCGCAAACACCCGACCCGCTGAAGGACCAAATCTCGGATGGCGTGCGAGCTCTGCGATGGTCCGGTAACCTTCTTGGATGAGGCTCTCCCGTACTTTGGGACCGACGCCGCGCACGAGTTCGAGCCTTTCGTCCAAGGGCGTATCCGGTATGAGCCCGAGCGGTCGGCGGCGATAGCGAGGCGTACGGTACGTGATGCAATAGCCCGACCCGTAGGCGTTGCCAAATTCCTCGCGGCTCACTTCCCACAAATGTCGATCCCCGTCCAATGCATGTCACCCACTAAGCTCTAAAGGGACCGGCGGCCTCCCTCTCCGTGACGACCCAGTCCACCTGTTGATCAAACGGCTCTCGAGGCAAGGTGGGCCGGAGAAGACCGTGATAGACGACGCCGATCCGCACGGCATTCGCACGGATCGTTGGAAGGAAGCGGTCATAATATCCACCTCCGTATCCCACACGGTACCCGTCGCGGTCAAAGGCAAGGCCGGGTACGACAACCCCGTCGAGCTCTTCCGGAGCAAGCCGGAGCGCAGTGGGAGGCGGCGCGGGAATGCCGAATGCGCCCGGTTGGAGCTCACGCAGCGAAGCGATCGCGACGGGCGTCAAGGACTTGCGCTCCGCATTGATGACTGGAAACGTGACGATGCACGCCTGGGAGAGCAACCCCTCGACTAACGGGGACAAGTCCACTTCGCCCCTGACTGCAGCGTACACCATGACCGTCCGGGCTCGATTCAGCAGCCCAGATTGAACGATCCTACGGCAAATGTCAGCAGACTTTGCCCGCCGAACCTCAGGCGACATAGCGTTCCTAAATGCTCGAGCTTGGCCGCGGACTTCATCTTTTGCCTGTCTTGCCTCTCCTGCCTCTCCTGATGCGTTCGCGTTCACGATCTGCCCCCCCTTTTGTCACATTCTTAGACAACGAACAAAAGCCCAAAAGCGCGCGCTCCCACGCTCGAAGCGAGCTCCTCGAACGCCAATATTGAGAGGAATGTTGTTTCACTACGTGCCAAGCGGAGTCTCATGGAAGTTGGTATCGTGCAGGTGGAAGGGATGATGTGGACGGTAGCTGATAGGCCTCCGGATGCAAAAAAGGAGCAAGAGCGCACGCCAGGCACTCCTCAAAAAAAGCCTGCCTCGAAAGTATCCCGTTCGTGTAGTAGCCGATGGCTCCACCCATTTGGTTCACTTCGGGAGAGCCGGTCTCTGCGACCATCAAGTCTCCCAGAACTGCGCCCTCTCGAATCGCCCTTTCGATCTTAGGTGGAAGGCGAAGGCGAGACGATGGAGCCGACGAGAGCACGCCGTCGCAACGACGGATCGAGACCCAGTTGTATAGGTAGGCGCCGTCCTCCTCAAAGTCGACGCCGCCTTCCATTCCGACCGAGAAGGCGCACCCGTCCTCTGCCGATTTCTTCGCTCGAAAGAGCGCCCCCTCCTTTACCTGAGGACCGACGGGCATCGAAGAAATTCGAGGCGGCACCTCGATGTGCTTGCCCCGGACGTGAACGTCCGGCCACACTTGCCCAAAGACTCGCTGGACCGCTCGTAGCTTCGCTCGATTTGTCGAGCCGACAACGACCTGTACGGGGTAAATTGCAACTCGCCTCCATATGGGGCGTACCTTGCGGCACGTGGACGCTTTTGCGCAAGGCCCAAGGCCTTAAAGCAAGATGGAAACCTCATCCCGATCCATTTTGTCGATGCATCGAGTGAGCTTGGCGGCAAGCGCTTCGTCTTGACGCGCCGCTTGGCGGACCTGGCGCAATACGTCGATCGCCCGTCGAAGGCCGTAGACCAAATCGCCATCATCCGTGCCGGCGACTTCCCGCACGGACTCAAAGGTGGCCCCCTCGCTCCACGCGCGGGCCGCCGTCGCCAAGTGATCGTTGAACTCCGTGCCCGTAAACCCTAAATACACCTTCTCCAGCTCCTGAATCAGGTGGACCGACCGCCGCACAACGCCTACGTCGAATGCGGAATGGCGCGGCCTTTCCTCGCCTTTGCGCGGCTCGTAGTCGATACAGGCCGCAAGGGCGTTCACAGCGTCTTCTTCCCAGTCGTTGAAGGCGCCGCGAAAGTACAGTTCGGTGACAAGCAGCTCGCTCCCGTTGATCTGAGACGCGAAGATGCCCCGCGAGGTGAGCGCGTCGTCTCGAACGTAATCGAGCGCCTCAAGAAGCGCCTTCTTTTCGAGAAATTCGCTGATGAATGACTCGGGGGTCGGTAGGCTCCCCAGCGCCTCCTCGATGCGAGCAATTCTTGCCGCTGCCCTCCGATAGCTTTTTAGGTGGGGACGGAACGCCTCGAGCGCCCGGGCTGACACACCTTCCTGCTCGAGGAGTGCGAGCCTCCTCCTCTTCGATCGCAGCTCCTTGCGCGCGCTGCCTAAGCCCCGAAAGTCACGCTCGCGCTCCTTGCGCTTGATGCGAGCGACCAAGCGGTCTACGGACCTCGACGTCTCCACATACTCGACCATGAGATCGGCGAGTCGTTCGGGGATGTGTTGCAACACTTGCGCGCGCTGGCCTTTGAGCTCATCGAGTTCGGCCTGATAGCGCTCTCTGGCCTCGTCGGCCTGGTAACTCGCGAAGTTCATGCTCAAGATTGACTCGATCGCGGCCATGTCGTAGTTATTGATCAGGTTGAGCACTGAGTTGTACGTGAGGGAAAATCTGCTCTTTAGCGGCTCGACGTCCTCTTCCCGCATGGAGGGCAAGTCGTCCGGCTTGAAATAGTTGAAGTCGATCTGAGTGTAGACATACCCCTTCTCGTCGATGCCTCGCCTGCCGGCCCTACCCGCCATTTGAAAATATTCGCGGTTTGAGAGTGAGCGAAACTCGGTGCCGTCCCACTTAGTCATGGCATCGAAACAAACCGTTCGACATGGAAAGTTGAGCCC
This sequence comes from uncultured Clostridia bacterium, assembly GCA_964424335.1. Classification (GTDB taxonomy): domain Bacteria; phylum Bacillota; class Limnochordia; order DTU080; family RSA5; genus CAYRIY01. Next base: position 60,522 of record CAYRIY010000008.1, read on the forward strand.
GACGGCAAATGTTTCGGTGCAGTAGAGCACGTGGATCAAACGGCGCTCAAACAGATCCTCGACAACGTCCTTTGCCGCCGGCAAGAGGCCTGCGTGATGGAACGCAATGCCTCGAAGGAGCAGTTGCTCGACCTTCTTGATGCTCGCGGCGCCCGCGCCCTGATACTTCTCGAGCGTTTGGTCGATCACCCCGCGCACTTCTCTCTTTTCCGCCGGCCCGAGGTAATCCTCGACTTCCGATAGCTCGAGCGCGTTCATCTCGCACTTGCGCCGAGAGAAGGTAAAAAACAGACAAGGCAAGAGGTCCGGCTGAATGTGTCTTACCAGATCGATGTGGCGCGTCGGCTCAAACTTGGCGCCGACGATGCCCGAATCCGAGACGCCAAACCGAGATGCATATCGTCGGTACCGATTCTCCAAAGCCTTCCTTGTGCATTCTCCCATTGAATGCTCAAACAATCGATGTTCGAGGGGTACGGCCCGCTCCAAATGAGTGATCACCCGAACTTCGCGCCCGTGTATACGTGAGATCCACCGAGCGAGTTCATCGACGTTTGGAATCGTCGCCGATAGCCCGAGGAAGCGCATGCGGGACGGCATGAAGATGAGGCTCTCCTCCCAAACGCTGCCGCGCACGGGATCGTCGATGTAATGAATCTCGTCGAAGATCACGTACCGCACAAAGGACAAGCGGTCCGGGTCCGTGTGGATCAGGTTGCGAAAGATCTCGGTCGTCATGATCAATACGGTGCCCTCGGGATTGCGCACGACGTCTCCCGTCAAGATGCCTACGTGCTCTTCCCCGAAGAGCGCCTTGAACTCTTTGAATTTCTGATTGCTGAGCGCCTTGATCGGCGCCGTGTAGACGACCTGTTCGCCGGCGCGAAAAGCCATGTCGACCAAAAAATCCGCGATCAAGGTCTTTCCTGTCCCCGTCGGGGCCGAGACGAGCACCGAATCCCCGGCAAGGAGACCATTGATCGATTCTCGCTGAAAGTCGTCGAGTACGTAACCGCGATAGGTGGATCGTGTGTCCTGTTGCAACGCCATACTCCT
>CAYRIY010000009.1:0-28113 GCA_964424335.1 uncultured Clostridia bacterium
GGCGGAAAAATCCGGGTGCGTTTCGATTTACGAAATGACCGCGACGCGGTCGGGAGCAATCGAAAACCGCAGATTATCTCCCGGCTTTACCGCTAGCTCGGGCGAAGCGAGCGCACGCGCGCGGACGAAATGAGCGCCGCAAGGGATCTTGACGGTGAGCTCGAGGGAGTGACCTTCGTGGGCGATCGATTCGACGGCCCCCTTTAGCGGGCCCTCGGGATCGACCATGAGACTGTCCGGACGGAGGGAAACCGTCACGCGCTCACCGTTGCTTGCAGGACAGTGATTGCAAGGCACGAGCCCCAGATCGGTGAGGACGCCCGGCGCTCCCTGCTGGACGGTGCCCTCGAGCAGCGCGCAGTGCCCCAAAAACTGAGCGACAAACCGCGTCCTAGGGCGCGCGTAAAGCTCATACGGCGAACCGATCTGCTCGATCCGGCCTTTGCTCATCACTGCCACAATGTCGCCAACGGTGAACGCTTCTTTCTGATCGTGCGTCACCAGGATGCCCGTCGCCCCTGCTTTTTTGAGGATCTCACGAACCTGAAGACGCACCTCTTGCCGCAGGCTTGCATCCAAGTTGCTGAACGGCTCATCGAGGAGGATCACGTTGGGCTCAGGGGCCAGGGCTTGCGCGAGGGCGACCCGCTGCTGCTGACCGCCTGAGAGCTCGTGCGGATAGCGGCGATCGTACCCTTTGAGGCCGACCAGTTCGAGGACATCCAAAGCCCGGGCCATCGCTTGCTTCTTGGGGAGTTTGTGCAGGCCAAATGCGACGTTTTGGCCCACGGTCCGGTACGGAAAGAGGGGGTAATCCTGAAAGACCATGCCGACGCCCCGCCGCTCGGGCTCGACGCGCACACCGCCGCCTGCCACAGGTCGGCCGCCGATGGCGATGCTCCCCTCGTCAGGCCATTCAAAGCCTGCAATCATGCGCAACACCGTGGTCTTGCCGCATCCGCTCGGGCCGAGGAGGGAGAGAATCTCCCCTGTCCCCAGAGAAACAGAAAGGCGGTCGACCGCTTGGACACCGCCGGGATACGACTTGCTCACATTGCGAAGCTCGACCATCGGCATAATCTGCGCCTCCCCTAATCACAAAACTTAGGGTTCCCTAATCCGAGCCCATTGTACCACACTCAAGGGAGAGTATCCAGGCATTCCCGTCCTACTTGCGCTCTTTGAGGATCACGTACAAGGAAAGGGATGAAGCGGCGATGAGCAAAAGCGACGGCGCCGCCGCCCGCGCGTAAAAAGCTTCGGAAACGCCCGACCAGATGTCGGTCACCAGCGTGGTAAAGCCGATCGGACTAAGGAGCAGCGTTGCCGGGAGCTCTTTCATGACGGTCAAAAAGACGAGCGCTCCTCCGGCCAAGGCCCCCGGCCACACCATCGGGAGCGTCACGTAGAACAAGACCTTGAGCGGGGAGTGTCCCAAGGTGCGCGCCACGTTTTCGACATTGGGCCCCACGTGCACGAGCGTGCCTTTGACTGCGCCGAGCGCCTGCGGGAGGAAAAGGACCACATAGGCGAAGAGGAGCATCCAAATGGACTGGTAGAGCGATCCGCCGTAACGAGCGCCAAAGAAGACCAACGCGAGCGCGACGACGATGCCCGGCAAAGCGTAACCTACAAAGGCCGCCCGCTCGGTCCACCGCGCCAGACCCGATGGAAATCGAACGCTCCAAAGCGCGATCGGCAGCGCCGCGAGCACCGTGATCGCAGCGGCGACAAAGGAGACCCAGACCGAGTTAAAGGCCGAGCTCCAATTGACCAAAATCGACTCGCCATGTGTCACGCCCCGAACCAGCCAAAAGATGACGACGCCGATGGGGACGCCGACGCCAAGGAGCACCAAGATCAGACAAGCGGAAAATGCAGGCCAGCGCCAGCGGCCCAGCCGCACGGGCGCTCGCGCTTTTCGCGTCCCGGTACCGATGCGATAATAGCTCGCTCTCCCCCTTGCCCGCGACTCGAGCGCCAGGATGACGAGCGTCAGCAGCACGAGAATGAGCGCCAAGACCGCCGCGTAGTTGCGGTTGAACGAGCCTTGATACTGAACGTAGATCGCCCGAGTGAACGAGTCGAACTGGAGCAGCGACACGGCGGCGAAGTCGCTCATCGTGTAAAGGGCCGTAAGCAGGCTTCCTGCAAGAATGGCGTGCCTGACGTTGGGCAGGACCACCCGAAAGAAGACGCTTGCGGGCGAGTGGCCAAGACTGCGAGCAGCCTCCTCCTGCATTGGATCCATTCCCGCGAGCGCCGACCTGACGGGAAGAAGCACGTATGGGTAGGAGAGCAACGTCAGCAAAGCCCACGCGCCAAAGAAACCGTATATTTCGGGGAACTGAATGTTGAGCGCCGACTCGAGCCACCTAGGCGCGATGCCGCCCGTGCCGAATGCGGCGACAAAGGTAAATCCGCCCACGAGGGACGGGATCGCCAAAGGCAAGACGGTAAGGACGGACCAGATACGCCGGCCGGGGAGATCCGTCCGGGTCAGTAGCCAGGCGAGCGGCGCAGAGATTGCGACCGACGCGGCCGTGACCGACGACGCCAGCAAGATCGTGCGGCCCAATACGGCTACGGTCCGAGGCCGAGCGACAAGCTCCCAAAAAGAAGCGCCCACCTGAGTTGAACGGATCACGAGATAGACTACGGGTAGGAGCATCGCCGCCGCAATGAGGAGCGACGGCAGCGTGAGCCAAAAAGGGGGTCGCGCGTGAGAAGCGCGGGCCCTTTTTGGGCGCCCGCGCTCCTTTTCACCGATGACATTCGAACCGTTCCGATCATCAGTCAAAGGTTACAACACACCAACTCGCTGAAGCAGTTCTAACGTGCCTTCCAGGTCGTTCAAGTCGTTGAGATCGATGTCCGGCGTATCGATCTGATCAAGAGGCAAGAGCCTGCTGTCGAGCTCGATTGACTCGTCCAAGGTCACAGGGTACTCGTAGCTGTCCCGGGCAAAGTGCTGCTGTGCCTGCTCGGAGAGCATAAACTCGACGAACCGCTCCGCCGCTTCCTTCTTATTGCTCGTCTTGAGCACGCCGATGCCGGCAATGTTTACGATCGAGCCCGCATCGCCGCTCGTGTAGTGGTTGCGCACAGGAAATCCATCGCCGTGTTCGGCGAGGAACCGGTATAGGTAATAGTGATTGACGAAAGCGACGTCGACCTCGCCTCGGCTTACGGCCTCCACTGCGGTCGAGTTGTTGCGGTACACCCTCGGCCTGTTGGCTTGAATGCCCCTGAGCCACTGCGCGGCCCGCTCCTCGCCCTCGAGAACGCGGATTGCCGTGACAAAAGCCTGGAACGAACCGTTGGTAGGCGCCCAGCCGATCCGCCCGCTCCACTTTGGATCCGTGAATGCCCAAATCGAGTCGGGCATCTCGGATTCATTCAACACCGACGTGTTGTACGCGACCACTCGGGCCCGGCCGGACGTGGCGACCCAAACTCCTTCAGGCGAACGAAGCCGTGCGTCCACGAGGTTTAGGATTTCGTCAGGCAGCCGCTCAAACCTGCCCTCTTTGGAGAGCGCTCCAAGTGCCCCCGCATCCTGGGCCCAGTAGACGTCAGCCGGCGAGTTTCTTCCCTCTTCTAAAATCGTTGCAGCAAGTTCTGCCGTATCGCCGTAACGAACGGCGACCTTGATCCCAGTCTGCTCGGTAAAGGCATTGATGATGGGCTCGACCAACGCCTGGGCGCGGCCTGAGTAAACGACGATCTCTTGAGCCGACGCGGCAGTCGCCGTGAAATCGCTTGCGCCAATACCTGCGAAGACCATGAGCGCCATAACGAAATACACGGCAATCCGAATCGACACTCGCTTTGTATGAGCATGTTGCTCCACGTGCTATCGACCTCCGTTTCTGGGCGCCTAGGAGCCAACCGAACATGCCAAGGTTAGGTATATGTACGGCTTTAGGCACCCTTTGGTTGTCTATTTAGGTTGCCCTAACCCGATGACAAAGGTAACACATAGAAGAATGGCCGTCAAGTTCCTTTCGCAATAAAGCCAACGTAAAGGAAGACGATCGAAATCAGGGAATCAGATGGGTGACGACCTCGTTCAAACGAACGGTGATCAAGGAGGGTCCATTCATGAGGTTGGCGATGGCTGATCGTAGGTGCGTGCGAAGCTCCATCCCGTGGGCAGTAGGACTTCTGCTCCTAGTTGCCGCGCTGCTTGTGCACTCGGCGCTCCTACCCGCGCGTGCCGCGGCTGCGAGCGTGCGACTTGGATACATCGACTCCCAGGAAAACCGCCGTGTCGCCGAGGCGCTAAAGAACGCCTTTGAAGCGGGTCAGATCGACGCAAAGCTCGAGTTGGTCTCGTTCTCTGAAAACCAAGCGAGGACGATGCTTTTTCAGTGGCTCGCCACCGGTGAGATCGCGGACGTGTTTTACCTGCCGGTCGAATACGTGGGGGCATTAAAAGGGAACCGCCTCCTCTTGCCCCTCGACACGCTCAGGTGGCCGTCGACCCCCGTGCGTGACCTGTTCGGCCAGTTTCCGCCCGGGATTCAACTCGCGTTTGCAGAAGGGCGCGTGCCGATCGGCATACCGCTCACAGCGAGCGCCAGTCTGTTTCAATACAACGAGAGCCTCCTCGCCGACGCAGGCGCACCTGCCCTGGGCGACTACTCCACCGAATGGACCTGGTACGACCTTATCGATATCGGGCGGCGTATAGCCGCTCCGCTGCAAAACAGGTACATGTTGGACATCGACCTCGAATTCGCCGCCGTGTACTTCATGGTACACGGCAGCATCGTCACGCCCGACGGCATGTCCTCCAACGTCCTGAATGAAGCGAACGTCAAGATCCTCGAGCTTGCCCGTGAGGCGATCTATCAACACCGCATCTCTCCCTTGCCGTCGCAACAAAGCGGCGCGCAGCGGCGATTTCAGTCTCAGCAGCTCGCGCTCAATAAAGTGAGCGTCGAGTCGCTGCACCCCGCTCGCCTTGCGCAAACTCGAGCCCAACTCCCCTTTAGCTGGAACATGGCCCTGTGGCCGCGCTCTCCGTTCAGCGGCGCCAGACCGGCCCTTGGCGAAGGCGCGGGTCTGGTCGTGGCATGGGGCGCCAGATCGCTGCCTGACGTCTCGCGCCTCCTCGACTTTGCGGCCCGCCCCGAAGTCCAACTCGAAATCGCGAACAATGCCGGGGTAGTCCCTGCGGCGCCAACCGCGCTCCCGGGACTGTGGTCGGGGGCCTCGAGCGCCGCCGGCCTCGTCGCGCACGTCCTGATGGACTGGCAGTTTTTCACCTTCCCCGTCATCATCGTCGAGGACATCGAGGCGCTCCTCGGGCCGATCCAAGCCTCCCTCAACAACCAGATGGACCCCCAAGAGGCGCTCGAGCGCGTTCACGTTCAGTTCCAAGGCGTCCTCGACAGCGCCTACAAAAGGGAGTGATCCGTCTAGAGCGCGTGCGGATCGTATTTTTTCCATGGTCACAAAGAGGGCATCCCCTCCCCCTCGGATAATCACCTACCTTTGGGTCAAAGCTTAGTTTGATCCACGGTTTGAACGGGTTGGCCAATTGGCCAGGGAGGATCTTTTGTGGGGATAATCTTTGGACTCATCGGTGGGCTTGGACTCTTTCTGTTCGGCATGCGGAGCATGGCCGACGGACTGCAGAAAACCGCCGGGGACCGCCTGAAAAGACTATTGGAAGTACTCACGACCAACCGCCTGTCAGGGGTTTTGATGGGCGCCGTCGTGACCGCGCTCCTGCAAAGCAGCAGCACTACGACCGTGATGACGGTCGGGTTCGTCAACGCCAGATTGATGACCTTGCAGCAGGCCGTGGGCGTCATCATGGGCGCCAACATCGGCACCACGGTGACGGCGCAGTTGATCGCATTTCGACTCGAACAGTACGCGCTGCCCACCATCGGCATCGGAGTCGCGCTCGTCATGTTTGCAAGGCGAGAGCGAGCCCGGTATATCGGGCAAGTCCTCATGGGATTTGGCATGCTCTTCTTGGGCCTCGAAGTGATGACCGATGCGCTGAGACCTTTACGTGATGCCCAAGTATTTAAAGACTTGCTGGTCTCGCTCGGGACCAACCCACTCATGGGCGTCTTGGTCGGCACCGGCATCACCGTCGCCGTTCAAAGCAGCAGCGCCGCCATCGGACTGTTGCAGTCCATGGCGGCGGAAGGACTCATACCGATCCAATCGGCATTGCCGATTCTGTTTGGCGACAACATCGGCACCACGATCACGGCCGTCCTGTCGGCCATCGGCGCCAGCGTCGCCGCAAGGCGGGCCGCCGCGGTTCACGTCGTGTTCAACGTCATCGGCACCGTCATCTTTCTCATACTTCTCCCCTTCCTCACGCCGCTCGTCGTAGCATCGTCCGCCGATATCGTGCGCCAAATCGCCAACGCCCACGCCATGTTCAACATCATCAACACCGTCATCCAGCTCCCATTTGCGGCCGCGATCGTCTGGCTCGTCGTCAAACTCGTGCCTGATCGAGGCCGGGACAAAGAACTGCCCGATGGACCGCGCCACCTCGACGATCGGCTTTTGGACACCCCGTCCGTGGCGATCAACCTCACCCGAAACGAGTTGAGCGAGATGGCCGTCCTGGCAAGGGACACCGTGTCGCTTCCACTCGCAGCGCTTTTGGATGGCGCCGGGCGGGAAAACGTGGAAAAGGCGTTCGCGACGGAAAAGCGCGTGAATACACTGAACCGAGCGATCACCGAGTACCTATCGCAACTCGTGGGTGCGGAGCTTTCGGATCAGCAGTCTGACCTCGTCGGGGCGATTCTCAGCAACGTGGCCGACGTCGAGCGCGTGGGCGATCACGGAGAGAACATCGCCGAACTCGTGCAGTTGAGCTTCAACGAACAGCTCCCGTTCACCGATGCGGCCCGAAACGAACTCCGGGAGCTTGCCCAGACGACGCTCAAGGCGTACGACTTGGCGATTGAAAGCTGGAACGAATCGGATGTGACCAAAGCGCGGCAAGTGTTCGAGCTGGAAAAGAAGGTCGACGCGATGGAAAAAGAGCTCAGGGCGGGCCATATTGGGCGGCTCAACCGGAGCGAATGCCATCCGACGTCCGGCATTGTGTTTCTGGATCTCGTAAGCAATTTGGAACGGATTGCGGACCACGCGGCAAACATCGCCGACCTCGTTGCCGGAAGGTAAGTCAGGCGTTCCAATAGGAGGACGGTTCCCATGGCAAATCCCCCTGTTGCATCGACACCCGCGAGAACGACAGTCGGCAGCCCACCCACAGGCAAAAAAAGAGACCGCCCCCTCGCTTCGCTGCGCGACGACGCGGTGACTGCCGCGGTCGGGCTGTGGCTTACGGCCGGACTATTCTTAGACGGCTGGGCGCACCACAACTTGAGCGAACTGGAGACGTTCTTCACGCCTTGGCACGCCGTCTTTTACAGTGGATTCTTGAGTTGCGCGCTTTGGCTCTCGTGGGTCGTGTCGCGTCAAGTAAAAAAGGGACGGAAAGGAATGCGGGCCATTCCTGCCGGATACGCCCTCGGACTTCTTGGCGTGGTGATTTTTGCCCTCGGCGGGCTCGGGGATATGACGTGGCATATCATCTTTGGCATCGAGCAAGGGCTCGACGCACTCTTTAGCCCGACGCACCTCATGTTGCTTGCAGGCGGTGTGGCGATCCTTACAACGCCGTTTCGCTCCGCGTGGGCGAGGGCCGAGGACGAGGCGGCCGCAGCGAAGATCGCCAATGTGTTGCCTGCGGTGATCTCGATCACGCTGGCAACCTCGTTCATCCTCTTTTTCCTCTACTATCTTTGGGCATTTGAATACACGTTCCCGTTTCGCCCCTGGGAACGCTTTGCCAGACTGCAAACGTCCGCCACACGCGAGCTAGGACTCGGAGCCGGGATTGCGTCGATCCTGCTCAGCAACGTCCTGGTCGCTGCGCCCGTGCTGCTTTTGCTCCGCAGGTTCGTGCTCCCCTTTGGCGCGGTGACGTTGTTTCTCGTCGCCCTCCAATCGCTGATGGCGGCGATGCTCGGCACCGGTGACGAACTAGCTTTCGGCGCCGGGCGAGCCTTGATCGTCCTCGCCGCCACGGGAATAATCACCGACGCCGTAATTCTTGCGCTGAGGCCCCACCGGAGCAGGATCATCGCCTACCGTGCCTTTGGCGCGCTCTTCCCAATCGTGTTTTGGACGGCCTTTTTTCTCCTCGGCAACGCGTGGCACGGCATCGCCTGGTCGCTCGAGATGTGGACCGGTGCCGTCGTATGGAACGCGTGGGCCGGATATATGCTCGCCGTCATCATGACGCTCGACGGAAATTCCTCGAGTGTAGATCTAGCGAGCCCGCGACGCGCTTAGTCTGCCTGAATGACGACCGTATCCGCCCAGCGATCGCCAAAGCGCCTGCCTTGTGGGTCCGTCACGACCAAGAACAGCTCAAGCGCGGCAAAACCCAGAGCGACGAGGGGGCCTACGAACTTCCCAAGGACCGGGACCATGATGAGGATACTCCCTGCGACCAGTGTGATGTTTCGCTTGGCGGACGTCGCTAGGTCCACGGGCCCGCCGTCCAAGCGCACGACGCGCAGTCCCATAAGGCGCTTGCCGACACTGCGCCCCTGCCAATCCCCGCTCGTCATGAACGTGTGCCATATCGCATCGCGGGTCAGCATGTACGCCGTCGACAACAGTCCGCCGATGAGCGGCACCATGCCGAGCAACCCCGCAACGAAGCCATCGACCAATACGGCAAAAAAACGCCGTCCAACTTCAGCCTTTTCGACCGCCACACAATCACCCTTCAACTCTTCGTACGTCCTCGTTAAGTACACCTTTCCACACCCCCACTCCTGCATGTACGCGGGCCGGAAGGTCTTTCCCCGCCGCGCGTGAAAGTTCTCTCGGTGTTTGTCGAACGTCGAACGGAGTCGTAGGCAAGACAAAAGGAGGTGTGGGGAGCCGACGCTCCCTGCCGATGGACGAGATAAGATTTGGCGTGGTCGGCCTTGGAATGGGCCACAACCGATCGGTCATGATCTCAAAGACGCCCGGCGCCCGTCTGGTCGCGGTCTGCGACTTGGACGAGGCGCGCTGTCGCAAGACCGCCGATGCGACCGGCTGCGAATGGACGACCGACTACGATGAGCTGCTCTCCCGCAGCGACATCGACGTCGTCCAGGTCATGGTGCCGAGCGGCATGCACGCCGACTTCGGCGTAAAGGCCGCGCAAGCAGGTAAACACGTCGTCACGACCAAGCCCATCGAAGTGACGCTCGAGGCGGCGGACCGCCTGATCAAGGCTTGCTCGGACGCAGGCGTCATGCTGGCGGTCGACTTTGAGTACCGCTACCTGCCAAGCAGCGTAATCATCAAGGAAGCCATCGATCGAGGGCTCCTTGGCAAACTCGTCTTGGGCGAAGTGAGCCTCAAGTGGTATCGCTCGCAGAGCTACTACGATGTCGGCTGGCGGGGAACGTGGAAGTACGACGGCGGCGGCTCCTTGATGAACCAGACCATCCACGACATCGACCTGCTCCTATGGTTTATGGGCAAGCCCAAGTGGGTGATGGGCCATGCGAGCATCAACACCCACAAGATCGAGACCGAGGACTTGGGCATGGCCTTGATCGAGTTTGAGAATGGCGCGAAGGGCCGCATCTTGGGTACGACCACGCATCCGGTGCATTTGCCGGTCGTGCGCGAGATCCACGGAGATCGCATGGGTCTTAGGATGGTGGGCGGCGAGCTTACCTGGTACTGCCCCGAAGGGGTCGAGCCGCCCGACATCGAGCCCGACGGCCCAAGGAACGTCGTCGAGGATGTCATCGGCGCGCTAAGAGAATCTCGCCCCCCGCGGGTGACGGGTGAAGAGGGGCGCCGATCACTCGAGTTGGCTAAGGCGATCTACCGATCAGCCGAACAGGGGTCGCCCGTCCTTCTGTAAACAAACAAGTGAACACCCCCGACCACGCTGCTCGTGTTCGGGGGTGTCACCCGGACGGCTGCTGCTGCTTTATCTCCAGCCCGATCTCGTTTGTGCTCCTTTTCCCCGCAGACCTCCGCATGATCTATGGGGAACGCTTCGGTCGTTTGTTCCTCGTTGCAGCCATTGACGGGTTGCGTGAGTCTTCCCCTCCAAGAATCTTTGCCCCTCGCGACTCTTGGAGTGTGCCTTCATCCGATGTGATGTGAGCCTCTTGCTTGTCTTGCCTTTGTTGCTTTTCCAGCTTTGGGGGGCGGCGCTCACCGATCGCCTTGCTCTTAAGCAGCAACCGTCCGTTTCGGCGAGTCCTTCCGCTCCGCAGGGCGATTAGAGCACTCCTCGTCCACGATCCCGACCGCCCCTTCGCTTGAACCTGCCTTGGCGAGTTTGGCCTCGTACACCTTGGGCTGGGAGTTTGGGGGACTGCCCTCGTCCCTGCACCTTTAGTATAGACTTGACAGATTTTTGCGGGCAGAGGCAATCGCCCGCAACAAAAGCGGACAAATGTCCCTACCTATTCCGCGGTGAGTTGGCGTATCCACTAAAAGCGGGTCGTGATCTCCTGGTGGTGATCGAGGCCGCCGCTCTCATAGGATTTGAGCATGATCTCCATCACGTGGATCTGCTGGCGCAAAAGCAGCGTCGATGTGTCCCCCGCCTCGATCATCCCGATGAAGTGCTCGAGGATCGAGCGAGCTTGGCCCTTCTCCGGCGTCACCTTGGCGCACGTGTAACCGTCGAACTCGGCGAGCTCAAACGGGAGCGGCAAATGGTCGTACTTGCCGTCCGCCCGGTGGACGTAGATCGATCCGCCCGGGGCTCCAAAATGGATCATGCCCTCCCGGCCGAATACGACCAAGCGAGACCGGGTCTCGTGGTGCGATAAGTACCCGTTGAAGTTGGCGTTGATGGTGACGCCGACGCCCGACTCGAGCCACAGATTGACAAGGGCGATATCTTCGACGTCGGGCTCCACCGTACTGCCGTCGTCCATCGTGCGGGTATCGTAGCGCCGACCGAGCATCGCGCTGACGCGCGCCGCGGGTCCAAATACATGAGCGATGGCTCCGAGCGCATAGATTCCCAGGTCAAATAGGACGCCGCCGCCTGCAATCTCCTTTTTGTAGAACCAATCGGCGTGGGTTGGTCCGCGGTGGCTCTTGTGACACTCGATGTTGGTCACCTCGCCGATGGCCCCATTGTCCACCAAAAGGCGAAGCGCGTCGTACGACGGCGAGGCCACGTACGGGAGCGGGAAGAACGTCACGCCCGACCCCTCCACGGCCTCCAAGATGCGGTAGGCCTCGTCCATCGTCGGCGTCATCGGCTTTTCGAGCAACACGTGCTTTCCGGCGCGCACCGCTTTGACGGCCGGCTCACAGTGCGCTTCAGGCGGCGTTACCACCATGACGGCATCGATGTCGTCGCGCGCCAGCATTTCATCGATGTCCGTGTAGTAGTCGGGGATGCCGAATCGATCTGCGCACTCCGCCGCCCGCTCTGCGTTTCTGCCGCAGATCGCCACGAGCTTTGCCTTATCTTTGAGTCGTGCAAGCGATGGGAAATGCGAACGCTGCGCGATGTCGCCGTAGCCCACCGATGCGATTCGCAACATGTCGTTTTCCTCCATTTGGCTCGAAATTCACCAACCGTACCGCTCGGGCCCCCAGGTGCGCCGCTCCACGGTTTGCTGGACAAAGACCGCGGTGCGGGACGGTATGTCCTCCTGGACGATCAAGCCGGGCCCGGCAACGCTGTACGCGCCCATCTTGACTCCGGGAAGGAGCGTAACGTTAACGCCGGTCCGGCAGTAGTCGCCGATATAGATTTCGTTCGCAAACCTTCGGGGGCGCTCTCGCCGCGAGTTGATGCGGTGCGTCGTCTGGTCGTCATCAAAGCGCAGGGTGCCGCAGACGGTAGCGGCGCCCAGGTCCGTGCATCGGCCGATGATCCCTGAGAACTCCATGTAATGATAAAGGTAGACGCGCTCCATGATCATTCCCGACAGCTCGGCGCAATGGCTGATCACGCAGTTGTCTCCCACTACCGAGTAATCGGAGATCAGGCAATAATGCTCAATCCGGCAGTCGGCGCCGATCCAGCAGTTGGCGCCTATGATCGCACCGTTGTCGATCACGGTGTTGTCGCCGATCCAGACGTTGCCCGCAATGCGCACTCTGGGGCCAATCTTTACGTTCTCCCCCAGCACGAGATGACCTTGAATCTCCGCATGGGGCGAAATCTCTGCTGAGTCTGGAATGTGGTCCTCCTCGAGCTGCGCCGAGCGCAAGTCGATGTAGACGTGGTTGGCCTCGAGGAGGTGCCATGGCTTGTCGAGATCGACGGTGGGCCGCATGGCCTCCACGGCAGGAATCGTCTCCCCGTCCTCCACCATCGATTGGATCACTTGAGCCAGCTCTCGCTCGACCGGAGGCATCTGGCCCACCTGCACAAAGGTCGAGGAGTGCGGCGCAGCAAGCACCTTGCTCCAAGCGCCTTCGCCGAGAGCGTACACGCCCGCAAGCCGATGGCCAAACGCGCCACGGGGATGCCCGACGATCCGCGCGATGGCGCCGCGCTCCACGTGCGCGCAGATCCAATCCCTCGGATCCTCGTCGTCGAGCGGACTTACGAGGACACTTGCGATTGCCGAACTTTCGCGGTGGGCTGCGATCAATCGAGATAGGTCGTCTTTGGTCACCAGCACGTCGCCGTATACGACGAGGCAATCGCCCATGCCTTCCGAGTAAGCCTCGACCAGTGCCGCCGCCGTCCCGCCTTGCGAAGCTTGCCGGTGAAACACGATCTGGGGATGCATGCGCAGTGCGTGGCGAACATCGCCGTCCAAGTATCCGACGACGACGTGAATCTCATCGATGCCAAGCTCTTTCAAGGATTCGACCGTGTGGGCGACAAGCGGTTTGTTTGCAATCGGAAGCGCCGCCTTGGGCGTCGTGTCCGTGTACGGCCACAACCTCTTGCCGCGGCCGGCCGCCAAGATCACGGCTTTGTTCATGCACAATCAACCCTTTCGAGACCATCGCCATCTAGCCGAGCGAAAATTAGCCGAGCGAAATCTAGCCGAGCGAAGCGGGCGCAAAGGGCGCTTACCACCCGTTCACGGGCGTTTGCTCGAGCTCGATGACGGCGCCGCTAAATGCCCGAGCCTCCGGCGAAGCGAGGAACGTGCAGAACGCCGCCACATCATCGGGTGTGATCAGCCTCCCGAGCGGCCTCTTGGCGCCTTCGACATCCAGATAGTCTTCGGGCTTTCCAAGTGATATTTGCAACGCCCGCTCGCCATCGGAATCCATCCAGCCGACGTTGAGGCAGTACACGCGGACGCGCTCATTGCGCAAGGCGCTCGCCAGGTTGCGGCTCGCAGTCATCAGCGCGCCCTTGGTCGCCGAGTAGACCAAAAGGTCCGAGCCGCCGATGTGCGCGTTTACGCTCCCGATGTTGATGATCGCGCCGTGGTCTTGCCGCAGCGCGTCGAGCGCCCGCTGGGCGAGGAGGAGCGGCGCCCGCACGTTCAGCATGAATTGGTACTCGAAAAACTCGGGCGTCATCGTGCGGAGCGTGGATCGACGCGTGTCCGCAGCGCTGTTCACCAGCACATCGAGGCGCCCGTACCGCTCGAGCGCCGCATCGACCGCCGCTCGGCAAAAGGCTTCGTCGGCAAGGTCGCCCGCTACAAAGTCGACGTCGTATCCAAGGGATCTCAGCTCCGACAGGCGGCTCGCGCCCTTCTCCTCCGAGCGCCCGGTAAACGTCACCTTGGCCCCGCTCTCGGCGAAGCGCCGGGCGATCGCTGCGCCGAGACCTTGCGTGCCACCGGTGACCAAAGCCACCTTGCCGCTCAGATCATATCGGTTCATCGCCTACGCCCCTTTGCTCGAGCGAACCGAGCGCACGAACTCATTGATCACCCGATAAAGCCCTTCACTGTCCGCGCCCGGTCGAAACTCCTGATCCGCCACCGCGAGCGGGGCCCCGATGACCGCCAAGTCTGCGCCAAGGCGCGGCGTCATGGCGGCCTGCTCGATCGAAAGGCCGCCTACTGCCTGGAGGGGAATCGAGACGGCCTTACGAATCGCTTCCAGGTCGTCTAGCGGGGACTTGCCGATCTCGGCGTGACGCTCATCGTACCCGGTATGGACGATGATCACGTCGACTCCGTACGCTTCCATTTGCTTTGCAATGGCAGGCTTGTCGGGATGCAGCATGACATCGCCCATGACGTATCCGCCGTACTGCTTTGCGGCGCGCACCGCCTCCTTGATGGTGTGCTCGTGCGCTACGCCCATGACGACGACAAAGGTCGCCCCCGCTCGAAACATCATCTCGGCTTCTAGGAAGCCCGCGTCCATCGTCTTGAGATCCGCAATGATGGGGCGATCGGGAAACCGCTCATTGAGCGCCCGGACCGAGTGCAAACCCTCGGCCAAGATGAGCGGAGTGCCTGCTTCGAGCCAGTCCACGCCTGCGCGCACGGCAATTTCCGCCGTAGCGATCGCCTCGTCGATCGACTCCAAATCGAGAGAAATCTGGACCTTCGGCGTCCCGTCGAACGTGATCTTGTGTGCCATGCTTTACTCTCCTCCCAACGACTTCATGTAATCTCGCAATGCGGGCGGCCTCTGCTCCTCGACGATTTCGGCAGCGGCGCCCTGGGCTTTTTGCACGTGACGGCGCATGGTCGACTCCGCCCAGTCGGGATCTCCCTCGAGGACCGCCTGCAAGATCGCCAAATGTTCATCGATCGTCTCCGCGGTGCGTTCGTCGCTCTTCGATCTGATCCGCACGTGGTGGATCTGCGCGTTCATTTGATTGATGATCGTTTCGATCCGCGTGTTTCCACTGATCCGCATCAAGGTTGCGTGCAACTTCAAGTCAAACTGAAACTCCGACTTGAGATCGCCTTGTTCAAATGAGTGGCGCAAGCTGAGCAACTCGTCTTTTAGAGCCTGGACGATCCGCCTTGCCTCATCGTCGGCGCGCACCCGCAGCGCAGCCCGCCGAGCCGTGAGCCCTTCGAGCCACTCACGCACTTCAAATACTTCCTCCACGTCGCCTCTCGTCAGCATGGTGAGTCGAAATGCGTTTTGCGGACCGCGCTCAAGGAGCCCTTCCTGATAAAGGCGGAGCAGCGCCTGTCTGACCGGCGTTCGGCTAACGCCCAGCTCATTTGAGAGCCTGCGCTCGCTCAAGACCTCTCCGGGGTAAAAGTTCCGGTCGAAGATGGCGCTCTTGATCGCTTGGTACACTTGGTCGGCGGACGTGGTGCGCTCTTGTTCTTCCAAGGAACCGTCGCTCCTCGACATCAGATTTGGAATCCCATTTCGGAACTCCAGCGATACACCAGCAAATATCTCGGATATTTCGAATCGTGAAGGGACGTGCGCACGAATTCCCTGATTCTCTCCGCTCACCTCGCTTCTACTCTTGCAGAGGAAATCCTCGGTCCTTCACGAAACAATCGCGGGTGGTATACCGAAGAGGCGCTCATTACCCTCAGGACCACACATGGCGATCCTGCGCGGAAAGGAAAATCCCTTTGAAAACAAGTTCAACCCTCATGCCTGCGCTGGTTCATTACGAACTCAAACCAAAGCACTGCGAGATCAGAGAGATTCCGATCCCCAAGATCGGGCCAAGCGACGTCTTGATCCGGACGAAGGCCGTGGGAATATGCGGCAGCGACGTCCATCAGTACCACAACTCCCACTCCTGGAAAGTGAACATCCCGGTCGTGCTCGGGCACGAGTTTGGCGGGGTCGTCGAGGCCGTCGGCACGGACGTTTCCGAGTTTGCTCCCGGGGAACGGGTCGTAAGCGAGACGGCGGCGGTGATTAACGCCGCTTCCCCTTTTTCCAGGACGGGCGCTTATCACTTGGATCCAAGCCGCCTGGGCTTTGGTTACGGCGTCGACGGCGCCATGGCGCCTTTTGTGAAAGTGCCGGCTCGCTGCCTGCACCGCGTGCCAGACGGCCTCGATTTTGTGCGGGCGGCCTTGACGGAGCCTTGCGCCGTCGCATATCAGGCGACGATCGTCAACTCACCGATCGAGCCGGGCGCCGTTGCCGTCGTCATCGGGCCGGGGCCCATCGGGCTCCTCTGTGCACAGATGGCCAAGATCGCCGGAGCGGCCGAGGTGATCATGGTCGGCCTCGAGCGGGACCGCCCCCGCCTCGACCTTGCCCTGCGCCACTTTGCGACGCGCATCGCCACCGTCGAAGAGACTGCGGCGGATCCGGACGCATTCCGAAAGAGCCTTGGCGACGGCTATGGGGCCGACGTCATCATCGACGCAGCAGGCGCCTCGAGCGCGCTCCGCTCGGCCCTCGATTGGGTGCGCCCCGGCGGCCACATTACCAAGGTCGGCTGGGGACCGCAACCGCTCGGCTTTTCTTTAGATCCGCTCGTGCAAAAAGCCGTCACGCTCCAAGGGAGTTTCAGCCATACGTGGGCCGTGTGGGAGCGCGTCCTGAGGCTCATGTCGAGCGGGATTCTCGACCCGATGCCCATCGTCTCCAAGACGGCGCCGCTCGAGGCGTGGCAGGATGGCTTTGACGGCATGACGAACGGACGGTACGTAAAGGCGGTGCTTTTGCCAAACGGCGCCCCCGACGCGGACGTCTAGGTCGACTGGGCCGGCGAGCGCCGTCCGGGCGAAACCTTAAGGGAGGAATTGCTCTTGGTCAACGTAGCGATGCTCAGTTTTTGGCACGTTCATGCTCCGGGGTATGCCAAAGAAGTCCAAAGCCACCCGAATGCCAAAGTGACCGTCGTATGGGACGAAGACCCCCAGCGCGGGAAATCGTGGGCCGAGCGGCTTGGCGTGCCGTTCGAACCGGATTTGCACAAGGCGGTAAGCCGCGACGACGTAGACGGCGTCGTTGTCGACGCGCCCACCAACATGCACGCGGACGTGATCATCGCGGCGCTCGAGGCCGGAAAACACGTGTTCACAGAGAAAGTGGTCGCTCCGACGGTCCTGGAGGTCGATCGGATCGGCCGCGCTGCATCGCTTGCCAAGACGCAGTTCGTGGTCTCGTTCCCCCAAAGGGGACGCGGAAATGTGAAGTTTGCCAAGAAGGCGGTCGACGACGGACTGCTCGGCCACGTGACGACGGTGCGCATCCGTGTGGCCCACAACGGCGCTTCAGACGGGTGGCTCCCGGAGCACTTTTACGATCCGGTTGCCTGCGGCGGCGGCGCCATGATCGACCTGGGGTGCCATCCCATGTACCTCGCTCGGTGGATTGGTGGGCGCGTGGTGCGGGTGACCGCTCGGCTCACGCGATTTAAGCGCGGACACCAAGTCGACGACAACTCCGTCGCGATCCTCGAGTTTGAAACGGGCGGTTTGGGCATCGTCGAGACCTCCTTTGTCTCGACCAACAGCCCATTCTCCCTCGAGATATTCGGCACCGAAGGATCGCTCATGGTCGGCGGCCCCGAAAACGGCGTCTGGCTCAACTCTCGCAAGACCGGAAGCTCCGTGGGCGGCTGGATCCGGCCCCAAGACATTCCAAAGGACGACCCGTCGCCGCTCGCGCAGTGGATCGAGGCAATTGAGGTGGGGACGCCCCCCTTGATTTCGTTGCACGATGGCCGCGATCTAACCGAACTCATGGAGGCGGCGGCCCGCTCACACTCGGAAGGGCGACCGATCGACCTGCCCCTGTAACAAAACGTGCGCGATGCGGGGATTTAGTAGGCGACTTCCCGGTCTTCCCCGCGTCGCGCATTCCTCGTCAAACCGGACGGCTAGGTTTCCTGCTGGCCCGCGGACTCGCGCCGCAAGCGCTCGAGCTCGATCATATCTTGGATATCGAGATTGGATTCACCGGCCCTGGCTTCCACGTGATGCTGCACCTCGTGGATCATCGTCTCCCAGAGCTCGTCTTCCCAGACTTCGGGCGGCTCGTCGCCCAAAATCGCGGCGAACGAGCCGTAGTAGAGCACGATGTAACATCCAAGCCCAAAGGGGTCTTCGACGTAGTGGCCGAGGACGTACACGTCAGGCAGATCCGGATCCTCTTGACATGCCTCCTCTTGGATGATGATCCCGCCGTTCAATCCCTCGAGGAGTGGCGGAGGAATCTCGTCGAAAAGCCTGTTGGCCATCGACTCGAATTGATCGATACTCACCATTTCTAAAACGTGTCCCTCCAGGAGTCGACTCGCCGACGGCAAGCGATCTCCATCGCTAACGTTTCGGCCGGCAAGAGCGCGCTCACTTGGTCGCGGCCCTAAAGAACGCCGTGTAGAGCGATAGTACCTTTTCCGGATCAGGACCGACGTACGCGCACTCATTTGAAATGAACCCGTCAAACCCGTCTTTTTTAAGAAGCTCAAACATCTCGAGGTAAAACGGCGTCTCCCAAGGCCGCTCAAAGCCGTGCGTATGCACGGCAGTCCAGTACTTTCCTGTCTGTGCGTAAATCGAACGGATCGACGTCGTCCCCTCAGGGAGCGACCATCCGGACTCAGCGCCCACCGGCCACACGCAGTTGAAGACGAGGCCGACGTTATCGCGGGAGACTTTCTCCATCACCGCGCGGGAAAGCTCGGGATCGATGAAGTGTCCGTGCATCTCCATTGAGACCGTGATCCCTGAGGGAGCGGCGTACTCGCCGAGCTCGGCCAACGTTTGAGCCACTTGATCGATGGTCTTCTCCCGCCCAAGCGTCTCGCCAATGCGATCGCCGAGCACGCGCACGTGCTTGCACCCGATGTGCGCTGCCAGATCGATCGTACGCTTGGCCTTGCCTTTGTTCTCCTCGAGCTTCGCGGGGTCCGCATCGTCAAACTTAGAGCAGCTCGTAAGCGAGGCCACCCACAAATCGGCCTCCGCCACCTGCTTTGCCACACCGGCGACGTACTCGGGCGAAACATCGTCTTCAATTCCGTGTTTTTGATTGAAATCGAGAAGAAACTCAATGCCCTCATGCCCCGTCTTTTGGCACATGTCGATGATGGTTGGCACATCCCAATCTTGGCTCACGCGGTAGGTGTTCAAAACCCACTTCATGTTTTGCAAAGCCTCCTCGCTCGGGCATCATCCGTTAATGCAGCGTCTCAAAGACCAACGTTTCTCGCGCGCCTTTGCTTTTCCTTTGACGGATCGCCCGCGACCTATTCCCGACTCGTCCCTCGCGGCGCCTGCCATTTCCACGCGCATATTTGACCCTGATCTTTTGCCCCACAAGGCGCAACTTAAAGGAAATTCGACCCACGTTGTCGTACGATCATGTCGAACACTTGTGTTGCGGAGGGGATTCCGTGGCCGACTCGACCACCATGGCGACCGAGAGCGTACGAAAGTACAAATCACTCGTGCGGGCGCTCAATCTATTGTCGTATTTTACCGAAGACTCGCCGGAGTGGAGTGTAAGCGATCTCTCTCGCCATGCCAAGATGCCAAAGAGCACGGTGAGTACCATCTTGGCCACGCTGCGCGATGAAGACTTGCTCCACCAGCAACCCGATACGGGGCGCTACCGACTTGGACTGCGCTGTCTCGAACTGGGATACTATTCAGCGTCCCAGCTCGTCATTCGCGATATCGCTTTTCCCTACCTGCAATCACTGCTCGAAAGCGTGAATCAAATCGTTTACATGGCTGTGCCTTATCAAAGCCACGTCCTATACATCGAGGCGCTCTACCCCCTGGCTCGCCGGGTCAACTACTCTTCGGTCGGTCGAAGGGCGCCGATGTACTGCACCGCAATCGGCAAGTCCCTTCTCGCTCAGATGGCGGAAAAGGACCGCAAGGAAATCCTGTCCGGCATGGAGCTCGAGGCGTACACGCCCAACACCTTTACGGACGTCAAGTCCCTCGAAGAGGAGCTCGCGCTCACTCGGGAGCGAGGATATGCCATCGACCGAGAGGAGCGAGAGCCGGGCATCCGGTGCGTCGCAGCCCCGCTATACGGCCGAAGGAGTGCCATCGTGGCGGCGGTAAGCATCAGCGGGCCTGCGAACGAATTCTCACAGGAGCGCATTGCGGAATATGGGCTTCGCCTCAAAAACTTGAGCAACGAATTGTCAAGGAAGCTCGCGCTCGCAGGGTACTGATCCCAAATTCGTTTCAAGGCCGCTCAATCCCCGAGGCAATCAGGCCCCTCATTGGAGTGACATGCGCAAGTTGCGCGCCTTTTTTTTTGCCCCCCTTTGCCAACCTGTCCCCTCCTTCGATCTCCTTAGGGTTCGATGCCGCATACTTTTTCGGCATAATTCCTCAGCGCGGCCTGCGTAATGAAGGGAGAAAAGCCCAAGGGTCGTACTAATATAATGAACATCATTCACTAATGTCGGTCCATGTCCATGCGGAGTGGCGCGCTTTTTGGAACTTGGGGTGAATACCTTGTCGACACAGATTGTCCGATGCGAAGGGATCGTCGTCCCGTTGGTGACGCCGGTTGATTCGAAAGAAGAGATTGACGAAGCAGGGTTGAAGCGACTGATTGACTTCATGGTCGACGGCGGCGTACACGGGGTCTTTGTCATGGGGAGCACCGGAGAGGTGGCTCGCTTTGACGAATCCCAGTGGCTGCGGGCAGTCGAGCTCGGCGTCGAGTACACCGCAGGCAGGACCAAAGTGTATGTTGGCGCGATGATGCCGGGCCTTGAGCAATCCTTAAAGCGGGTCCGCCTCGCCGAGAGCGTGGGCGCCGACGTCGTCGTCCTCACTCCGGGATTTTACTATCCATTGAGCCAGTCCGAGATGGTCGGTTACTTCACCCGGATCGCGGAGGCCTCACGACTCCCTGTTTGCCTCTACAACATCCCTCAATACACCCAGAGTGTCGTGCAGCCTGAGACACTGGCCAACGTTGCCGAGCGCGTCCCAGTCGCCGGGATCAAGGACTCCTCGGGCGACATTGGACTTCTTACGGATTACCTCGAGGTTGCAAAAGATCGGGGCCTGCCTGTCCTCGCCGGCTCGGAGTCCATTCTCGCGGAAGCGCTGCGGCGCGGCGCGGCGGGCGCCGTGCCATCGCTCGGCAACGTTTTTCCAAAGCTCTTGGTCGACGTCTACGATGCCGCTCGAGTCGGTGCGTGGAGCCGCGTCGATGCACTCTGCGGCGTGATCGACGACATCAACAAGTTAAACGGCTTTACGCAGTCGTCAATGGCTACAGTGAGCTGGAAAAAGTACGCGCTCGAGCTCCTTGGAATCTGCAGTTCTCGCACGACGGAACCTGTGGATACACTCTCAAGCGAGCACCGCGAGGCGATCGCAGAAGTCTTGCGCCAGCAGGGGGCGCTCGCATCGTAACACCGAAAAACACATGCACTTGAGCGCGAATCTCGAATACCGTACAATAAACCCGTTCCGCAATTGCCAAGTGAGATTCGCGTGGAGTGATGACGTGCGTTGCCAAAAGCAAATACAGCTTGGATCTATGTGATCGGCGCGGGCGCCTTGGAGATCGTGTGGGCTTCAGGCCTGAAGTACCCAGCGGTTCCTGTGCATTTGGTCATTATTTCATTGATCCTCACCTTTGACTTCCTCATAAAGTCGGCCAAGGTCCTACCCATCGGAACGATGTACGCCGTTTTCACCGGCATCGGCACGATCGGTACGGTGGTGGTGGAGTCGGCAGTAGCGGGCGCCGTCGTTTCCCCCGCTAAGATCGTGATCATCATGGCGTTACTCGCCTGCGTCATCGGTCTTAAGATGACGACACAGGAGGCGCCCCGCTGATGGATTGGGCCATGCTCGTAGCCGCCGGAGTCTTCGAGATCTTTGGCGTCATCGGCATCAAGCGCGTCGCAGAGCGCAACAACCTCTGGAACAACGTGATCCTCGTCGGTGCGTTCATCGTGAGCCTAGCACTTTTGAGCGCTGCGATGGAGACAATCTCGCTTTCGACGGCATACGCCGTGTGGACGGGGATCGGCACCGCCGGATCCACCTTGGTCGGCATCGTGTTTTATCGCGAGCCAAAGCACACCTTGCGGCTGCTTTGCATCGCCGGCATCGTCGCATGTGTCATCGGCCTGCGCGCGCTCGAATAGCGGAGCTAGCTCACACCCTCCCCGTTTCGACTACATAAGCGACATGACGGCTTTTACCCACCAATCGTAGATCCGCGGGACGGTTTCGCGGCACTTCGCCTCGATTTTGTATCGTAACTCCTACTCGCTCGATTCAGGGCGGCGGTACACCCACGCCTCGGATCCGCTCCCAAGCGTCACCCAGGCTCGCTCGTATGCATCGCCCTCGTAGCGGTCGATCCGGCGGAGTTCGTCCGGCGTCACCTCGATGACGCCGCCGTCGATCTCACTCTGCTCGTCGGGAATCGCGATGAAATAAGCGGCTCGGCCGAGCCGTAGCACGCCTTTGCGATATCCTGGGAGCGTGTCGGGACGGCTTTCGACCGTCCTACCGATCACGCTTCGCTGAACGTTCGGATCAAGGAGCGTGCCATAAGAGAAGATCGCCTCGACTTCCACGATATCTCCCCCAACGTCCGGGGCCCAGTGCGGCTGAATGCCGCCAAGGACGGCGAAAAGCGCCACGGCGGCAACAACCAAGCCATCTCTTGCCATCGATGATCCTCTTTCATCCAGATCGGGTCATTCATTCCAATGGATTGATCCGGACGCCCGGGATCTCCTGTCATGGAGCAGCAACATACACAAATTGGCATGGACGAAAGGCCGGAGCAACGTGGCGCTCCGGCCTTTCGGCGGTACATGCATTCGTCTTGCATTCGTCATGCATTCGGCATGCGTTCGACGTGATACACGCGTTACAGCTCGGAGCGCCACTCCTGGAGAAGTCTAGCCCACAGTTCGTGTGCTTGCGACATCGCCTGCTCGGGGGCGATTTCTCCATTGATCGCCTGGGTCATCAATTGCGAGAGCTCGTTTTGTGATCGGTCTCGGGGCGGCGGGAGCTGTGCGGGCCTGATGAACGGGACTTGAGGATAGTACATGTCAAGGTATTCGAAGTCCATCTGCGCCGCGAGGTCGACACGCGTCGTCATCCAGCCCGACAATGCCTGGATTTTGGTCAACACCTCATCGCTGATGAGGAACTCGATGAACTTCCACGCCAGGTCCTTATTTCGGCTCGCCTCGGCGATCGCGACACCGTTGATGAAACCCAAGGCGACGGGGTCATCACTCAAAGAGCGACGAGGCGAGAAGATCCCCATGTGCGACGAGAGGCTGCCTTCGAAAATCGCAGACCACTGCTGCACCATGGTCGGGTTGATCGACTGCATGGCGATGCCGCCGTCGACGAATCCACCCCCGGAAGTCCCAAGGTCGCGGCGGCTCACCCGATTGAGTTCGACGAAGGTCCGGGCCGCCTCCAAAGCCTGGGGTGTGTTGAGGTTGGACTGAAACGTCTCCAAGTCGACCGGAGGAATGCCTGCCTGGTGGATGTAGCTCAGCATCTCTTGGGCCGGGTCCGCAAACGCCATGCCGCGCACTTCAAGGCGGTCGCCCGCGGAGGTGAAGCGCGTCATCTGGCGAGCGGCATCGATAAGCTCTTCCCAGCTCTGCGGGGGCCGGTTCGGGTCAAATCCCGACTCAGCAAAGACATTCTTGTGATATGCGATCGCACGCAGGTCAAATCGTATTGGTACGGCTACGATCGATCCTCGCCATGTTTGCGTATCCCAAACCGGCTGTGGGATCGAGCTCTTGTGCTCCCATTCGGCCACGTACCGATCGAGCGGTGCAAGCAAACCCGATCCGCCCTCTTGGTACGGGCTGTAAAATCCGGTTCCGATGACGTCCGGAGGAATGCCTGACGCAATGAGGATCGCGATGCGATCGCTTCGCTCCCCCCATCCGATCGGGTCGACGAGGACATTGACGTTGTGTTCGGCCTCGAAAGCCGGTAAGAGCTCATCCTCAAGGAGCGCTACGAGCTCGGCGGAGAAACCCGATGCAAGGAAGTGCAATTCCGTCCGCTGTTGCGCGCCCGCAATCCCGGAAAAGCAGATGAAGAGCGCAGCCAAAGCGATCCCCAACACTCTTTGGATTCGAATGCGGCTCAATGACGATACCCCCATTTTGTCCGATTTACACACATTTACGAACTTTCGAGCAAGATCGTCGTTGTTTTTGCATCCCCCTCCCATGCGACACGACGAATCGAGTGTGCGACGAATGCCGCTCCTGACACGTCAGGACGTTGCTTTGATACTCAGTATACGAAAGGGAGGAGTTGCAAGTCGAGGCGCAGTATTGTCGTAAAATCGGACAATTTTTACTTGACCTGATCATGGAGTTGAAAATGGGACAAGACAACATGATTCGCCTAAATCTATCCGGGCTGACCGTCCACTCGGCCAACTTCATTCCCGACGATCACGACGCCTGGCGTGTGCGCGCCCACAGCAATCCCCACTGGCAACTCGTGCTCGCGAAGGGCTGCGACCTCCACTTTCAAAAGGGCAACGTGCGGCTACTGTTACAAAATGGGCATATTTTGATGCTCCATCCCAACGAAACTCACAGGTCATGGGGCGCCCATCCGACCCAATCGGGCTTTTTCTACGTCCAGTTCTCCGTGGATGACCCGCATGGCCGTCCGGCCTCGAACGCCCGGCCATTCCGACGAGAGGATGAAATTCATGATTCGTCCTCGATCACACTCCCAACGTACGGGAAGTGCAATCATCCGGCGCTGTTTGCGCTCTTTTCCGAACTGGTCGACGAAGTTTGGAACCGCCCCCCTTTTTACAAGAGCCATGCGGCCGCGATCGTGACAAAGCTCCTCGTCGCCGTCGCTCGGGACACGGTCTCATTTGAAACAGGCTCCAACCCGCTCAACGTGCGATCCCCACACGAGGCTCAAGTCGTGAGCTCCGTGAAGAAATTCCTCGAGGAGAACTTTCAAGAGAAGCTGAGCTCGTCCATCATTTCGCGGCACGTGGGCTACAACTACTCGTACCTCTCGCGGCTTTTCAGCCGGGCCATCGGAATGACGATCACGGATTACGTTCACTACCTGCGCATCGAGAACGCCCGGGTGCTCTTGCTCGAAATGCGCCCGAAGGGCTCCATCCGGGACATCGCGGAAATGGTCGGGTACACGGACCCGTCTTACTTTGGCAGGATATTCCGCCGCTACGAGGGCGTCTCACCGAGGGACTACATCAAGAGCGTGTATGGGCGACCGAACGTCGCCGATCCTGAGATCGGGTCATCCGTAAAGACTTCCTAAAAGAAAAGCCGAAGATGAGCCGCTATAAGCGAGACGACCCTCTTCGGCCCTGCGCATTCTATTATCGAACCGTTGCCGGCTTACGCTTTTGACCGTGCGAAGGCGGCTTTCATGTACTCGCGGCGCATGCGCGCGATGTTGACGATGGAGATATCCTTGGGGCACGCCGCTTGGCACTCTCCGTGGTTGGAGCAGTTGCCAAAGCCCTCGATGTCCATCTGCTCGATCATGCGCTGGGCGCGCCGCGCCCGCTCCACTTGCCCTTGTGGCAACAGCGCAAGCTGCGAGATCTTCGCGCTTGTAAAGAGCGCGGCGGAACCGTTCGGGCACGCCGCCACACAAGCGCCGCACCCGATGCACTGCGCCGAGTCCATCGCTTCTTCGGCGATCTCTTTGGCAATCGGGATCGCGTTCGCGTCCGGGGCCGAGCCGGTATTCACCGAAATGTATCCCCCGGCGGCGATGATGCGGTCGAACGCGCTCCGATCGACGACCAAGTCCCGGATGATTGGAAAGGCGTCTGCTCGGAACGGCTCGACGGTGATCTCAGCGCCGTCCTCAAAGTTGCGCATTCTAAGTTCGCACGTAGTGCAGGCGCGCTTTGGCCCATGCGCCATTCCATCGATCACGAGGCCGCACGTGCCGCAGATCCCTTCCCGGCAGTCGCTGTCAAATTCGATCGGCCGCTCGCCTTTGGCGATCAGATCCTCGTTGAGTCGATCGAGCATCTCCAGGAAGGACATCTCGGGCAGGATGTGGTCGATCGTGTACTCTTTAAAAGCGCCGGGCGACCCCGGGCCGTCTTGCCGCCAAACTTTCAACTTGAACTTCACGACGTCATCGCCCCTTGTAGCCGATCACTTATAGCTGCGCTGCGACAGCTCAACGTATTCGAAGGAAAGCGGCTCCTTGTGCATGACCGCCTCTTTGACATCGCCCTTGTATTCCCAGGCCGACACGTGGCAAAACTCATCGTCACGGCGAAGCGCCTCGCCCTCGGGGGTCTGGTACTCTTCGCGAAAGTGTCCGCCGCAGGACTCGGCTCGCTCGAGGGCGTCCATGGCCATCAATTCGCCGAGCTCGAGAAAGTCGGCGACCCGTCCCGCAAACTCCAAGTCTTTGTTGAGGTCCCCTGCTGATCCGCTCACCTTGACGTTTCGCCAATACTCCTCACGCAAGGCCCGAATGTCGGCAATCGCTTCTTTGAGCCCTTGCTCGCTCCGGCTCATGCCGACCTTCTCCCACATGATCCTTCCAAGCTCTATGTGATACTGGCGCACCGACTTTTTCCCGTTGATGCTGAGGAACTGCTTTACCTGGTCCTCGATTCCACGCTGCGCGCTCTTGAACGCTTCGTGGTCCGTCGATAGCCCGTCGGGGCGGTGATCCGCAAGGAAATCCCCGATCGTGGCCGGGATGACGAAGTATCCGTCGGCGAGCCCCTGCATGAGCGCGCTCGCTCCGAGCCGGTTGGCGCCGTGGTCGGAGAAGTTGGCCTCTCCGAGGGCGTACAGCCCCGGGATCGTCGTCATCAGATTGTAGTCCACCCATAGCCCGCCCATCGTGTAGTGGGGCGCCGGGTAAATTCTCATCGGCGTATTCATCGGATTTTCGCCGGTAATCTCGTGGTACATGTCAAAGAGGTTGCCGTACCGCTGGCGGATCACCGTTTCACCGAGGCGCTTGATGGCGTCGGCGAAGTCCAGGTAGACAGCGAGCCCGGTGGGGCCGACGCCGTACCCTTCGTCGCAGACGGCCTTGGCCGCCCGAGAGGCGATGTCCCTAGGAACGAGGTTGCCAAACGCAGGATACCTGCGCTCGAGGTAGTAATCGCGCTCGCTCTCGGGAATCTGGTGGGGAGGCCGCTTGTCGCCTTTGTTTTTGGGCACCCATACCCTGCCGTCGTTTCTCAAGCTCTCACTCATGAGCGTGAGCTTTGACTGGCCTTCACCCGTTTGAGGCAGGCAAGTCGGGTGGATCTGCGTGTAACAGGGGTTTGCGAAAAACGCCCCGCGCTTGTGGCACCGCCAAGCCGCCGTGGCATTGCTGTTGACCGCGTTGGTCGACAAATAAAAGACCGTCGAGTATCCGCCGGTGGCAAGGCAGACGGCGTCTGCCGCGTACGTCTCGATCTCGCCCGTGACGAGGTTGCGGACGACGATGCCTCGAGCGCGCCCGTCGACGATGACGAGGTCGAGCATCTCCCTGCGGGGGAAGAGCTTGACGGTCCCGGCGTCGACTTGGCGCATGAGGGCGCTGTAGCAGCCGAGCAGCAATTGCTGACCCGTCTGACCTCTGGCGTAGAACGTGCGGGAGACTTGCGCGCCTCCAAACGAGCGGTTGGCAAGGGTCCCGCCGTACTCCCGCGCAAAGGGAACGCCGGCCGCGACGCACTGATCGATAATGTTCGAGCTGAGTTCCGCTAGGCGGTATACGTTGGCTTCACGTGCCCGGTAGTCTCCGCCCTTGATCGTGTCGTAAAACAACCGGTACACGCTGTCGCCGTCGTTCTGATAGTTTTTCGCAGCATTGATACCGCCTTGCGCCGCGACGCTGTGCGCTCGCCTGGGCGAGTCTTGGATGCAAAAGTTGAGCACATTGTAGCCGAGCTCACCAAAGGTCGCCGCAGCCGCTCCGCCGGCGAGCCCTGTCCCGACGACGATGATGGTGTACTTCCTCTTGTTGGCCGGACTCACCAACTTGATCGAGGAGAGGTGGTTTTTCCATTTGTCTTGGATCGGTCCGGCGGGTACCTTGGCGTCCAAAACCTGAGTTTGCGTCATCAATGATTCCTCCGAATTCCGATGCGCTTACGTCGCCCGCTTGCCGAGCTTAGATTCACGTGTTGCGTGATCTGGGTCCGGCTACCCGGTGGCTCGGCCAAGCGGGTAGATTCCTCCGAATTCCGATGCGCTTACGTCGCCCGCTTGCCGAGCTT
>CAYRIY010000009.1:28213-35782 GCA_964424335.1 uncultured Clostridia bacterium
AGCGGGTAGATTCCTCCGAATTCCGATGCGCTTACGTCGCCCGCTTGCCGAGCTTAGATTCACGTGTTGCGTGATCTGGGTCCGGCTACCCGGTGGCTCGGCCAAGCGGGTAGATTCCTCCGAATTCCGATGCGCTTACGTCGCCCGCTTGCCGAGCTTGATTTAGCAATTTGTGTTGCTCAGGGCCCCGAGCTTGCCCGGTGGCTCGCCTCTACGGATATGGCACAAAGAACAAAACGTGCAGCGGCAGGATCAAGAAGCCACCGGCGAGCAAGATCGAAAACGCAAGGCCCAGTGTGTAAATCGCATGCGTCCAGCGGGGGCGCAGCGCTCCAAGCGACTGGAGTGCGCTCCAAAATCCATGTCGCAAGTGCATCCACAAGAGCGCCATTGTGACGACGTACCCTCCGGCGATCCATGGATTTTTGAACGACGGCACGACCACCCGGTACAGGTCGCGAAGCACGACGCCGTTTTGCACCGTTTCGTAGTAAGGGCCCAGCGTGAACATCCACACGTGGATCGGGACGAAGATCAACAATATGAGGCCCGTGGTCGCCATGTAACGCGACGACGCGCTCAACTTGCTCGGACCGCCCTTGGAGGCGTACACCGCATAGCGCGTCGATCGGCCTCGGCGGTTTTGCACATACACGTTAATGGCCGTAATGATGTGAAAGAGAAAGGCTGCCGCGAGCAGCACGCGAAATACGTTGAGGACAGGCCCCATCTGATGCAGGAGATAGCTGTAGTAGTTGAACGTCCTTCCCCCATCGGGGATGAACAGCATCAGGTTGCCCGCCAAGTGAATGACGAGATAAATCATCAGCGCGATTCCACTGAAAGCCATGATAAACTTTCTGCCCACTGTCGAACGCCAATACTTACCTACTGTCGCCATGAGCGCGCCTCGCCCTTTTTATGAGGTTTCGATGCTTAAGCACTGCATTCTAAAGAATACCATTTGTACCTAGATAGGGTCCAATACATATTTCTCATCACTGTGATAGAATATGCCTATGACAGGCGTTTCCACCCTTATACATCCCACCATCCCCTAACATATCCATCGCGAGGTGCAACCTTGAATGGAACTCCGTCAAGTGCAGTACTTCGTCGCCCTTGCCGAACACCAGCATTTCGGCCGAGCCGCCGAGGCGCTCCACATCGCGCAGCCGTCGCTTAGCCAACAGATCCGCGCCCTCGAAGAGGACCTTGGCGTCATCCTCTTTGAGCGCTCGAGGCGGCATGTCGCGCTCACGCACGAAGGGGAGGCCTTTCTCCCCTACGCCCGGCAAATGTTGACGCTCGCAGACGACGCCCGCGCCGATTTGGCCGACCGCAGCGACCTACAACGAGGTCGAGTCCGGCTTGGCACGACGCCGACGATCGGCGGCCACCTGCTCCCTCGCATTCTGCAGCGTTTTCATTTGAAGTATCCCGGGATCGAACTCACGATCACCGAAGCGATATCTGACCACCTCGCACGCGAGCTCGACGAAGGGCGCTTGGACCTCGCGCTCCTCGTCGAACCTCCGAGCATCAAAGGGAACGCCTTTGAGACCCTCTTCACCGAAGAGATCGTCGCCGCGCTTCCGGAGAGCCACCGACTCAGCCGGCGAGAGACGATCGAACTTGCGGAGCTTCGAGACGAGAGCTTTATTCTATGTCAAGAAGGTTTCCACCTCCGCCGCGTCGCGCTGGAGGCGTGCCGCTCGGTGGGATTTACTCCTCGGGTCGCTTTGAGCGGAACAAACGTTGATACGGCGCTCAGGTTCGTACAGGCGGGACTAGGCGTGACACTCGTTCCCCAGCTCGTTACAAAGAGCGTTCCGGGCGTTGCCACGCCTTCATTGAGCACTCCGACGCTTCGGCGCAGTGTCGGCATCGTCTGGAACCCGCAGCGCTACCTTAGCAAGTCGACAGGCGCGCTGCGGGATTTTCTACGGGACGAATTGGGATGAGCGGGTCGCCTACTGCTTGCGCAAGAAAAGGCGCATCGTGATCGGACCAAAGACGGCGGTCATCAAAGCGGCAACCAAAAGGACGATGCCGATTTCCCCCGGCGTAACGCCGCCAAACATGAGCCCGCGCACCGCACTTACGAGGAGCGCGATCGGATTGACCGCCACAAAGGCCTGCAGCCACGTAGGCATCGTCAGCGGATCAACAAAGACGTTGCTGATGAAGGTGAGTGGAAACAAGATCATCATGCTCGTGGCCATCAGCGACTCCGGCGTCCGCATGACCACGCCGAGCGCGGTCCAGATCCACGACATGCCAAAGCAAAACACAAGCAAGAGCAGCACTGCAAGAGAGACCCCGGCGACGCCTCCGCTCGGCCGAAATCCGAGCGCCATCCCGACTGCCAAGACGACCAAAGAAGCGATCGTATAGCGAACGACGTCGCCGAGCAAGGCCCCGACCAGGATCGACGGCCTCCAAATCGGAAGCGAACGGAATCGGTCGAAGACCCCTTTCTTGATGTCCTGGTTGAGTGCGCTGCCCGTATACATCGTGATCATCACGACTGTTTGCACCAGGATTCCGGGAAGTAAGTACTGCAGGTATTCCCTCGTCGATCCGGCAAGCGCTCCGCCGAACAGGTACGTGAACATCAACACGAACATGATGGGAAACATCGTGACATCGAAGAGCTGCTCCGGTACGTGTTTGATCTTTAGGAGCGCCCTCCAAAAAAACGTGAACGAGGCAGCAAGGCCGCTTTGCCTCTTCGGCCTTTGCCTTGGAGATAGCGCTGATCGCAGCGCCTCGTCCACCGCAAGGACTTCTCTAGAAATCGTCGCCATCAGGCCATCTCCTCCACCATTGTCGTTTCGTCAGCCGGACGCCCGGTGAGGGCAAGGAACACTTCGTCAAGACTCGGTTGTCCCAGTGAGAAATTGCTGACCTGAATGCCCGCCCTCGTCAAATCCGCCAAGGCCTGTGACACCCGCTCTGCATCCGAGATGCGAGCGGAGAGGGCATGCGGGTCATTTTCGAGGCGGATCTCGACCCCAATCGTTTGGGCCATGATCTGCTCGGCACGTGGCCGGGCCTGGGGATCGACCAACCTGACGTAGAGCGCGCCGCTGCCCACAGAGGCTTTGAGCTCACCGCTCGTGCCCTCTGCGATCACCTTGCCGTGATCGATGACCGCAATCCGGTCGGCGAGCTGATCCGCTTCCTCGAGGTACTGCGTCGTGAGCACCACCGTCGTTCCCTGTGCGACAAGCGCCCGCACGATCTCCCACACTTGGTTGCGGCTGCGCGGGTCGAGTCCGGTCGTCGGCTCATCGAGAAACAACAGGTCGGGCGTCGCTATGATGCTCGCCGCAATGTCGAGTCGGCGACGCATCCCACCGGAGTACTTTTTCACTTGTCGACCCGCCGCTTCGG
This sequence comes from uncultured Clostridia bacterium, assembly GCA_964424335.1. Taxonomy (GTDB): domain Bacteria; phylum Bacillota; class Limnochordia; order DTU080; family RSA5; genus CAYRIY01. The sequence goes on from CAYRIY010000009.1 coordinate 31,613, forward strand.
AAATGCCAAAAGCCTCAATAAGCTCCGTCGCCCGGCTCTTCGCCTGCGTGCGGGAGTACCCCACCAAGCGGGCGAGCAAGATCAGGTTTTCCACTCCCGTCAAGTCGTCGTCGACGGATGCAAACTGCCCGGTGAGACTCACTCGGCTGCGCACGTCGTCCGCCTCTTGAACGATGTCGTAGCCAAATATGCGAGCCGTTCCTCCATCCGGTCGCAAGAGCGTGGCCAGCATGCGGACCGTAGTGGTCTTGCCCGCCCCGTTTGGACCGAGGAGTCCATAGACGCTCCCTTTGCGCACGGTAAGATCGACCCCGTCAACCGCCCGCGTCTTGCCGAACGTCTTGACCAAACCGATCGCCTCGACCGCCAAATCGGCGCTACCGTTTGAGTGTGACGCCATCGTGTTCCTCCCATCGAATACGAACATATGATCGCCTGCCGTGTCATTATCTGTATTTTTTCCATGCTTGTCAACCACCAAAAACGTATCAAATGGACGACTTGAAGGGGCGGGCATTCCAAGCGATTCGGCAGGAATACGATAGCCGTGTGGGAAACAACAATCCTTTGGCCCCGCTGTCGACGAGTTTCCGTCACGAGATTCGCCGGGCTAGGAGGTTTGGGCAATGAGCCACACGGCCCGTTCACCCGAGCATGCGCTCGCGAATCGGATTTCATTCCTCAAAGAGACGCCCATGTCACCGGAGCACGATCCGTGGGATCCCTATTTGACTGGGAATTGGAACGGAAAGCCGCTGCTCTCGAGCATCGAGGTGACCGTAACCAACACGTGTAACCTCCGCTGCGAGCACTGCGCGGTGGGCGACCTCCTCACCTACGACGAAGCGCGGTACATATCGGTAGGGCAAATCATCGAACGGCTCGAGGAAGTCGACACACTCGTCACGTTCAGCCTCACGGGGGGCGAGCCGGCCGCAACGCCGCAGCTCGTTCGGGAAGTCATTGCGCCCCTCCTGAAGTACGCCAAAGGGCGCGGCCTAAAAACGCAGGTGAACACCAACCTCACGATGCCGCTTGCCCGGTACGAGTCCTTTGTGGAATGGGTGGACGTCCTCCACATTTCCTACAACTACCCGGACGCCACCGAGTTTGCCAGAGTCGCCTATGCGCACGCCGAGCACCTTTCGCCGCGTGCCGACTCTGCCTTTCGTCGCCTCGAGGACAACGCCCGAACGCTCGCCAAGGCAGGCGTCTTCGTCTCCGCCGAGACGATTCTCACCAAGGCGACGCTGCCCCATATCGCCGCGATCCACGAGCGCGTGGTCGAGCTTGGATGTCTGCGGCATGAGATACATCCTTTGTATCCGAGCGACTTCGCCAGCACGATGGCGATTCCGACGCTGGACGAGTTGGCAACGGGCGTGCGTGCGCTCCTCGACGCTCGAGATCCCGCGACGTGGATCCTCTTTGGGACCTTCCCATTTTTTGCGTGCAGCCCCGATCCGGGCCATCGAGAGCTGATCGCTCGGGCGCTTTCCACGCCGCTGACGACAGTGAGAAACGACCCCGATGGTCGCAACCGGCTCAACGTAAGCAGCCTCACGGGCGACGTGCTCCTACAGGACTTCGCTGATTGCGGGCCTCTTGGGAATATTAAGGATGCCGGCTTTAATGAGATTTGGGACGCGTGGCTCGACTCCGACATTCGAAAAGGGATCGGTTGCACATGCATTCAGGCGAAGTGTCTAGGACCCAACCTGATTGTGGCCGAGACGTACTACCCCGATGTGGACTGGACGAGTCGGGAGGCGCTGATGGCCGTTTCCCAATAGCGGTTGATGCACGTGGCGCTCACTCAAGCTACACCCCGCGTTCTAACGACCAGGATCTCTTCGCCGTCGGCCGTGGCCGCCTGACGCAAGACGCCGTCTTGACCCACGATGGACGACTGGCCAAAAAAACCTAGGTCCCACAGACTCCCGGTCATCATCGGGTTCACTGCGTACGCAAAGAGCTTCTCCAGATGGGTTCGCCGGTAGGCGCTCTCCAACCACTCGACCTGCTGCTCGCTTGTCCAGGGCGCCGGGTTGGCGGAGGGCTGTACCAAGATCTGGGCCCCAAGTCCTTTTAGCCGGTGCGCGACATCGTCTTGAAAACAATCGAGGCAAATCGCGACGCCCAGTTTCCCAAGGGGGGTCTCCACAACCGTCAACTCGTCGATCGTCCCCGCTGCCAGATCGAGCGCCGCACGCATCTCGAGATCGATGAGGTATACCTTTCTCTGTTCCCCGACCACCTGCCCGCTCGGGTCAAACACATACGCCGTGTTGTACACTTGGGGATCGAGCGGCTTTTGGTCCCAAAGGACGCGCCCTTGATCGACCCGGTACTTGGGCAGGACGACGGATCCTGCAACGAGGTAGGCCCCAAGCGTCCGCGCAGCATTAGAAAACACGTCAAAGTAAGTCTCGGCGATCAGTCGATGGCGGGTCAAAAAGAGGGCGGGCACCCAAGAAAGCCGATGGACGATGCGGCGGCCTAACGCAGGCAAAAAGAGCGTCCGGGTGGCTCGAGCGATCGCCTCGGCAACCGTCGTCACATGGGAGAGTTCGTCTTTTAGACCTTGGAGCACGAGCATCAACCCGACGTCTTCCGGATAGGCGACCAACGTGGGAACGGACGGATCGATCGCCTGTTTCACGGCGTCGACTGTCTTGCCGATCTTTTCTTGGAACGCTTTCCTTGACCAATAGTCGTCGAGCGAAAGCCCCATTTGCACTGCCACCAATTGAATTTCCCGTGCCATGGGGCATCCCCCACCTCGAGCCCTTCATTTTCTCCGCCAGATAAAGGAAACGGGCGCCAACAGCGCCAAGAGTCATTCCCCAAAGCACCAAACGCGAGGTGAGCACGGGTTGCAGCGCAACGCAGGCTTTCTCTACGGCTCGGGCTACTTGGGAATCGCCCTGATCACGTACGTGATCGGCGCCTGGATCACCTACTTCTACGCCCCGCCGCCGCACAGCGGGCTCTGGCAGTTCATGCCGCCGGCCTGGGCGGGTCTGGCGTTTGCGATCGGCCGAATCGTCGACGCAGTTGCCGATCCCCTCGTGGGCGTGTGGAGCGACCGGCATCGGGGCAAGCGGGGGCGGCGGATCCCTTTCTTGCGCGCCTCGGCAGTACCGCTCGCCTTGAGTTTTGCTATCCTGTGGCTCCCACCGCGTGGCGCGAGCCCAATTGCGGCCTTTATCTACCTCACGCTGACCCTCGGCGCCTTTTTTACGCTGTACACGGTCTACGTCGCTCCGTATCTCGCGCTGCTTCCCCAGCTATCTCGCTCGGAGGCAGACCGGCTCAACCTCTCGGTTTGGCAGGGCATCTTCAATGTCGTCGGCATCGCCATCGGCGCCTTGGCGGCAGGCATGATCGCAAGCGCCCTCGGTTTTGGATGGATGGGCGTCATCCTTGGCGCCATTACGCTCGTAAGCCTCGTCATCCCGGCTTGGATGGTGCGAGAGCCCGCATCGACCGAGGCCGAAATCGCCGATATGGGCGTCGTCCCATCGATCCGATCGACCCTCGCCAATCGGCCCTTTCGCACGTATGTTGCGGGCCAGTTTTGCTTTTGGTTTGGGTTGAACGCCGTCCTCATCAACGCCCCATACCTCGTTACGGTCGTGGCGGGCAAAGGAGAGGTCGAAGCTTCGATCGCGCTGGGCGTGGCGATCTTGGCAAGCGTGGCGGCGTTTCCTGTGTTTGTGCGAATCGCGAAGCGATACGGCCTTCGCCAGAGCTTGATCGTGAGCATGATTTGGTTTGCGGTGGTCTTGTTCTTGGCGGGCCTCGTCGGGCGCCCGTTCATGCCCTTTACAGCGTACACTCAAGTGTTGCTCGTGAACTTCCTGGCCGGCGTGCCGATCGCCGCCCTGTTGGTCCTGCCCAACCCGCTGATGGCCGAGATCACGGACTATGACGAACGTGCGACCGGCAAGAGGCGCGAGGCCATCTACTTTGGCGTACAAGGCCTTATCGTCAAGGCGTCGATGGCGCTCTCATCCGTGCTCGCCACCCAGATGCTTTCTCGCCTTGGCTACACGCCGGACGCCCCGTGGGGCGTCCTCGCCATCGGACCGATGGCGGGCCTCTTCGTACTGCTCGGCATAACCATCTTCCGCAGGTATCCAAGGAGCGTGCCTGGGAATTGACCTT
>CAYRIY010000009.1:35882-57599 GCA_964424335.1 uncultured Clostridia bacterium
GCCCGAGAATTGACCTTATTCATCCCGAGTGAGCGACTCGATCATCGCTTGAAACGCCGGGTAGCGCCTTTTTAACGCCTCCCGATTCCCGTGCTCGTAATCTTCATATTCAAAACCGGGCGCCACCGTCGTCCCGAGCAACGCGAATCGACCCCCTGGAACCAGGCGCGATCCTTGCCAGACGCCCCGAGGAACGACGACCTGAGGCGACATGCCCCGCGCAATGTCGACGCCGATCGTTGCGATCTCTCCGGAACCGTCGGGGTAGAGCTTTAGCATTTCGACGGGGTCGCCGAGGTAAAAATGAAAGATCTCGTCGGACGCTAAGCGGTGCATGGCCGAGAATTCGTCCGGCGTGATCAGGTAGTAGATCGCCGTGGCGATGCGCCGCCTCGACACGCCCGCACTTCCGGCGGACCCGGTTTCGATCCACGCGTCAGACTCGTACGTGCGGCGAAAGTACCCGCCTTCCTGCGGGAGCGGTTCGAGGCCCAAAGCATCGATGATGCCTTGGACCTCTGACCCGAGCGGCGTCAAAGCGCCTCGACCGCCTCGAGCCACGCCCGCGCGATCAGTGCGTGTCCGGCAGGCGACGGGTGCACGCCGTCATGGGCCCAGAATGCAGGTTCTTTTCGTGTGGCGGCCGCGGCAAAGAGCCCGTCCAAGGGCACGTAAAGCGCTTCAAATTCTCGTGCCAACTGCCGAACGGCGTGGATCTTGGGGTCGAGGTCCTCGCGCCAAGTCTTTCGATCGTCCGGCACGGGCAGGACGAATGGCTCCAGGAGTATCAAATTAGCGCCGCTTTCCTCTTTGACGCGCTGCAAGATTCTGCGGTAACCGGCCTCGTAATCCTCTACCGGGGTGGGGTCGTTCCTGTCGTACCTGCGCCAGCAATCGTTGATGCCGATCATGATCGAGACCCACGTAGGCTTTAGATCGAGGCAATCCACATCCCACCGCGCTTCGAGATCCTTCACTCGGTTGCCCGAGATGCCTCGATTGTAAAATGTGACGTTTCGCTCCGGAAACTTTGCGGAAAACAAGGCGGCGGCCATCATTGCGTAGCCACGCCCAAGGTCGCCGGACGCCTCCCGGTTTCGCCCCGCGTCCGTGATGCTGTCACCTTGAAATACGACAACGGCGCCATTTTCGATCCTCGACACGATGTCACACCTCATTCTTGGAGTACATTGGCATCCACCGCACACCTTTTCGACCTCGGATTTCAATGCCCTGGTTGTCTTGGCGCGCGAAAAAGGACGAGCAGCTTGGCCAAAGGCGCCCCAAGCCACTCGCCCTTCACCGACACAACCATGAAGATTCACTTGCAAACGCGCCTAGGCGCACTGCTAGAAGATGAACTCGGTCGATGCGAGCCGCGCTCGTAGCTCGTCGATCACCCGCACCTCGTCAGCCTCGTCCTTCGCCTCAAAGGTGACCGAAAATCGCACGTACGCTCCCGCGTCGTCCCACGGCACCGTGGAGATCAACTTCTCGCGAATCAAGTACTGGGAAAACTCTTCGGCGCTCGCAAACGTCCTCCCGTCCTTGGTGCCTTTGGGCGCCCGGACGTACATGTAAAACGTACCTCCCGGCTTTTTGGCGTCAAATCCGACTTCCCGCAGCGCCTCGGCCAGTAGGGCGTGGCGACGCGCGTACTTCTCGACGGTCCTTGCCGTAATCTCGGGATGCTCGAGCGCGTACAGCGACGCCCATTGCACCGCCCGAAATTGGCCCGAATCCGTATTGTCCTTGACGTTTGCAAACCCGTTTACCGCCAGGTCATTGCCTGCCACCCACCCCATGCGCCAACCGGTCATGTTGAATGCTTTGGACATGGAGTGGACCTCGATCCCCACGTCGATCGCTCCCGGTAGCGAGAGGAAGCTAAGCGGCTTTACATCGCCGAACGTAAGGGCGCCATATGCTGCGTCCTGGACGATGAGTATGTCGTGCCTCTTGGCAAAGTCGATCGCATACTCAAAAAACGCTCGGGTGGCCGCCGCCCCCGTCGGATTGTTGGGGTAGTTTAGGTAAAGGAGTTTCGCTCGCTTTCGTTGTTCCTTGGTGAGCTGTTCGAGATCGGGCAGAAATCCGTTCTCCTCGAGCAGCGGCAAGTTGACGACTTCGCCCCCGAGGTACTGGGTGTGCGTGCCCATCACCGGATAGCCCGGAACGGTCATGACTGTGATGTCCCCGGGGTTTATGAACACCTGGGGGAGCATGGCAAACGCGGGCTTTGACCCGATCGTATGGCAGATCTGGCTCTTGGGATCGAGGCCTGAGACACCGTAAACCCTCTCCATGTAACGGGCGGCCGCCTCTCGAAACTCCATGATCCCATTGTCGGCGTAAAACCGGTTCTCCGGCCGTCCCGCCTGCCTTGCAAGCTCTGCGACGACGCCGGGATCGGCAGCGGCGTCCGGTTCACCGACGCCCATGTCGATCAGTTCGGTATCGGGATGGGCTGCTTTGGCTTCGGCCTTGGCGCGCTTGATCTTTTCAAACTTGTAGATTTGGGTCCCTTTCCCAAAACCAGAGCCCCCGATGCGCTGGGCGAATAGGCCTTGGATGTAGCTTTCGGACATAGTTTGGGCTCCTCATTCGAGCAGCCGACTCTTCGTCGGGCGCGGCGGAAAGGCTTTCTAAGTGAATCGCCGATTGCAGCTCGAAGAATACAGGCGTCAGCATGACGCCACCCTAACTTTTTTCCATCGCCTTTTTTTGAGTTCCTCCGCAAACCCATCCCCTGACCGCAAGTTGACCTGACGCGCGATTTACACCGTGGCGGTGACGACCGCGACGGACCGAGGCGGCAGCACCACCGTAAATCCATCCGAATCGATCCGGACCTCCTCGAGGTGAACAGGACGCACCCGCTCGGGAGCGTCAAACGTGTTGTGCTCTGTGATCCGGTCGGCCGTGAGGACTCTGCCGCTCGCCTCGACCACCGAGGCGCCCCGCAATTCACACTTGAGGGACGCATCGTCCTCATGGTTGAGGTTGCACAGGGTGACCGTGATCTTGCCGTCGGCTCCCAGCGATGCCGAGGCGCTGAGCGAAGGGATGGCCTCGCCTTCGAACTCGTACGGTTCGCAATCAAGGCTTGACGGGAGAAGCGTCGCCCCCTGATGCTCTTTGTACATTTCGAAGACGTGGTAGGTTGGGGTGAGAATCATGCGGGGACCGTCCGTCAAAATCAAGGCTTGGAGCACGTTCACCGTTTGGGCCAGGTTGGCCATGCGGACGCGATCGGCGTGGTTGTTGAAAATGTTGAGATGCACACCGGCCACGAGGGCATCGCGGATTGTGTTTTGCTGGTAGAGGAATCCGGGGTTGGTGCCGGGCTCCACCTCGTACCACGTGCCCCACTCATCCACGATCATCCCGATGCGGCGAGCGGGATCGTACTGATCCATGATCGCCCCGTGGCGCTTGATCAAGGTCTCCATGACCAAGGAGCGGCGCATGACCTCAAACCACTCGTCCGCTTCAAAATCGGTAGCCGAGCCGAGCGAACCTCGTCCGTCCATCCGCGTGTAATAGTGCAGGCTGAGTCCGTGCATAAAGCGGCCAGCCTCCCGCATCAACACCTCCGTCCAGCGGTAGTCGGACCCGTTGGCCCCGCACGCGATCTTGTAGATCTTGTTTCCCGAAAGCGAGCGGACGTACGTCTGGTAGCGGCGATACAGGTCGGCGTAGTGCTCCGGCCGCATGTGCCCGCCGCATCCCCAGTTTTCGTTGCCCACGCCAAAATAGGGAAGCCGCCAAGGGCTTTCCCGGCCGTTTTCACGCCTCAGCTCAGCAAGCGAGGAGTCGCCGTCGAATGTGATGTACTCGATCCAATCCCTCATCTCCCGTACGCTGCCGCTGCCCACGTTGCCGCAGATGTACGGCTCGGCGCCGATCAATTCGCAGAGCTCGAAAAACTCGTGCGTTCCGAAGTGGTTGGTCTCGATAACGCCGCCCCAATGCGTGTTGATCCGCCTCGGCCTGGCATCGCGAGGACCGATCCCATCCATCCAGTGGTAATCGTCTGCAAAGCAGCCGCCGGGCCAACGTAAAACCGGCACCTTCACTCGCTTCAACGCTTCGACCACATCGGTGCGGATGCCGCCCACATTGGGGATCTCGGAATCTTCGCCCACCCACACGCCCTCGTAGATGCAGCGCCCAAGGTGCTCGGCAAAGTGGCCATACACGTCCTTGTGTATGACGGTGCGGCCAAGATCCGCGTTGACGACCAGTCTGTTCATCACGATGCCCTCCGGATATTTCAGTATTGGCCGATCTAATACGCCAAGTCTGGCGCTTTGCCCTGTTTCATCCCCCGCCGCACTGTACCGACCAAGCCGTGTAATGCGTATTACACCGTTACGAAGTTACATCGTAACAGCGATTACGTCCCTGCGACACGCAAGTGGAGCAGCGCCGACGTTGATGCCATAGGAAAAGAGGAGGTCAAAAACCGGGCAACGGTGAAATCCGGCGGGACACGACTATACGTAGACTCGCCCACGACGACGGCGCCCTCCGTCCAAGCGGCCGGCGATCGGGCGATGAACCGAATGATTGGAGACGGTATCGATGGAGTATCGGTCTTTAGGCGAAGACATGCCGGCGCCTGCGCGGATCGTGCTCGGCACGATGATCTTCGGGCTCGATCGGGCCGACGAGTGGTTTAGACTCCTAGACGAGTATCGGGCGATCGGAGGCAACTGCCTCGACACCGGGCGGATCTACTGGGGCGGCGAAAGCGAGCGCGTCATTGGGGAGTGGCTCAAGCGCCGGGGCATTCGCGACGAGTTTTTGATCATCACCAAGGGCGCGCACCCAAAGCCGGACGGCATCCCGAGGGTGACGCCGAGCGCAATCGAAGACGATCTCGCTAAGAGCCTGGACGCGCTGGGCGTCGACTCGATCGACCTCTACCTCCTGCATCGAGACGACCCCGATGTTCCGGTGGGCGAGATCGTCGACTGCCTCGACGAACAGTTGCGCTCCGGCCAAATCAAGAGGTATGGCGGTTCCAATTGGACCGCGGGCCGCATCGAAGAGGCCAACGCGTATGCCAAAAAGCATGGGAAAAGCGGCTTTACGTTGAGCAGTCCCAATCTGAGTCTCGCCGTGCCAAACGAGCCGCGCTGGCGCGGCTGCGTTAGCCTGAGCACCGACGACCTCCCCTGGTACGAGCGGACGCAAATGCCCGTTTTCTCCTGGTCGTCCCAGGCAGGCGGTTTTTTCACGGGTGCATTCCATCCGGAAAAACGGGACGACGCCGACATGGTCCGCGTCTACTACAGCGACGAAAACTGGGCGCGCCTTGAGCGGGCGCGCGCCTTGGCGAAGGAGAAAGGCGTGGAAGCCACCCACATCGCCCTGGCGTACGTCTTGTCCCAAGGATTTCCGACATTCGCCCTGATTGGACCGAAATCAATCGAGGAACTCAAGGTGTCGACCGAGCAAGCCGAACTTAGGTTAACGCCGGAAGAAGTGCGGTGGTTGGACGGCCGTGTGACATCACGCTCGGCCTAAAGCCAGATGCGTGAAGAGCGATAGCGAGGGCCCGTCTTGCGGAAAAAGAGCGAGGCAAAAAGGCTCTCGCCTGCTGCATCCTCTCGCAGCAGGTACGAGGCGTATCCGATCGGTGCGTGGTACGCCTCGGCCCAATCGCCAACACCTTCGACGGTGTACCGTAACGGGCGGATGTTCGCCTCGATCAACCATGGCCGCCCGTCTTTGTCGACGCCCATATCGAGACCTAGGTCCGCCATGAGCGGATGCTTTCGTGCGATGGCGGAAGCTATGTCCAAAGCCGCGCTCTCGATTGTGCGAGCGATCGAGTCGGGATGATGATCAGGGAGGCTCCGTGCGTAAAGAGCGCGCACGTTGGGCTCAACCGATCCGCCCCTGGCGACGTTCGTCACGTATTCCAGTCGGCCCGCCAGCCTCGCCCTCGGCGCCGCAACCTCCCAGTCCCCCTCGCTGTTTCGCTGAACGGGAACTCGCAGGTCAAATCGCTTGCCGCTCACTTCAGCCAGCGGAATCCCTTGCTGCACGATGTACCGATCAGCCTTTGATCCTTTTTGTCTGATAAGCATTTTCCATGCTGAACGGGCCGAAGCGAACGTCACGCTCCGCTCGCCCCACTGGTAACGGCACCGGCCTTCCTTGAGAGGAACGAACCGGGCGACGCGCCTGCCAAGGGAACCGCTTCGGGGCTTGACAAAGACCTCCGCCCCCCGCTTTAAGGTCCTGGCGAACCATTCCAATGACGCGTCGGACAAGAGGTGCGTCTCGGGCAGGTAGCCACGAGCGGTCCAACTGCGACGAAGTAATTGATACGCATCGTACTTGTCAAACCGGATAGGCGGATTGAACACCCGCACGCCCTGGCGCTCGAGCCAGGCCCCGGGGGCTTTCTTCTTGGGCGAGGTGCGGTCGTAGACGACGGCCGGAAGTTTGCGCACAACCCGCCTGAGCTCGCCGCTCGACGTGGGAACGTACCCTGTCACGGTCCTCCTGTGCTGAGCAACGCCTCCAGGCTCAAAAAGAAACAGCTCGACGCCGTATCGCCGAGCGGCTTGCATGTAAAATTCCACATCCTCAAAAGTCTGCTTGCCGGCCAGCGTGTCTGCGAGAAGTCGCCGTCCGACCATCAAGCCAACCGTATCGCCCATCGCGGCGCTCACCTTGCATCACTATATGCAAGTCCGCTCGCTGGCGGCAAGCAGACAGGCAGGAGCCGCGAACCAATCGAGAGGCGGGGCGGCCTGCTCAGGTGCGGAACAAGACCGATTCCCGCTTAAAAAGTTGCGATGTGACCGCAAGTGCCAGCACGATCCAAACGAGCAGGGAAACCGCTGTGACGCCGACGTGGTTCCAGTCGACCGAGTCCAGCAGGGCCTCTTTGAAAACGAAGATCGCGTTGATCACCGGCACGTAGAAAAGTGCGGCGGACGCCTCGCTTGGATCGACAAACTGCGTCATCACGCCGGGAATGACGACGGCGATGGACAGCGGCGAAAGATACCCTTGCGCTTCCCGAAACGAACGAGCGACCGAGCTGAGCGCGAGCTGGATCGCGCTGAAGAATGCGGCAAGCAGTACCGATATCCCGACGATCAACATGGCGTTGCCGAGGTTGATGGAAAACTTGGCGTCGGCGCCCACGCCCATGACCGCCTCAGGCTTGATGAGGAACGCGGCGTACATGCCAATCAAAGCGATGCCTCCGGCGACGACGGACGTGAGCAACACGGCCACGTACTTCCCCGCGACGAGCGATCCCCGACTCGGGGGAGCCGCAAGCAGGGGTTCGAGTGTGCCGCGCTCTTTTTCCCCAGCGACGCCGTCGATGGCGGCGTACATCCCCCCGAGCACGACCCAAACCGCCAGCATCATGGGCATGATCATCGCGAGAAAATAGCCTCCGATCCGCTCCTCAGGCGCGACGTTGCGGGACGTGGCGGTGAGGGGCGTGAGGATCGAGGGGTCGATGCCGCGCTCTAGCAATCGCTCGGCAACGACGCGCTGCGCGTACGCGGCAACCACGGCTTCGAGCCGCGCCCGAGCGACCTCGGACGCAGGACTGGACGCGTCGTACTCGATCACGACGTCGAGCCCGTCCCCGCTCGTCCCCTGCATGCCGGGACTGACGCGGATTACGGCCTTGATCGCCCCGGCGGCAAGCGCCCGATCCGGGTCGTCGACCGTTGACACGCTGAGGCCTCCGGATTGCGCGATCATCGTCTCGAGGCCCGGCGCGTGCTCGCCGCCGACTACGGCGATCACAGGCGGCGAACTTGCGATGCGCTGATTTTGGTTTTCGATCGCCGTGGGCGCTGCGATCAAGAGAAGCGGCACCATCAACAATGGAATGACGACCATCGTGAGCCAGGTCCGTCGATCTCTCAACGTGTTGGTCAGTTCGTGGGTGAATACGGTCCAACTGTCTCGAATGCTCACGCGCGGCCACCTACCAATCCCACAAAGGCCTCTTCAAAGCTTTCGCTTTGGGCCTCTTCCAACAGCTCGGCAATCGTACCGAGCGCCGCAAGCTTTCCCTTGTGGATGACACCGACTCGGTCGCAGAGCTTTTCGACCTCGGTCATGATGTGGCTCGAAAAGATGATGGTCTTCCCTTGTCTTTTGGCATCGGCGACGAAGTCGTGGACCAAGCGGGCGGCGGTTACATCGAGCCCTGAGGTGGGTTCGTCCATAAACAGGATCGGCGGATCGTGTACGACGGAGCGCGCGATGACGACCTTTTGCCGCATGCCTTTGGAAAATTGGCCGGCCCGACGATCTGCGTACTCGCGCATCGAAAACGTGTCGAGCAATTCGTCGATCCGCTTTTCGAGCTCGGCGCCCCCAAGGCCGTGGAGCTTGCCGAAATAGCGGATGTTCTCCCGCGCCGTGAGGCGGTCGTACACGCCTCCCTCAAATAGGATCCCGACGCTGCGACGCACGTCCTCCGGCCGCTCGAGCAGGTTGATGCCGCCGATTGTCGCCTCCCCTGCCGTCGGCCGCAACAGCGTGGCCAGCATTCTGAGCGTCGTCGTCTTACCTGCGCCGTTTTCGCCGAGGAGGCCGAAGACCTCGCCCCGGCCCACGTCGAAGGAGACGTCATCCACGGCCGTGACGGCGCCAAAGCGTTTAGTAAGACCGCGAACCGAAATCATGCCAAAATCCCTTTCTACCTTCCTGAAACCTTGTGAAGCCTCGCCCTCTTGGGCCTCGACCAAAAGGCCTACGAGGCGATTGCGGGAACCAACTCTTCTGCCCGATCGATCACGATGTACGGGTCCTTGCCATCCTGCGTCGAGAGCGCCCGCAGGAGCGCCTTGGCCTCATTGTCAAGACCAAAGACGACCAGCCTGCCGCCACTGCTTTTAAGGCGCGTCGCCAGCTTGTGGAGCATGATCGCCCCCGTGGCGTCGATCAATGGCACCCGCCGCATGTCGAGGACCAATACGTCTTTTTGCGGACATGCTTCAAACCGCTCGAGCAGATCCTCCGCCACGCCAAAAAAGAGGGGGCCGTTTACGGCGTGAATGACGACGTTCTCGGCATGGATCGGTCGACCTTGGTCCGAGATGATGAGGTCGGGCTCCTTGAGCGGTTGCTTGGTCAATCGGAGCGTAAAGAGCAACATCGCCAGGCCAAAGCCGATCCCGACGGCGATCGTGAGGTCCGCCAGGACCGTCAGAGCGAGCGTCACCAAGAGCACGGCCCGGTAGTGGGCCGGCGCCTTTGGAATGAGCTTGATCCCTTCCCACTCGACCATCCAGATGGCCGTTACCATCAGTATTCCCGCGAGGGCCGAAAGCGGCACGTACTTGGCGAGAGGCGCGAGGAACAAGACTACGAGCAGCAGGATCACGCTGTGAATCATTCCGGTCCACGGCGTGCGCGCCCCGCTCCGGACGGCGACGCCGGTCCGCGCTACCGCGCCGGTGACCGGGACGCCGCCAAACATCGCCGAGACGAGGTTGCCGACGCCCTGGCCGATCAACTCTTTATTGGAATTGTGGCGGGTGCCCATCATGTTGTCGGCCACCGTCGCCGACAAGAGGCCCTCGATCGACCCGAGGAGGCAGATCGTGACCGCGGCCCCAAAACTTGCGGTAAACATGTCAAAGCTCGGCCAGATCAACCCCGGAACCGGCAGCGTACGGGGGACGCCTTCCACCGTCGGCCCTCCGATCAGGGCGTTGGCCACGATGCCTGCGAACAGGCCGATCAGAGCCGCCGGGCTCTTGGGCCACAGGAGCCTAGCGAGCATCATCGCCCCGCCCGCCGCGAGGCCCACGACGGGCGCGAGCAAAAACGTGCCGATCTGACTTTGAAAGATGACGACTGCGATCCCCGAGGTAAAACCGACAATCAAACAGTGGGGAAGGAACTTGATCAAGCGCCCCGCCTTGGCATACCCGAGCGCGATCTGCATGATCCCGGCCATCAGGCCCGCCAGCATCATGCCCTCCAACCCGTGGCGCGCCGTGATGTCCATCAGCACGACGGCCATCGCGCCCGTGGGACCCGTAATGTTCACTCGAGACCCGCCAAAGAACGAAGCGAAGAATCCGCCGAAAATGGCGGCGTACAGACCTGCCGCCGCCGTAGCCCCGGAGGCTAAGCCGAAGGCGATGGCGAGCGGCAATGCCACGACGGCTACCGTTACCCCTGCAACCAGATCCTGCGTCGTGGGAGGACCTACCTGCCTGAAGTACGCAAACAACCGGTCGAAAGCATTTCGGTTCCGCAAGTTGATTACTTCTCCTATTTGTGCGGTTTGTTCGACAATTGAAAGCCGCAGTCGTGGTACAACAGCCCTATTATACGACTGGTAAAATCCCCTGTAAATGGGCGGTAAAGGAGCGCGAGCCAACATTAGCGAACCTGTGAACATTCTTGAAACTGGAGGGCCCAACGTTGCTGAAACTAATCGTATTCCTGGGCGGAGCTGCCCTCATGGCGCTCGAAATGGTCGGAAGCCGCGTGCTTGCGCCCCACTTCGGCAGCTCGATCTTTGTATGGGGCAGTCTGATCAGCATTTTCCTCACCGCGCTCAGCATTGGCAACTACCTGGGAGGGGCCCTGGCAGACCGGCGACCGCACATTGCGGGTCTGGGCGCGATGATGGTGTTGCCGGGCCTTTGGATCTGGCTCCTGCCCTTCTTTGCCACTCAGGTCAACGACTGGGTCGCATCGCTCGCGCTCGGCGCACGCTTTTCCCCGCTCGCCGCCTCGGTGATCCTGTTCGCGCTCCCCAGCATCTTCCTTGGCACGCTCTCACCGTATGCCATTCGACTCGAAGTCCGCACCTTAGAGTCGGTCGGCAACACGGCCGGACGCCTGTATGCGCTTTCGACGGCAGGCAGCATCGTGGGGACGCTTGTCGCCTCGTTCTTCTTTATACCGTCGATCGGCGTCCGCAACATCCTTCACTTGCTCGGCCTCGTCCTCCTCGCCTTGGCCGGCCTGGCGTTTGCGGCGTCGTATTGGGGCGCGAAGGCGGAGTCCGGGAAAGGAGCAAAGGGCGCTCGCTCCGCCAAAAAGCGGCCTCCCGGCTCCGGCCCGGCCATTCTACTTGGGATCGTCGTCCTGGCCCTAGCCATCTCGACCCGTTGGGCCACCTCCTCCCCCGGCGTGCTTTACGAGACGGACAGCTTGTACCACAAGATCATCGTGCGGGACGAAGGACGAGTGCGCCACCTGCACTTCGACAATTCAAACCAGAGCGCCATGAACCTGGACAACCCCGACCTGCAGGTGTTTGAGTACACTCGCTACCTACACCTGCCCATGCTTTTTGCGCCCGACACCAAGAGCGCGCTCTTTGTCGGCCTCGGGGGCGGATCGGTCCCCAAGCGCTACTTGCGAGACTACCCCGACGTGACGATCGACGCCGTCGAGCTCGACCCCGAGGTGATCTACGTCGCCCGGGAGTACTTCGCTCTGCCTGATGACGAGCGGCTAAAGGTCCACAGTCAGGATGGACGGCTCTTCGTCAAGCAGACTGACCTGCAGTACGACCTGATCATGCTCGATGCGTACTTCGCGGAGTCGATCCCCTTTCACTTGACGACGAAGGAGTTTCTCGAGGAGGTGAGGGCGCGCCTTGCCCCCGACGGTGTGGTAGCGGCAAACCTGATCGGGGCGCTGGGCGGCGAGCGAAGCCGGCTCTTTCGCTCGATGTTGCGCACATACGAGGACGTATTCCCGAGCGTATACGTCTTCCCCGTGGGGCCGTTTCGGGGCGCGACCGACCCGTTCGTCCGCAACATCATCGTCATCGCCACACTGTCGGAGGAGCGGCTCAGCCGGCGCGATCTGGAGCTCAGAGCGATCGAGGCGGGTCAAAGGGGTGGGCTGGGGATCGACGTCACGCCGTACCTTGCGAATCTAATCGAAAGCGAGATACCGACCGCGGACGTGCCGGTTTTGACCGACGACTACGCGCCGGTCGACAGTTTGCAACACTTTTAGGCTCTCAGCTCGACGCGCTGGTGTATGAGGCAACGCCGTAGCGCCAAAGCCGCGAGGCGCCGTACAGCGCGAGCGCTGCCGCAAGCGCGAAGCCGACGAGAGCGACCCAGCTTTGACCCGTGACGAAGCCTTTGGCGGGAAAGGTGGTGATGATCGCAACCGGTATGAGGTATCCGATGAGGGCCCGCAGCCATCCGGGATAGATCTCCATGGGATACCTGCCCGCCTCGAAGAGCGACCAAAAGATTTGCGTGACGTTTTCGATCCGGACAAACCAAAAGACGAACGTGATCATCACGAGCCAAAAGGCGTAGAGGATCGTAAGGCCGCAAGCCAGGGAGAAGCCGTAGACCAAAACCTGCCCAAGGCCAAATTCGGACGAAGCCCGCACGACGCCGACGGTCGCTACGACCGCGCCCAGCGCCGACTCGGCCAGATGCGGCACGGCGATGCGTCGAAAACTTGCGAGGAACTGACCGTTCGCAGGTTTGGTGAGGAGAAAGTCGAGCGTGCCTGACTGCACTTCCTCGACGAAGCGCTGGAAGTTGGGCGCGAACACGGCCCGGACGACGCCCCCCACGATGTGGAACGTGCCGATCAACACGATCACCTGGTCGAGCGACCAGCCGCTGATCGAATCGGTATTTGAAAAGATGATCCACAGCCCCGCCGCCACGCTTGCGAGCGAATAGACGGTCATCAATAGGCGCGACCAAAATTCGGCCCGGTACGCAGCGTCGTCCTGGAGCGACAACGTGAGAAAGAGCCACACGAGGCGAAGGTGCCGGATCATGCGCCCACCGCCCCGTACCGCCGCAGGCCCGCTCGCCAGAGCAACCGATAGCCGACGAAAAAGACGACGGACCACGCTACGGACTTGAATATGCCGCTCCACACCGCATCGATCGCCACAGTGCCCGTAGCTACTTCGATCGGAAACCCGAGGATGTAGTAGAACGGCAGAAACGCCGAGATCTGCCCGAGCAGCGGCGGCAAGAATGCGACCGGCGCCAGTCCCCCGCCGACCAAAAAGCTCAAAGCCTCGCTCAGATCAAAGATCGAGTCCGCCCGCACCGTCCAAAAGGCGAGCATGGCAAAGACTTGCGTCCAAAGAAACTCGAGCGCGGCAGCGCACGCCAGCGCCACGAGAAAAAGGAGCGCCCGTGAAAGCGAAATGGAGAACTCCGGGCGGAAGTACAAAAACATGCCGGTCCAAATCGGGATCAGCCAGATGAGGTTGACGGCCTTGAACGCCACATTGCTTGCCACGATGTGGTGTGACGGGTCGAAGGGCTTTAATAGGCGCGCCGAGAGCGTCCCCGTCCGAATGAGGTAGCCAAACTCATAGGCCTGCCAGGCCGCAATAAAGTGGTAGACGATCGACTGAATCAAAAAGTAGAGGACGATGTCATTGCCGTCGTAGCCGGCAATGGAACCGTTGGCCTCCTGAATCGAACGCCAGACGGAAAGGTGGATGATGGGGCCGGCAAGCGACCAGAGCGTCCAAAGAAAGACGGACGCCCGATACTGGAGCATCTCACTCCAGCGGGCAACGAGCAGCGCCCGGTAACTTGCAAGAAACCGGTGCACTGGATTCATGCCCGCTCGACCCCCTCTTGGAACACCCGCTCGATCACGTCCTCCACGGGCGGATCTTCGACGGTGAGATCGGTCACGGGCAACTCGGACAAAAGCCGCGCCGTCACGCGCGGCGTCTCGTCTTTGGCCACCTGAAGCAGGAGTTTTCTTTCTTCCAAATCGACGACCGAGCCGAATGCGGAGGCGGCCTCCCTGGTAATCGGGCTGCTCAGCGCGACATTCAACACCTTAAAAGGCGCCGTGCGGGCCACCAACTCGCTCAAGGCCCCGTCAAACATGATCTGCCCGTGATGGATGATTACCACACGCTGGCAGAGGTTTTCGATGTCGGCCATGTAATGGCTCGTGAGTAGGACGCACGCCTGAAAGCGCTCGTTGTACTCGCGGATGAACTGGCGGATGCGGCTTTGCATCGTGACATCGAGGCCAAGCGTGGGCTCGTCCAAAAACAGGACGCGGGGCTTATGGAGGAGGGCGGCGACGAGCTCGCACTTCATCCGTTCGCCGAGCGAAAGGTTGCGCACGGGTTTGTCATAGAGCCCCTCGAGGTCGAGGAGCTCTGTGAACTCACCCAGTGTCCTACGAAACTCGGCATCGCTCACGCCATAGATCGCCCGGTTCATCAAGAACGTATCCATGGCCGGGATGTCCCAGATCAGTTGGTTCTTTTGCCCCATGACGAGCGTGATTTGCCGTAAGAATTCGCTGTCGCGCTTCCAAGGTTCAAAGCCCAGCACGCTCACACGGCCCGACGTCGGATGCAAAAGGCCTGAAAGCATCTTGAGCGTCGTGGTCTTTCCCGCGCCGTTCGGTCCCAAAAAGCCTACGATCTCACCGTGCGCGATGGAGAACGACACGTCCTTCACCGCCGTGATCGTCCGGTACCTGCGCTTGAACAAGCTGCCGACGGACGCCGCGAATCCCCCTTCGCGCACGGGGACCCGGTACTCCTTGGTAAGCGATCTGGCTTCAACAATCATCGGTGCACTCATGATTCCGATTTTACCCTATAAATCGATCCACTCCCATACTCAAGGTTCAATGTTTCAAATCAATGAGGCCCTTTCGCCTGAAACTCTTCGCCGCAAGGTCCTGCGTCCAAGTTCTCCAATACCGTGCGCGGAGCGCCGCCACGCAGGTAGAGCGGCTGGTAGTACTTGCCGATCCGCTCGCACGAGATGCCCGCGTAGTGGCAGATGAACGATCGGCGGAAGCGGTCTTTGGACTTGTTGGGATAGGAGCCGTGGATCACGCTGCCGTTGAAGAAAAGGACGTCCCCCGGCTCCATGACGACCGGGAGTTCTTCGAGGCCTTCGGGCGGGCGAACCAGGTGCGTCGTGAAGGATTCATTGGCGTCGGCCTCTTCAGGGCAGACGACCTCCATCCCCTGGGATCCGGGCACGACGACCAAACCGCCGTTCTCCTCATCTACGTAATCGATTGCGGTCCACGCCGCGATGCAGGTGCCAGGCTCGACTTTCAAATAGAAGTTGTCCTGATGCAGCGCTTGGCCCCTTGCTCCCGGCGGCTTGAAATAGTACATGCTCTGGGCCGCCATGGCCTCTTCACCAAAGAGAACTTCGAGCACGTCAAAGACTCGATCATCCGTCATGTACCGCATCGCAAGGTCGCTGATCCGATGGGGGTGCATCATGCGGGGGTACACCTTGAGAGGGTCGTGGGAAGTGGGATCGGAGGCAAAGCAGCCTTCGATCGAACCCCGGGCGTGCAGTTCCTCGAAGTGCTCCCTGATCGTCTCTGCCTCTTCGCGCGAGAAGAGGCCTCGCACCACGATATACCCTTGTTCGTCGAATTGCTTTTTGAGATCGCTATCAAGCGTTCGCTCCAGCTCCAGCGCCAAGCTCGGCGCCCCCTTTCCTGCACATTGCTTGACAAAATGGACATGGCATCTCAATTTTCCTATAGTTTATAGTAGGTTTGATTAGCCATCCATGGAGGCTTGAGACAATCCGATGGACAAAACGGACATCCCGCTGTATACGAACGCCTGGGGTTTTTCCGCCGACGCCGACCTGACCGTCACCATCGCAGGCCGCTTTCGTTCGGACGAAAACTACCGGACGCAGCCGAGGATCTTGGAGCGGGAGGCCGTGTTTATCTATACGGATGGAGGCTCGGGCCGCCTCGTTGTCGAGGGTGCGGAACACCCGGTCTACCCGGGCGAAGGGTTTTTGCTCTTTCCGGGGCATGGACACGAATACCGGACCGCCGAGCGGCGTTGGGACATCTGGTGGTTTCACTGCACCGGTCGCCTCATCTCCCTCCTTGGCGAGCGGAGCGGGCGGGCGTACATCCCCCCGACTCCATTCGATGATCCAAGCGATGTGCTTGACCCAATGAGGACGATCGTGCGCGAGTTTCAAGAGAAGACCTTGCTTTTTGACGTAATCTCCAACGCTTACGCCCGGGTCGTGCTCGTCGAGCTGATGCGAAAGGCGCAGCTCGGCGCGGCCGATGAGGCGGCCCGCGGCGCGAGACTCGTGCAGGCTGCGTCAGCCTACATCCGCGAGCACATCGATCGCGTCGTCTCCAACACGGAGCTCGAGCAGCGCTTCCACATGAGCGCTCGGCACCTGACTCGCCTCTTTCGCCAGCATGCGGGTGAGACGCCCAGGCAGTATGCGATCAGGGCCAAGCTGGCGGAGGCCCAGCGCCTCCTCTACCTCACCGACCTCACCGTAGCGGAAGTCGCCGTCCGGATCGGCATGCCCGACCCGCATTACTTTTCCCGCCTTTTCTATCAAAAGACAGGAATCACGCCAACTGCGTACCGCCGTCTCCAAAGTGCGGAATCAAAGGGAGAAAACCCGACCAACGACCTATAAACTTCGCCATTGACGCGCCTACCGAGTGTGATATACTTTAAAACCACAATATCGAGTATGCCGAGTGGTTTAGTAGTGTATCCTGGGTAGGAGGTCATCCTGTTGGCCAAGCGAGAACGAACCCGAGCGGTGCGACGTGAAGCCCCGCTCACCTGGGACGAGGTGCGCGACCGCAACTCCGTCGAGCGGATCAAATTTGAAAAGCAACCGTACGACCTCATCCACGAAATCCCGAGGCTCGCCGCCACGCCGTACGAGGAGATCGACGAAGACGACATCTTGCGCTTGCAGTGGTGGGGCCTATACCATGACAAGCCCAAAGTGGGCGAGTTCATGATGCGGGTCAAGATTCCCGGTGGCGTGTTGACGCCTGCGCAGTTTCGCACGATCGGCCGACTCTCCGAGGAGTTTGGTCAAAACCGAGGAGAGCTGAGCACGCGCCAGTGCGTCCAACTGCACCACATCCAGCTTCCCAAACTCCCGGAGATCTTTCGGATTTTGAAAGAGTCAGGGCTTACTACGGCGGGCGCCTGTGGCGACATTCTGCGCAACATCACGAGTTGTCCCGCCGCGGGCATCGACCGAAACGAGCTGTTTGACGTTCGTCCCGTCTTGAAGGAACTCGCCGATTTCTTCTATGGAAATCGCGAGTACAGCGACCTCCCCCGCAAACATAAATGGACGATCGCAGCATGCCCGTGCCACTGCAACGTCCCCGAGATCCACGACATCGGGCTGATCGGCGTCATCCAAGACGGCGAACCCGGCTTTGCCATCACCGTCGGCGGCGGCCTTTCCACGGCCCCTCGGATCGCGCAAAGCTTCGGCGTGTTTGTGCGCCTCGACGAAACGCGCGCCGTCCTGCAGGGCATGCTCGACATCTGGAGCAACGACCTCACCTACCGGCGCGCCCGCGGCAAAGCTCGCTTTAAGTTTATGGTGGACGATCACGGTCCAGACGGCATCCGCGCCAAGCTCGAGCAGCACCTGGGGCGGACCCTCACGCCGCTCAAGAGCGTGCCGCTGCCGATCGGGCGGACCGACCACATGGGCATCAACCCGGAAAAAGAAGACGGCCTGCACTACATCGGGTTCCCCGTATTCCCGGGCCTTATCTCCGGCGAGCAAATGTCCGCAATTGCCGACGTGGCCGAAGAGTACGGCCGAGACGTTCGCCTTACCCGCGAGCAAAACTTCATCATCTCCGGGGTCGCGACCCAGGACATCGACAAGGTGATCGACGCCGTCGAAGCGATCGGGTTCACGCTCGACGTCAACCCGATCAAAGGCCACAGCATCGGGTGCACGGGCAACCCCTACTGCAACTTCGCCGTGGGCGACACCAAACCGCGGCTCGTTCGCCTCGTGGGCCACCTCGAGCGACGCTTTGGCCAGGCCATCTCGGACTTTCGCATCCACTTGGACGGGTGCCCCCACGCATGCGGCCAGCACTTCATCGGCGACATCGGCATCCAAGGGACGACCAAGCGGACCGAAGACGGCAAAGTGCAGGCGTACGACGTCTTCTTGCGGGGCGGCACGGGCCTTGAGGCCGGGCTTGGCACCCCGCTGGCAAGGCGGGTGCCCACCGACGAACTCGATGAATACGTCGAGCGGATCGTCGGCCTTTACCTCGCCGAGCGGCAAGCGGGCGAGAGCTTCCAAGCCTTTTGCCGCTCTCGATCCGACGAAGCGTTGCTCGCCGCGATGCAGGGAACGACCGACGAAAGGAGCGCCGGATAGTGGCAAAGTCAATCGAACGGGCGGATGAGCGCGTCGTCCTCGACGATTACGAGGCCGGAGAACTTAGCGTATTCTTTGAAGACAAAGAGCCGGAGGACGTGCTTGAGTGGGCGTTTGAGCGCTTCGGCGAATTGCGGTTCGCGCTGATTTCGAGCTTTCAAGCCGAAGCGATGGTCCTGATCGACATGGCCTGGCGCATCAACGAGAACGTGCGGGTGATCACGGTCGACACGGGCCGTCTCCCGCAAGAGACGTACAACCTGATCGACAAAGTCCGCAACGAGTACGGGATCGCCGTCGAAGTCGTCATGCCCGAGGCAAAACTCGTGGAAAAGATGGTGAATCGAAACGGCATCAACCTCTTTTACCGGGACGTCGACTCAAGACTTCTTTGCTGCCACATTCGCAAAGTGCTCCCCCTCACCAACATCTTGGTCGATCTCGACGCCTGGGCGACCGGCCTGCGTCGCGGCCAGTGGGCGACCCGCGGCAACATCCGCAAAGTGGACATCGACCACGATCACGGCGGGCTCGTCAAGATCAGCCCTCTGGCCGATTGGAGCGACGAAGCCGTGTGGAATTACATCCGCGACAACGGCGTCCCCTACCACGAACTGTACGACAAGGGTTATACGAGCATCGGATGCGCCCCGTGCACACGCCCGGTCGCCGAGGGCGAAGACGCCCGCAGCGGCCGCTGGTGGTGGGAGACGGGGGCGCCCAAGGAGTGCGGAATGCACTGCCCCATCGAGACAGGTGGGTTTGAACACGAAGTAGAGATCATCCTCGGCGAGCGGGCCGACTTAAGGGAGCAATGATCTAATGCATGCGATCACTCTGTCCGAAGGGCAGCGAGAGCTCGTCGCCATCGAGGCCGAGCACATCGCGAACAAGGCTGCCAGCGAGGAATCTAAAGCGACGTTTAGCCGCCTCGCGTCTGCGGCAGCCGAGGGAAAGCTCCCCGAAGAGTTCTCCTCGGCGCTCGGCGAATTGCTGGCCTTGGGCCTTGCCTCCGGGAGGATCCGGGCCGTCCACGGACCCCACGGCGAACTGGACGCCGTCAACTTGTATCGGCGCACCCCGCAGGGAAAGGCTTATCACGCCCAATTTGACGATGTGAATGCGATGTTTCGCGCCTTTAAGGACCAGCGGATCCACCAGGTGTCGCTGTCAGCCCGAGGCCCCGGGATGTTCTCACTCACCCTGGAGACGGAAGCCGCCCGCGTCGTCGTCTCCCTTACGCAAAGCGGCGTCGACGTTCGCAGCGTCGAGGTGGCGGTGTGAGTTCCTACGTCGAGCGCACCGGGTGGAAAGGTCCGATGACGACCTTTCCCGTCTTCGTCGTCGGCCTCGAGCGCCGCACGTGCGTGGTGGTGGGCGGTGGACGGATTGCCGCAGAGAAGGTGCACGCGCTCATCGGCGGCGGCGCTGGCCGCATCGTCGTCATCAGCCCCGAGTTGGGCGACGAACTTCGGGCCTTAACCCCCGACCCGCGCATCGTCCACATAAGTCGTCCCTTTGAGGAGGGCGACTTAGACGGAGCGTTCATCGTCATTTCCGCGACCGACGATCCCGCCGTCAATCATAAGGTCTACGAGACGGCCGAGGCCAAAGGGATTCTCGCTCAAGTCGTCGACGATCCACCGAGGTGCGCGTTTATCATGCCTTCGATCATTCGCCGTGGGGACCTCACACTCGCGATCTCCACAGGCGGGGCAAGCCCGGCGCTCGCCGTCCGCCTCCGGGAGCGGCTACAGGAGATGATCGGTGAGGAGTACGAGCGCTTTGTCACCTTGGCCGGCGAGATCCGGCCAACGATCATGGACCGCATTCCCGATCCCGACCTACGGAAAAAGCTTTGGTACGAGATCGTCGACTCCCCCGTCTTGCAACTGTTGCGGGGCGGCGCATTTGATGAAGCAAAGGCGCACGCACTCCAGCTCATCGACGAGGCGGCTAGCCTTTGACCAGTGCGGCGGCCCCACGCCGCCGCTCACACACACCCGACACTCACTTTGCGAAAGGCGGCCCCGCCATGTCGAATCTGCGATTGCACCCAAACTCCAAACCTCGCCCCGGCCCCGTCTACCTCATCGGCGCGGGTCCGGGCGACGCAAAGCTCATTACGGTCCGGGGCCTCGAGCGGCTGAGATCGGCGCAAGTCGTGCTCTACGACCGGCTCGTCGCTCCTGCGCTTTTGGGTGAGGCGCCGCCCTTTGCAGAGCGCATCTGCGTCGGCAAAGCGCCTGGACGCGAGCGGCTCGACCAAAAAGGCATCGAGGCGCTCATGATCGAGCGGGCGACCGCCGGGAAAACGGTCGTGCGCCTAAAGGGGGGCGACCCCTTCGTGTTTGGCCGGGGCGGCGAGGAAGCCTTGGCCCTAAAGGACGCGGGCATTCCGTTCGAAGTGGTGCCGGGCATCTCGAGCCCCATCGCCGTTCCGGAGGCGGCGGGCATCCCCGTCACGCACCGGGGCGTGTCGGGCGCGTTTGCCGTGTGGACCGCCCACCGATCGCCTGGCTCGTCCGTGCAGGCGATCGACGCGCCGACCCAGGTCATATTGATGGGGACGGCCACGTTGAACGAGACAATCCAGCAAATTCGAGCCATGGGCCGCCCGCCCTCCACCCCGGTCGCCGTCATCCGCTGGGGCGCTACCGTTCGCCAGCAGGCGGTCTTCGGCACGCTGGAGGACATCGCCGAGCAAGTGCAATCGGCCGGGATCGGCTCCCCTGCCACCATTATCGTGGGAGAAGTCGTCGGAGTCGGACAGCAGCTCGCGGCAGGCCTCGACGCTGCCTTGGGCGGGCCCCAAGCATTGGCCAACACGGCTGCGCATCCATGGGCGGAGCTCTTTGGCGGCAAGCGGGTCGCGCTCACCCGCAAGATCGAGTCCGATCCGCTGTGCGAGCGACTCGAAATGGCCGGAGCGGAGGCGGCGCCGCTTCCCTGCTTGGATGCGGACGGGTCGCCTGCCCGCGAGGTGATCGGCTGCATGGTCGACATGATCCTCGAGGAGATGATCGATGCGGCGCTCGTTCACTCCCGGCGGGCGCTCGGCGCGCTGGGCGACTTCTTGGAGGACTTGCGTCCCGATATTGTAGAAAGGGTACACGGGTTTCCGATTTACCTGGTCGACAAGGACCGCGCCGTCCCTGTCGCGCACGTCCGGGAAACCGCATCGGAGGAACTGATCGTATGAATGCCCTCGATAGACTCGAAAACCAAAGCATTCACATACTGCGCGAAGCGTACAGCGAGTTTAAGCAGCTCTGCATGTTGTGGTCGATCGGAAAGGACAGCACCGTCCTGCTTTGGCTCGCGCGCAAAGCGTTTTTTGGCCACGTGCCGATCCCGCTCGTTCACGTGGACACGAATTACAAGATCCCGGAAATGATCGAGTACCGCGACCGGCTCGCGAGGGAGTGGCGCCTCGACATGATCTACGGGCAAAACGAAGAGGCGCTCAGGTCCAAGGCAACGTTTCCCGACGGCAACGCCACGCGCCTTGAGTGCTGCAAGGCGCTGAAGACCG
>CAYRIY010000010.1:0-5483 GCA_964424335.1 uncultured Clostridia bacterium
GGGTCCAAGTTGAAAGCCCAAAGTAAGAGGCCCACGGGACTACGTTTCTGATCTCGCTGTTTAGGCGAGACGTTTGTGATCCGTCCCGTGGGCATTATCATGATTCCCGATCTACCGAGCGTTATGCATGGCGGATCGCTAAGCAAACCGCGAGCAAGGCGCAGAGTGCCCGCGAACCGTTATGACCTCGACGCGAGCTTGACCATCGACTCAAAGAGCGCCTTGTAGTAATGCATGAGGCGGATCGGCTCCGCGCTCGCCGGAATCTCCGCCAAGGCATACCCATTAAACCCACGCGACAACGCCGTCTCAAAGAGCTCCATCCACGGGTACTCGGATTTCCAAAGCTCCTGGATGTGAAAGACCCGCACCCAAGGCCCGAGCAGGTCGTAACTCTCCTTGATGGAACCGTTCTTGATGTCGGCGAGGTTGCAGTTCCACGTCACGCCGACTGCCGGATGGTCGCAGTGCTCCATGATCGTGCGAATGCGGTGCGGCTCGCTGGTCTCTTTTCCGTGCACCTCGAGCCAAATTTCAACGCCTTTTTCTTGGGCGGCTTCCCCGCACTCCCTCAAGCTTTCGCCGATTTGCTTCAGCGTTACCTCTTCCGGCACCCCTTTGGCGGTCGCGAGCCCATTGGGCCGCACCTTGACGCCGATGGCGCCGACGTCCGCCGCAAGTTCCACAAACGCCTTCGTCCGCTCGATATGACGGCGCACTTCGTCAGGATCAGGGCTGTGATACTCGCACGTCGACCCAAACGATAGTAGGCGCACGCCCGTGCCTTCAAACTTGCTGCGCACACGCTCGCGCCCTGCCTTATCGAGCTCGGGCTCGACGGCGTGGGCGTGCTCTGTACGCAGTTCAACCGCTTCCCAACCGGTTTCCCGGCAGTTCGCGATAATGGTGTCAAGATCCCAGTCTTTTGCCAGTTGGTATGTGACCAAGCCAAGCCTCATGCTGCCGCTCACGCTTTAGGCCACTCCTTTCTCCCGAATAAACGTTTTACGTCGTAGCGCAACTCACACGTCGCAGGTGTCGAACGCCTGCTTGAGCGAAGCCTTCCAATCGCCCTTGGGCATGTACTCGTGACCCACGTACCCCTGGTACCCCGTCTCAGCGATCGCACGCATGACGGCGGGATAGTAAATCTCCTGTTCATCGTCGAGGTCGCGCCTGCCCGGGTTGCCGGCCGTGTGGAAATGGCCGATGTAGTCGATGTTCTCTTTGATCGTGCGGATCAAATCGCCCTCCATGATCTGCATGTGGTAGATGTCATAGAGGAGCTTGAATCGGGGCGAATCGACCGCCTGGCACAGCTTGACGCCCCAGGGCGTGTAGTCGCACTGGTAGTCCGGGTGGTTCACTTTGCTGTTTAGGAGCTCCATGCAAAGGGTGATCCCGTAATCTTCGGCGACCTTGATCACCCGCTTGATGCCCTCTGCGCAGATCTCGATGCCTTCGTCGTCCCCGAGCCCGTTGCGGTTTCCGCTAAAGACGATCAAGGAGGGAATGCCGTTCTCCGACGCCTTTTTGATGTTCGCTTTCAGCTCGGCCTCGATGCGGTCGTGATTCTCCCGCTTGTTGAGGCCGTCCGTCAAGGTCCCGTGCCCGCCGACGATCGCTATGTCGAGGCCTGCCGCACGAATCGCCGGCCAGTGCTCTTCGGGCGCCATTTCAATGGAACGGTACCCAATCTTGACCGCCTCTTGAATGAGCTCCTCCGCCGAAGCGCTCCTGCTAAACGCCCAGAAGGTGATGGATTGCTTGATCCTTTGATTTGCCATGCGCACACTGCCTCCATTCTAAGGAACAAAACATCCGATAAGTTACGCACGGGCGGCGCTGTTCCTCCAAGCAATCTCGAGCTGGACCGCCTATTCGATCGCAAGCGGCGGCAAGGGGAACGTGTCGCCGGTCTCCTCGATCCACTGTGCGAGCCTTGCATGGCACCGCGCCCGCTGGTCCTCAAAGGCCGTGTCAAAGCACAGGTTCGCCATTTCGTACGGATCGTTCTTGGTGTCAAACAGGAGCCAATCATGGCCGGGCATGCACACGTACTTCCAACCGTCGCGCATCACGACGCCGCGCCAGGCGCGATTGACCGAGTGTTTGTGCAGCTTTCTTGGAATCTGTTGCAGGTACGCCGAGTCGGGCTCGCCCCCGCCGGCCTTTTGACCGGCGCCACGGAAACAGTACCCCGAGTAATCGTACCCTTGCATCCACTCCGGCGGTTTGATGCCGCACAGCCCCAACGTCGTCGGCGCGATGTCGACGTGGTTGATCACGGCGTCGTTCACCCGAGGCGGGACAGGATTGGCGCCTTCCACCTTGGTCACGATGAACGGAACCCTGATCGACTCCTCCCAAGGGCTCGACTTGTGCCATTGCCCGTGCGAACCGAGGCAGTCGCCGTGGTCCGAGAAGAAGACCAGGTACGTCTCCCTATCGATGTCCAGGGCTTTGAGCGCGTCCCGGATGCGGCCGATGTTGTCGTCGAGGTTTTCCACCATGCCGTAATAGCCCGCAAGGTCAAAGGCGGCGCGCTCTTTGATCCAGTCGACGTGGGGCACGTTCGGTCGAAAGCAAATCTCCGACGGGTGGTGGTAGTAGCGCCGATCCGGCGTGGCCGGCGGAATGTACGGATTGTGAGGAGGCTGGACGGACAACGCGGCAAAGAACGGCTGGTAGGAGCCCCCTTCCCCGCTCGAGCGAACGTGATCGGAAAGGTGCTCGATCAATAGATCGGTGAGCGAGTCGGTCTCATACCCCTCGAGGCGCCACGGCTGCTCGCGGCCTGTGCCGTAGACGTAGCCTTCGTGTTGGTTGTTGTTGTTCTCGTAGCCGACCCAGTAATCAAAGCCGCCCCGGCGCTCCGGCGGCACGTAATGCGTGCGGCTGTTTGAGCCGTCGAGGTGCCATTTGCCGATCCACGCCGTGTGGTAGCCCTCTTTGCGAAACGGTTCCGTGATCGTGGGAATGGTGGGGTCGAGGGCGGACGGGGTGCGAGTCACGCCGGTGTGATGAGGGTACCTGCTCGTGAGGAGCGCCGCCCGAAACGGCGTGCACCACGGCGAACCGGAAACCGCCGAGTCAAACCGAGCGCCATCTCGCGCCATGTTGTCGATGTTGGGCGTCCGGACGTTGGGATCGCCCCTGTACCCAAGTGCTTGCGCCCGAAGCTGGTCTGCGATAATCCAAATGACGTTGGGCCGCCGGTCTGGGTAGAGCTCTAACCGGTCGCCCCCGGGCTGCGACGATTTCAATTGATCCGGGCTCCCTTCGGCGATTGGTTCACTATGCTACTTCGCCGCGCCGGATCACTTTTCCTTAGAAATTCCATCGGTTGCTCGAGTTTTCACGTAGGCTAACCCGCGGTTCGCAGGTCCGATGGAGATCGCTCGGTTTTGGGCCTTAGCCCGAGGTTGGACGCGATTCAGCGACGGCCAATCCGAAAAGTATCCGGTACCTCAGTGGCCGGAGGGTTTGACCTTCGCCGTCTGCTTCACCGTAAAGGAATCGCCTGCTATAGAGCTCGTACTTTCCGAATAGCCATGTTTTGGGGTCGAAGGGCTCGATCTTGCGAGCGTTCTTCGGACAGTTGAGGGTGTTTGCGGCCACAGCTCTGATATCGGGCGGCCGGTCGTCAATCCCTCCGAAGCGTTGCCCTTCCCATAATCCGAGAAGTGCTCGCAAGATCGCGCCGGCCCGGTTCCGCATCCGGTAAACCAAGTCCCGGGACACTATAACCCCAGCTACCCCAAGGGAAAAGCTTGAATCTTGATCGCGTACGCGCGGCATCTCGTAGGCTGTGGTCATTTTCCGGACTCAAACGCCGCGGGGTAGCAAATTTCGATTGAGATCCGTGGAAACCAGGGAGCCATGTCATAACCCGAGCGTGGAGTGTATGACCTCAGATGTGGGCGAGAAAGCCAATCGTTAACATATTGTGAACACAACAGGCGATGGATGGTTTACGATAGAATAGGTTTTAAGGAAAGCACCCGAAAGTGAGGCGACGCCGCTCCAAAATCTGATGAAGGACGTGATCGCCGTGCACCATGTAATTGATCGGCTTGAACTCAACGAATACGGGCAAGCTGTGATACATTCGTCGCACATCGGGCTCACGTTTTGGACCACGGATTTTGAGATCGTAGGCGACAGTGTGGTTGTATCCTGGGATGTGCTCGTCGTTTCACTCTCCGAAGCGGGATTTGGTCCTGCAATATGGGAACTGAACCGGCTGAACTAGCAGCGTAGCACCATCACAAGCTCTAGGGCAGAGCCTCATCACACGGGTGAAATCAAGCCCCAAAAGACGCCTCGGCGCACGCCGGGGCGTTTTCTCGTCCCCAGTGCCTCGGACTACCGAATCGCCAGCGCGCACACGCTGGTGAGGGGTTCACCGCTTAGCGTGAGCTCGCTCCAGCGGTCGCCCCGGCCCTCCCCCCACGCGATCCGCCCATTCCTAAAACCTGCAAGCACCCCGCGCTCCGTTGCAACCAGGGCGTACGGCATCGACGTAAGCGGCGACTCCAGTCCCTCGCCGATCTTTTCCCACGGCCCCTCCCCTTGCCAGCGGTAGATGTAGGCCTCGGCGTTGCCCGACCGGTGGGCGTGACCGGGTCCGGGGCTCGCAGAGACGTACCAGCAATCGGGGTCCTCAGGATCGACGGCGACGCTCCACGCATACCAGAGGTCGAGCCCGGTTTCGGCCCGCTCCCAGGTCACCGCTGCGTCTTTGCTCCATGCCGCGCCGCCTCCACCCGCTTCGTAGGCACGCCCGGGCGCCGTCGGGTGCCAAATGACGCTGTGGCAGTCTTTGACCGCCTGCGGCGGATGGTCCCTCCAGGTTGCGCCGCCGTCTTCGGTCAGCATGATGCCGCCAAGCTCGATTCCTGCGATGAGCCTGTTTGCATCGTGCGGGTTGGGCGCGATCCAGCGGACGTGGGAAGTCCAGGGCCTGGGCGGAAAGCTCCACGTGGGCGCCGACGGAATGGCGCGCAAAGCGGCAAGCTCCGTCCAGCTTTCGCCGCCATCGTTGCTGCGGAAAAGTTTGCTCGGCTCACATCCCGCGTACACCGCACCGTCGACCGGGCTTACGGCAACTGAAAAGACGTCCCGCTCCGGGAAATCGAGCGCGGTCCACGTGCGGCCTCCGTCCGTGCTTTTATAGACGCCGTGGCCGTGGGACCCGACAAAGAGCGTGTCGGCTGACTTGGGGTCGACCGCAAGGCACTGAACGCCCAGGCCCCGCAAGGTGATGGAAACCTCCCAATGCTGCGGGACTCGGGCTTTCGGATCGGCAGACTCAGCCTTTGAGGCGCTCGAGCGCTCTGATCCTTCCGTCGATTCTGTCGCTGGAACAAGCAGTGCGAAATCGTCGCCTGTCGCGGCGTAGATACGGTTCATGTCGTCGCCTCCTCGTCGTTTGCTCGGCGGGCAACGTCGCTTTCGCTCTCACCGTGTCCCGGTCGTGC
>CAYRIY010000010.1:5583-56788 GCA_964424335.1 uncultured Clostridia bacterium
CCGGTCGTGCTCCGGTTGCCCCAGCGCTCACAAGGCGCGGCGTATTTCGTAGATGCGATGCGGGTACCAGGGCCCCTCGGCGACCTGGCCGCCCGGCGATGCCTTGGGCGCGGGCGGTTCGGCGTGGGCTTCGAGCAGGGTCACGTCCCAGTCGCCCTGTAGCCTTGGAAAGTGAGCGTCGCCCGAGACGACCGCCTCGACGATCGTGAGGTATACGGTCGTTGCGCTCGGCATAAAGGCCTCATACAGCGCTTCGCCCCCGATTACGTACACGGCCTGCTCCGTGACGCCCTCGAGCGCTTCAGTAAGCTCCTGAATGGAGTCGAACACCTCGACCCCATCCCCAAAATCGCTGACCGTGCGGCTGAGCACGATGTTCCGCCTGTTTTTGAGCGGCTTTCCGATGCTCTCGTATGTCTTTCGCCCCATCACGACGATATTTCCCTCGGTGACCTTGCGAAAAAAGGCCATGTCCGTCGGCAGTCGCCAGGGAATGCGCCCTTCCCGCCCGATCACGCCGTTTAGGCTTTGGGCAGCGATCAACTTTACGGTCATACGCTGACGATCCCTTTGATATGCGGATGCGGGTCGTAGTTTTCGATCGTGATGTCTTCGAAGCGAAAGTCGAAAATGTCCTTGACCTCGGGATTGAGCTTGAGCGTCGGCAGCGGCCGGGGCTCCCTTGTGAGCTGCTCGTTGACTTGGTCGATGTGGTTGTTGTAGATGTGGACGTCTCCGGACGTATGGATGAACTCGCCCGGTTCGAGGTCTGTAACGTGCGCCACCATCATGAGGAGCAGCGCATACGACGCAATGTTGAAAGGAAGCCCCAAGAACACGTCGACCGAGCGCTGATAGAGCTGGCACGAGAGCTTGCCGTTCGCCACGTAAAACTGGAATAAGATGTGGCACGGGGGCAGGTTCATCTCGCCCAGTTCACCCACGTTCCAACTGCTGACGATCAGTCGGCGCGAGTCGGGGTTGGTGCGTATCTCATCGATCACCCACCTGATCTGATCGATCGTTTCGATTTGAGGCGGACGTCCCGTCCTCTCCCATTCTGCAAGTTTGGCGGGCGTGAGCGGCAGTCGCCAACTTCGCCACTGAGCGCCGTAGATGCGCCCGAGCTCGCCGTCTTCGTCGGCCCACTCGTTCCAAATGCGCACACCGTTCTCCTGAAGGTACTTGACGTTGGTCTCGCCTCTTAGAAACCATAGCAGTTCGTAGATGATCGACCTTATGTGAAGGCGCTTGGTCGTGAGAAGGGGAAATCCGTCCTGTAAGTCAAAACGCATCTGGTAGCCGAAGGCGCTCTTGGTTCCGGTTCCGGTGCGATCGTCCTTTTGGACGCCGTTCTCCAGTATGTGGCGGCAAAGGTCGAGGTACTGTTTCATGCTTCGAATCCTCTCATAAGCAAGATCACGAGGCGTTGTCCTCGTGACGCAAATTCTAAGATGTTAGCTTTTATACGCTAATCATGGCAGGCGGAGCAAACGTTAGCTTGACAAGGCTAATATTTCAATGTTAGCCTAAATTAGCTAACGAATTCCTTGGGGTGCCGAATCCCTTCGTAAGGGCGTGAGGGCCATCGAGCTGACTCCGATCTCGGCCTGGACCTACCTCCTGGCTTACTATCTCCTAACCGAGTACGGCATCAAGCAGTGGCTCGAGACCGGCGCCGTCGGGAGCCGCGGCTGGTCGGTCCCAAGGTACGCCCTGTTTCGAGCGTTTCATCTGGTCGTCACCCTGATCGGAACGGCGCTCCTTGCTCCCTTGGACGTTCGCGCCGTCTCGCTCGTGTTGATCATTCACTTTCTCGGTTGGATGGAACTTCCCCTTGCGACTTTGGACCGCTTCCTACGAAGGCGCGTCGGGGCCCATCTCCGCTGGCTGCAGGCCCTCCCGCTCGTCGGAATCGCCCTGCTTACCGCAACGTGGGCGCACGAAGCGCCGCTTTCCCACGATGCGGCAGCGCTGATCGTGAGCGTCGGGCAAGCGCTGCCTGTGGTTGTGATCGACCTAGCCCAGCTTGGTTGGTATGCGCTGGGATTTGCGTTCCTCGCCTCGCCGGCCAACCACCTCGTCCGCTGCTTTGTGGGAAAATCTCCTGAAGGCCAGCTCGCGTACTCGGTCCACAGGCGCGCACGAATGACGACCCTGCCCACCCCCGAAATCGCTGCGTCTAGGGACGCTCAGATTCCAGGGAAAATCGACGAAGCCGCCGCGGAGAACACGACACTGCGCGCCGGAAGAGCCATCGGCACGCTCGAGCGCTGGATCATGCTCACGCTCATCCTGCTCGGGCAGTACGGCCTGATCGGGCTCGTGCTCACCGCCAAGTCGATCGCCCGGTTCAAAAAGATCGAGCAGGACCCCGAATTTGCCGAGTACTACCTGCTCGGCACGTTATACAGCACGCTGATTGCAATCGTCTGTGGCGTGGTGTTGAGCCATGTCTGAAATTCGCCCTCGATATGTTGCCATCAAGCTCGACGTCGTCCGCTCTCGGCAGGCCAAGGACCGCTCTGCCTTGCAGGCGCGCCTGTTTGAAACGACGGGCCGTGCGAGCGAGCGGTGGAAGGGGGAGCTTGCGTCGCGGTTCATTGTCACGCACGGGGACGAGGTGCAGGGAATGCTGCACTGGGACGGCAGAAGCGCACTCTTTCCGTGCATCGAGGCGTGGGTCGACGGCCTGCTTCCCTACCGGGTCCGGTTTGGGGTGGGAGTCGGGGAACTCAGCACGCCCGTGCAGCCCGATGCGATCGGCATGGACGGCGCAGCATGGCACCGGGCGTACGACGCCGTACAAACCGCTCACAACGACCGCAAGCACTTTGCCGTGCTCGGCATGTCTCACGAAGTCGATCAAGCGCTCACAGCGCTCGCCAACCTGCTCCTCAACATCCGCTACGGGTGGACCGACAAGCAGGCCAATGCGGTGCAGCACGTCGTCCAATCCCGCACCCAAGCTGAGGCCGCAAAGAAGCTCGGCATCACGCCTGCAACGCTCTCACGCCACTTGTCGGCGGCCAACTGGGATCTCTACCGGGAAGGGCGCGAAGCCTTCACAGCCCTGCTCGCCAGCGTCTGAACTCGGAGCTTATGTAGCTTGCCGTTCCAAAGCGTCGCCCGACCCATCGACCGGCTCCCCGCGCCCGTCGACAAACTCGGCCGCATCGACCTCGGGCAAGAGGCTGAGCATTTCCCGTACGTCGGGAAGGCTGAGCAGGTCAAACACCTCGAGCGCGCCGTGCGCCTTAAAGAAGCGCTCCGTCACGATGCTCTCAAATGAATCGATCAGCTTGCGAAAAGTACCACTCACAACCTGGTCGTCGACCACGGCCGCAGCGAGCAGGACGAGTCCAGCCGTTCCCTCGCCCACGACATGGACGCGGCGGGCGACTCTGTGCGCGTATTCCAACGTGCGAAGCGCATCGAACGCCCACATGCCAAAGAGCGAGTCGCCGAGCATCATCGCATCGTAATTGAGCTTGTAGAAAGTGCCGTAAAAGCCGTCCCGAATGCGAGCATTGATCGGGCGCTGAAGAGTCGCCCCCGTGCCTCTCGGGTCGAAGAGAAGGATCCTGCCCCGCTCCTTGACGAGGTCGACCACGTCGTCCCGCCTGGAAGAGACGGCGAGCGTCCCCTCATCGAGGCCGACGACACTGATCTCCTCGCTCGACTTGGCGCCGTCGGCCCAAAGCTCGATCATCGGCAGGGCGATGCCCGGCTCGGAGAGCGTAAACCGGTGGGCCCAGCCGATGCCGGTCTCCTCGTCGACGCCCGTGCGCAGTTCACGTACCCAAAGGGGATTTCTCGACCTTGCGGCAAGTACCCGCGACTTCAAGCGCTCACGCCGCTCGGCGAGGGTATCAGCATTAGCTTGGACTGCCACCTTGCGCCGCTGCCACGCCTCGAGATTGAGATCGAAAACGGTCCTGGCATTTGGCAACAGGAGCGCCACTTGCCCCCTTGGTGTGACGTGTAGCTCCTCCGGCGGGAGCGTGCCCTCGTCGACAGGCTCCACGTCATATGGGGCGCGAATTGGCGACTCGTCGGGACCCGCATAGGACGTAAGTCCGGAAATGAGCGCAACATCTTCGCCCCCGAGGTGGCGGCGGAAAAACCGGCGCACTTGATCCCTCAGCACACCCGAGTACGTATGCCGTCCCGGCGAGACGACGCAGTACAGATTTTCCGGGGCGCCGTAGTGTTCGTACACCCGCCGCAGGCGCTCGTAACTTTCGACCGTGCCTTCGATACAGAAAAAGTCGCTCGCGACCGCCCCGATCATCAGAGGCTTTGGCGCGTGAACGGAGATCAAATCGTCGTAATCGATACCTTGCGCGATCGCTTCAAACCAGTTTTGCTCGGAGTCGTGCGCCTGGCCCGTCGCCATGTAGGCGTCTCTGCTCGTGATGTAGGTGAACGGTGCGCTGCACTGCAGTCGATCTTTGAAAAAGGATTCGAAAAAGGTGAGGTAGCTCGTTTGCGTGCCGCCGCCGGAGTTGCCGGTGACCCCGAGCCTCGACTCGTCCACCTCGGGGCGGGCCGCCAAGTATGTAAGCGCCTGCATGGCGTCTGCAACAAAGTAGCGGGCAACGTTGAAGCCTGCCACATGGCATTGAAAGCCCGCGTGCGAGTGCTCGATCGTCCCCCAATGCACGATCTCTTCGCCTGTCTCGGGATCGAGGTACTGCAGCCTTTCCCCTTGCCCGACGGGGTCTACGGCCAAGACGGCGATTTGCGAGCGTACGAGCGCCCGAGCCACCTGTTGGTACTCCGGGTACGCTTTAGCCTCCCGCGCATGCCCGCACAGGAATAGCACGCCCGGGATTGGGGTCTGCACGTTTTTCGGCAGATACAGGTTGGCCGAGGCCCAAACGCCGGGGAGTGTCTCGATCAAAAGCTTTTCGATTGAGAAATCCCCGCAATCGATCGTGCCCCGCAACTCCGCATTCACCTCGGACGGCATGTCCGGAAGGCCGCCGATCGCTTTGAGGGCGGCAGCCTTTAGGCGCAGGCGCCTGCGGTCCTCCTCCACCTGCGATCGAATTGCGGCCTTCTCTTCGTTCACCCGATCGAGCGCGGCTTGAGATCGGCGGCGCAGGTGCTCCCGCAGTTGATCGGATCCGTCGTAGTAGCCATTTAGAAAAGGATCGAATGGTTTCATGGGCTTCTGATGGCCTCCTTTGGCGCGATCTGCCGCGCGCAAACCCCTCCGAATGCTCGTTGCCAACGACAACTTGGGCATCGCGATTCGCCTCATTTGCGACAGCGACACCCGACATTGCTTGGCACCGAAATCTATCGGATAATCTCCTCCGGTGCACGACGAAATCCTCCCGACACGGCTCCGAGATCGGCGCACAACGTCCCTGGGAAAACGCCGGTCATAAACGTGGACGCCTACCGCAGCCGATTTATGATGATCCCGCCTAGGCGCCCGACAACGTTAAACCACCCGAGTTTTGACACCTGCTAATCCGCATGACGCTGGTTTCGATGTCAATTGCTGACTTTGTGCACTCTAATCCGAACACGTGCAGGACATTTCGATCGCGTCCGAAAAGTATCTATTACCTGAGCAGAGAGTAAGTTCGACTTCCAACGTCCCGTTGAACGTAAAGGAAACACCTGGTAAAGCGTGGCCGGATGTCCATCCGGTTCTATTGCGGGAAGCGAGCTCACGAGTTGCATGCACTTCTCGGATTGCCCCGCCGCGGTGACGGCGTTTTCGGCCGACAAAGGCCGTCGATCCCGCTGCTGTTGCCCTCCCCGATGTCCGTGAATCCGGTGAGAAGGTGCAGCCCTTGCCGCATCAAACACGATTTCCGCTAAGATCGAACATTGTAGCGATGCAAGGCGACACGACATCAATATCAGGGGGCAATCGATGGACCACTTTTGGAGGAATAAAACCGGGATCGTCACGGGCGCTGCATCGGGAATCGGTCTGGCGCTTTCAAAAGCTCTGTCCGAGCGGGGCGCCCACGTATGGATGGCTGACCTCGATGGCGAGGGTGTAACACGGGTCGCTTCTAACCTTGGCACCCAGGCACACCCCATTTCGCTGGACGTGCGAGACGCGGGGGCGGTGCGCAACGCAGTAGAGACCGTAATAGCCGACGCCGGCCGGATCGACTTCATATTCAACAACGCTGGGATCGGGATCGGCGGCGAAGTTCACGAATTCACGACCGAGCACTTTGACCGTATTGTGGACATCAATATCCGCGGCGTCGTCAACGGCGTGGTGGCCGCATCCCCGATTATGGTGCGACAGCGAGCAGGACTCATCGTGAACACAGCCTCATTGGCCGGCCTTGCGCCAACACCGCTGCTTACTCCGTACGCCATGACCAAACACGCGATCATAGGTTTGAGTTCGAGTCTCCGTGCCGAAGCAGCCCAATACGGCGTGCAGGTGAGCGCGCTCTGTCCGGCCGCAATCGAAACGCCGATGCTCGATGCGGGAAATCCGTCCGACCTGCCACAAGTGTCGTGGATCTGCGATGTACGGCGCTATCTACAAAGACTTGCCGGGCCTCCAGTCTCTGCCGAGCGCTTTGTCAAGTCGGCACTAAGAGGCGTCGAACGTAACCGCGGTCTCATAATCTATCCATCTCGGGCCCGCCTCGTAGCCCGACTTCAGCGCTACATGCCAGGCTTGGTGCGGGCCGCCGGTCAACGAGCGCTCAAGGCCGAGCTCGCATCCCGACCCAGGGACTCCTAACACACCTAGGCATATAGGACGACCATGTGCGCCTCGACCTTGACGGGATATGTCTCAACGGACGGGTCCTCGTCGTCCGAGCAGATCGTGACGGTTTCGACCGCCGCTCCCTCCTCGGTCTCCCGCTCGACGCGCACCTCGTAGCTTTTAACTCGCACGCGATGAGGATTGAAGATCGACCGACCCGTCTTGATGTCAAACTCCCATCCGTGCCAGGGACACCGGATGATCTCACCCGGTCGCTTCAACACGTACTCTCCCACCGGAGAATGAACCATCTCGCCCACGATCCGGCCTTTGCAAAGCGGCGCCAATTGATGCGGACAGGCGTTTCTGATCGCGTAATACTCACCGTTAATGTTAAAGACCCCGATCGACCGGTTACCGACGGAGACGATCCTCGATTCACCGGGAGCGAGTTCGCCTTCCCGGCAGACAACATAACGCTTCGCCATCAAAAAGACACCCCTATAAGACTGCGAGAAACGACGTGCCCAAGCGTCCAAGTGTGGGCACTTAAGAAGCACTACTCGCCGATCTTGTACAGTTCTTTTGCGTTTTCGTACAAGATACGGCGCTTTAGGTCCTCGGGAAAGCCCCGGAACGCGGCCAACGGCGAATCAAAGTCCCAATGGGGGTAGTCCGAAGAGAACATCACCGTATTATAGGCGTCGATCTCATCGTACATCGCTAGGAGTTTATCCAGACTATCGGGCTCTTCGATAGGCTGGGTCGTAAAGCGAACGCACTCTTTGATGTACTCGCTCGGCGGCCGCTTCAGCCACGGCACCTCCGAACGAAGGCCCTTCCAGTTTTTATCGAACCGCCACATAAGGGGCGCTGCCCAGGAAACTCCCCCCTCGATCATGACGATGCGCAGCTTGGGAAACTTCTCAAAGACGCCTTCACACACCAGGCTCACCAGGTGATTCATGTACCCGGACGGGAGCATCGTATGCCATTCACAGTAATACGAAGGATAGCCTGCTGCCGTGGGAACGGTGATGCCTGACCCCTCGCTTCCCGGGTGGATCGCAATCGGGAGCCCTTTCGCCTCCGCGATCTCATACAGCGGCCAAAAGTATGGCTTACCCATCAAAGTCGGAAGTGCGCTCGCCATGATGATCTGGACGATATCAGGGTGGTCTCCGACGCGTTCCACCTCCTTGACTGAGCCGGGAATATCCTGGGGTGCGATCATCATCGACCCCTTGAACCGCTCGTCAAAGCTCAGCCACTTATCAATGATCCAGTCGTTGTACCCTCGAGCATACGCTAGGGCGAAGTGGCTGTTTGAATGCGTATTTGCATGTTGAGCGTCGCCGGTTAGGATCACCCAATCGATCTTCTCGCCCTCTAAGAGGTGCTCGATCAAATAGGCCGGATCCGAGCCCGGGCGCCCGCCGCCTGGCGGGGTCGCATCCGGCCGGAGGACGGAATGCCCAAGCGCTCCTCGCCAAGGCATATTGGACGGGGGACGCACGTGACGCCACGATTCGGAGATATACTCCGTAAACGTGCCTGTTTGATGTACATCGCAGTCAATGACGGGAATGCGGTTTTTCACGAGAAGTCACCTACCACAGATCATGCTGGACCATCGACAAAAAGCCTGCATCCAGCACCTCAAATTCCGAGTCGCGCAAAGTCCAACCGCCCTCCTGACGACGATCGACGACCGCGGCGGCATGACGCTCAGCAGTAGGTCGGGTCAAAGTCCACAATTCAAATGCGAGTCTTGTCCAACTCACGAGACAGAAAGGCCGCCACGATCTCGCCCAGCGCCTGTTGGCCTTCCGCCGTGTAGTGCACGCCGTCCGGGCTGCGCAGCGACGGATTGGCCAGCATCGGCGCGTACAAATCGTTGACGGGGAGATCGAGCTCGGCGGCGAGCCTCAGCACGCGTTCGTTGCGCTCGATCACGATGGGATTCTTCTCCGGGTGCGGCGTCTTGGGATCGTCACGCTCGCCCACCGGAGTGGTGGTCGCGAGCGCGAGGCGCGCGCCGGGTTGCTTCTCCCGGATAAACTCGACGACCCGCCGCATCCCGTCGGAATACTCTTCGGCGCTCAGGTGCCACCCGTGCAGGCCGTTGTTTAGGTGAATCAGATCGTGTGGAAACGAGTGCGGGCCTAGCATGTACGCCAACTCGTGCAGGAACGCCGGGTTGTCGACGGCCCGCGAAGTGGCGACCATATCCACGAGCGCCTTACCCTGCAGCAACTGGCTCACGGGGCGACGGTAACTCCGGGTGATGGAATCGCCCACGAGGAGCACCCGCGGCAAATCGGCAACACCGGTGTCGTCCCACCAAAAATCGCACCATTCGTAGCGCTCCAAAACAGCCATGGCAACTTGCCTCCTAAAGACGCTCCAAAGTGATCGCGTAGCTCGAGCCACTTCGAACGTCAAACTCCACGACACGCTCATCGACACGCAAAAACGGCACCGGTTCGCCGTCCGAGACGACATCGACGCTCCCTACTCCATGACCTGCAAGAGGCAGGCGGACCCGCAACCTCCCGGAGCGACTCGCCGAAACGACCGCTTCGACAAGCGCTCCCCGGCGCCACAAAAGGTCCACCGTGTACCCGCCACGGGCGCGAAGCCCCCGGGCGCTCCCATTTTTCCAAGCGCCGGGCAGGGCAGGCAGCACGTTGATCTCCCCATTGTGGCTTTGAAGGAGCATCTCGGCAAGCCCGGCGGTTGCCCCGAAGTTTGCGTCGATCTGGTATGGCGTTCCGTTCAGGAGATTGGGAAACAGCGATTTGGAAAGCAGCCGAAGCATCGCTTCATGTGCCCGGTCTCCGTCGGCCAGTCGGGCCCAGAAATTGACCAGCCAGGCAAGGCTCCAGCCCGTCCCGCCGCCGCCGTGAGCGAGTCGGCGTTCGATGCTCGTGCGAGCGGCCTCGGCGAGTTCCGGCGTCCGCTCCGGCGAGATCCGATTCCCCGGATGCAGCGCAAACAGGTGCGACCAGTGTCGGTGGCCGGGCTCGACCTCTTCATACTCCTCCGACCACTCCAGGAGCTGCCCGAGGCTGCCGATCTTGGGCTCCGGCAGCCGCGCCCGGCAAGCCTCGATCTCGGCGCGAAACTCCTCGTCGATCTCGAGGATCTCGCTCGCCTCGATCACGGCGTCAAAAAGCTCATCGAGGATCTGCGCATCCATAGCCGGGGCCTTGGCTGTCATGCTCGTTTGGCCGTTTGGCAACCGATACCGGTTCTCCGGCGACTGAGAGAGCCCAGTGATCAGCGTGCCGTCCTCATCTTCGACGAGAAAATCGACAAAGAAAAGCGCCGCCTCGCGCAAGGTGGGGTAAGCGCGCGCCTCGAGGAAGTCGCGATCGAGGTTGAAGAGGTAGTGCTCCCAGAAGTGCAGGGCGAGCCACGCTGCACCGAGCGGCCAAATGTACACGCCAGCACCGGTGGGCGCCGTGTTCCCCCAAATACTCGTATTGTGATGCGCGACAAAGCCTCGGCAACCGTACATGGATCGTGCCGTGCGACGGCCTTGGGGCCGCATTGCGTCGACGAGATCAAAGAGCGGCTCGTGGCACTCGGAAAGCCCGCACACTTCGGCAGGCCAATAGTTCATCTGAATGTTGATGTTGATCGTGTAGACCGATTCCCAAGGAGGCGTAAGACTCTCGTTCCACACCCCTTGCAAGTTGGCCGCCATACTCCCCGGCCTACTCGCCGCGATGAGCAGGTATCGCCCATAGTTAAAGAGGAGTTCGATCAGGCCCGGGTCATCGCCCCCGCCTGCGACGTGCTTAAGGCGTTCATCGGTGGGAATCGCACTTCGGTCGCCGCCGCCCAGGTCGATCTCCACACGGGAGTACAAGCGGCGATGCTCGGACTCATGTGCGTGCAGCAGATCATCGTATTTAGCTTGAGCCGCCTGTTCGAGGCGTTCCTCACAGACGACCTGGGGATCGGAGTGCCGATACGATGTCGCTGCGGCCACAAGGAGCGTGACGGCGTCCGCGCCTTTTACGGAAATGCAGTCTCCGACTGTTTCGATGCTGCCGCTCCCATCGAGGATCGCCTGGGCCGCCGCGCAGTAGAGGACACCCTCGGCGTCCACCCTCCCCTTCATCATGATCCGATCTCCGGGGAGCGCCCGAGAACCCGGATCGAGCGGACGACGCATGAAGTTGGCGTAAAACGAAACATCTCCGGGTTGTTCCGGCTCGATGCGCACCACAAGCACCTGGTGAACGGCGCTGGCAAAGTACGTTCTCCGGTACGCCCTCTCCCCGATGCGATAGGCTACGGTGGCGACGCCGCGCGCCAAATCGAGATCACGCACATATTCCGATGCGGGCTCCGCGTGGTCGGCGAATCGAAGGTATAGGTTGCCCAGCGTCTGATACGCGCCAAGATAGCGCGGGATCCCACTCAAGCTCGCTTGGGCCAACTGCTCGGCCTCGTGAATGCGGCCCTGATCGAGAAGGGAACGCACGAGCGGCACGTGGCGAGCGGCATCCGGATTGTTCCGATCCACTGCGGCGCCCGAGTAGAGCGTGTCCTCGTTGAGCTGGATCTGATCCTGTTCGCACGCTCCAAATACCATTCCCGCCAGGCGCCCGTTGCCGATCGGCAGGGCCTCATTCCAACGTCCAGCCGGCTTGCGGTACCAAAGTTTGCACTCGTCCAATGCCGTCACCAACTCTCCCGGACCGTCACCGGGCCCAGTTCTCTCTAGCCTGCGCATTGTCCTTTCCCACGTCTTTGACCATACGAGCAGCTCGAGTTTTGACGAATGCTCTCCCGCGCCACTGAAGGATACACTCGTGCCTCTGGGGAACGCTTAACCGGAAACCCCCGGCTCGGCCCTCCGACCGCCCGGGGGAGTCAAATTTGAGACGGGGAGCTTTTTGTACATGCAGCGATCACGCGTCTACCTAATCGCAATCGTGCTGCTCGCGGCGGTCGTAACGACGGCGGTGATTG
Organism: uncultured Clostridia bacterium; assembly: GCA_964424335.1. Taxonomy (GTDB): domain Bacteria; phylum Bacillota; class Limnochordia; order DTU080; family RSA5; genus CAYRIY01. The sequence goes on from CAYRIY010000010.1 coordinate 17,276, forward strand.
TGCAGAATTCCGCGACCCGAAATTCCGGGAGAGATGACAACGTCGTGCAGCAGAACCCAAGCCAAAACCCAAGCGACAACGCAAACGAGAGCGCATCGGAGAACAAGAATCCGATCGTCACGATTCAGATGCAAGGCGGCGGGGAGATCAAGATCGAGCTTTACCCCGACGTCGCACCCAACACCGTCAACAACTTCCTTTCGCTCGCCCGCTCGGGCTTTTACGATGGAACGATCTTTCACCGGGTGATTCCCGGCTTCATGATCCAAGGCGGCGACCCGCAAGGGACCGGCATGGGCGGGCCCGGCTACTCGATTCGCGGGGAGTTTAGCGCGAACGGCTTTGCAAACAACCTAAAGCACGAGCGCGGCGTCATCTCGATGGCCCGTACCGCGGACCCTAACTCCGCGGGCTCTCAGTTCTTCATCATGGTAGCGGCCGCGCCGCACCTTGACGGGCAGTATGCGGCCTTTGGCCGGGTCATCTCAGGAATGGACGTCGTCGACCGCATCGTATCGGTACGCCGCACGGCGCAAGACCGGCCCGTCGAGGATCAGCGCATGGCAAAGGTGACCGTAGAGCAGTTCGGCGTCGAGTACCCCGAACCGGTGAAGCGGTAGCATCACTGCCCCACTGCACCACATCATCAGTTCGACCCAAGAGCGAGGGGGCGAGGCGCAAGGCCTACGACTCCCCTCGCTCCTTTGTCAGCTCCAAAGCAACCGCTCGTATCCTCTCCCACGCCTTTTTCACGTGGCGCTCTTCAGTGTGTGTCTGACCGACGCAAAAGCGGAGCGTGTACCGCCCGCCCAGCACGGTATGGGTCATGTAAAGCGCTCCGCTGGCGTTGAGGCGGGCGAGCAGCTCTTTGTTCAGCTCGTCGCCGCCGGTGTGACGAAAGCAGACCAAGTTGAGCGGGGGCTCCACCGCCAGCTCAAACTCCTCCGATTCCCGCACCCATCCTGCAAACTCCTGCGCCAGTTGAATGTGGCGCCGAATGTGGTGCCGCAGCCCGTTCACGCCGTAGTGGCGGATCACAAACCAGAGCTTGAGCGAGCGCATGCGCCGGCCGAGCGACACTTGCCAGTCGCGATAGTCGATGACGGCGCCGGACTCGGTCGCCTCATTGCGCAAATACTCCGGAAGGATGCTCAAGGCCCCGATGAGCGCCTGTCGATCGGCCACGTAAAAGCAGTCGCAGTCGAAGTTTGTAAACATCCACTTGTGTGGGTTGAAGCAGTAACTGTCGGCCAGTTCGAGCCCGTCTTGAATGTACCGAAACTCAGGGCAGATCGCCGCCGTGCCCGCCATGGCGGCGTCGACGTGCAGCCACAAGCCTTCCTTCGTGCACACGTCGCCGATCTCGGGCAAGGGATCGATGCCGCTTGACGACGTCGTTCCTACCGTGGCCGCCACAAAGAACGGAACGAGCCCCGCCTCCCTGTCCCTTGCGATCTTTTCAGCCAGGCGATCGGGGCGCATGGCGAAGGACTCGTCGACGTCGATCTTGCGCACGTTCTCCCGACCGATCCCTGCGATCATCGCCGCCTTTTCCACCGATGAGTGCGTCTCAGTCGAGGCGTAGGCGACTAGGCGGCTGCCCAGACCGTGCGCGTTGCTGCGAAAAGCCGTCGCCCGCTCACGAGCCGCAATCATCGCACAAAGCGCAGCGCTCGAGGCGCTCTCCTGAATTACGCCCCCACCGCTGCCCTGCGACCGAAACTTCTCCGGAAGCCCCAGCATCTCGGCGACCCAATCGAGGACCTGGGTCTCAAGCTCCGTGCAGGCCGGACTGGTCGCCCAGAGCATGCCCTGCACCCCGAGGCCGGCGGACAAGAGTTCTCCGAGGATCGAGGGGCCCGAGGTGTTGGCCGGGAAAAACGCAAAGAAGTTGGGCGACTGCCAATGGGTGATCCCCGGCAGGATGTGCTCGCCGACGTCCTTGAGCACATCCTCAAACGGCTCGGGATCCATCGGCGGGCTCGGCGGGAGCGCTTTGCGGATATCGCCCGGCTTCACCCGGGACAAGACGGGAAACTCCTCGATCTTTTCGTAGTAGTCGGCGATCCAATCGACAACCGCCCGCCCGTACTTTCTAAACTCATCGGGGGTCATATGAAAACTGGCTTCCATATTCGATCACCTGTTCTCGCGAGAACGCGAAGATCCGTACCATACCGAGTTTGCTGCGACCGCGGCGCAAATTCCTCCCCCCAAGAATGTGTAACCCGCTCCCTACAAAAAAGCAGGCCCCGGAGGGCCTGCTCACACTGTGCATTGCTCGTGTCTTCGTCCGCGCCATCTGATGCCTAGAAACCCGCAATGAACTTCAGAATGAACAAGACGGACAAGGCGTGAATGATCGGACTCGACTCGCTGATTCTCCCGGTCACCAGCATGATGAACGAGTAGGCGACAAAGGAGAGAAAGATCCCGTTGGCGATCGAGTACGTGAGCGGCATGACGATCATGGCGAGGAATGCCGGTATCGCGACGGACATGTCCTCCCACTCGATCTTGCCAAGGCTGCTGATCATCATGGCGCCGATCAGAATCAACGCCGGGGCCGTGGCTGCTCCGGGGATGATCGCGATCACGGGCGTAAAGACGAGTGCGACCAAGAAAAGTACAGCGACGGTCACTGACGTAAGCCCCGTTCGACCGCCCTCAGCGATACCCGCAGAGCTTTCGATATACGTGGTCACGGTGGAGGTGCCAAAGACCGAGCCGACCATCGTGCCGACCGAGTCGGTCACGAGCGCCTTGCCTACCCGGGGCAAGTTGCCCTTTTCGTCGAGGTAGCCGGCCTTATCCGACAGTCCGATCAACGTGCCCGCCGTGTCAAAGAGGTCGACGAAGAAAAAGGCGAAGATCACCGTTGTCAATCCGAGGTTGAGGGCTGAGGCGATGTCGAGCTGACCAAATACCGGCGCCCAGGTGGCAAAGCTCGGCCACGACACGATCCGGTCCGGGAGCGACGTAACGCCCATCGGAATCCCGATGATCGTCGTGATCAAGATGCCGAGCAAAATCCCGCCCCGCACCCGCCGCACCACCAGAGCGGCAGTGATGAGCAGCCCAATAATGGCAAGGAGCGTCGAAGCGCTGCCAAAATCGCCAAGCGCGACGAACGTCGCCGGGTTGGAAACCACGATGCCGGAGTTCTGAAGTCCGATGAACGCCAAGAAGAGGCCGATTCCAGCGGCAATCGCATACTTCAGGGACATCGGCACGGCGTTGATGATTTTCTCTCGCACCGTAGTGACCGACAAGAGTAAAAAGATGACGCCCGAAATGAAGACGGCGCCGAGCGCGGTCTGCCACGAGACGCCCATCCCGATGACGATCGAGTAGGCAAAGTAGGCGTTGAGCCCCATACCCGGAGCGAGCGCGAAGGGATAGTTTGCGTACAAGCCCATCAACAGCGTCGCAAAGAACGCACTGATGCAGGTCGCCATGACCACCGCTTCGAATGGCATGCCTGCATCGGACAAAATCCCGCTGTTGGTCGGAACGATGTACGCCAAGGCCAAGAACGTCGTCAGGCCGGCAAGGAGCTCCTTTCGAACGGTCGTGCCGTTCTCTTGCAGGCGAAAGTACCGGTCCAAGGCACCGCCCTGGGCCTTCACACTTTGTGGCGTCGCCACTCTCCATCACCTCAAGTCGCTTTTTTAGCCAAGGCTTTCGAGCGTACCATGCTTCTCCCCGGACCATCGTGGTTCCTCGTGCGATTTATACGTTTTATGACATTAGCACATGTTTGGGAATTAAATCTCCTTGGGCGTCGCTTTTCGGAAAACGGCGCAATCCCGCTCCTCACGAGGGAAACGCTTACATCGAGACGAACACCGAAGCAAATGACCGAGGATGTCAATGTTGTGCCAGAGGAGAGATCCGCAAGGTGAACTCATCGAACGAACACCAAACGCCACCTGGGCCCGCCGGGTCGGCTTTTCGCCGCGAGCCGCTGCACGAAGCGGTTCCTCGGCTCGTCCGGACGGCCCGGGGCGACCTGCCCGCCACGCTCGTCATCCGAGGCGGACGGCTCGTCAACGTCTGCACTGGTGAGATCCTGGACGACATCAACGTCGCCGTACAGGGATCGAGAATCGCCTACGTCGGTCCGAACGAGCCCTTCGCCATCGACGAGAACACGCACGTCGTCGAAGCAAACGGCCGCTTTATTGCCCCCGGGCTGATTGACGGGCACTGTCACATCGAGAGCACCCAGCTCACGGTCGGTCAATTTGCCAGGGCCGTCCTGCCGATGGGCACGACCGGGGGCTTTTTCGACGCGCACGAGATTACCAACGTCCTTGGCCTAAAGGGCCTTCGACTCATGCTCGAAGAGGCCCGGACGACGCCCTTGGCCGCGTACATGCAGGTCGCATCGTGTGTCCCTGCAAGCAGCCTCGACCTCGAGACGCCCGGAGCCGTGATTGGACCTGAGGAGGTGGCCGAGGCGCTCAGTTGGGGGCCGGACGTGATCGCCCTCGGCGAAGTGATGAACTTTCCAGGCGTCGTCTACGGGGATTCCAAGATGATCGAGGAGATTCAAGCTACTTTAAAGGCAGGCAAAATCGCAGACGGGCACTACACGTGGCCCTCTGACGACCGCCTCGTGGCGTACGCCGCCGCCGGCATCACCGCAGACCACGAGCTCGTCACTCCCGAAGACGCCCTCGCCCGCCTCCGGCTCGGCATGTACGCCATGCTCCGACGGGGCTCTGCGTGGCAGGACGTCGCGGCCACGATCCGCGCCCACACGGAATGGGGCGTCGACCCTCGCCGCATCGTGCTCGTCACCGACGATCGCAGCTCGGAGTCCCTCCTCGAAGAGGGCCACATGAACTTCGTCGTTCGAGACGCCATTCGCCAGGGTGTGCGGCCCGTAACCGCCATTCAGATGGCCACGCTCAACGCAGCCGAGCGCTTTGGCGTGCAAAGAGATATCGGAAGCGTCACACCGGGATCGTACGCCGACATCATTTTGCTCGACGGCAACTTGGCCGATGTCGACGTCGTGATGACGATCGCCGCTGGAAAAGTCGTGGCGGAGAACGGTCGCCTCACCGCGGCGTTGCCGCCTTTTACCTACCCGCCCGAAGCTACCGATACGGTCCGCCTTGCCCGCCGGCTGTCGCCAAGCGACTTCGAGATCAAGGTGGGTCAGGATCGGGGCACGGTTCGTGTGCGAGCGATTCGGGTGATCGAAAACCACGCCGAGACCGAAGAAGCGATCCTCTCGCTTCCCGTCGAAGGCGGCACGCTGATCCTTCCCCCGCCAAGCGGCGATGCGGAGCCTGACGCGGCGAAGATCGCCGTCGTCGAACGACACGGCAAGTCGGGCGCGATCAGCCTTGGAATCGTGACGGGTCTCGGATTTAACCGCCCGGTCGCCGTCGCCACGACCGTCGCACACGACAGCCACAACCTCATGGTCATCGGAAACTCCAATGAGCTCATGGCCCGTGCAGGCAATGAACTCGCGGCTGCAGGCGGGGGCGTCCTCGTCCTCTACGAAGGCGACCAAGGCGTAAGCTCCGTGCTCATGCCGCTTCCGATCGCCGGCTTGATGTCGCCTGAACCTTTCGAGCGCGTCGCCGACCAGTCCCGAGCTATAAGCCAGGCCCTCGTCGAAGCGGGTTGCGAGCTCAACTACGCCTTTATGACGATCTCGCTCCTCGCGCTCGTCGTCATACCTGAGCTGCGCCTTTCGGACAAGGGCCTGGTAAAAGTGGGCGCCGACGGATTTTCCTTGGTGGATCTTATCGTTTGAGAACAGCGGACGCGAGCCCAAGCATCACAGGGCGAGCGTCCGTGCGATTTGGAGGCGGTCGCTCCACGGCCAATAGTCGTCGCACTCCGCTGCGAGCCGCGCAAACGTCCAGAGCCGGACGCGCACTTCATCGATTTCGAGCAAATCCGCAAAGCGGCGGACAAGGCCGATCGGGTCCGCCGCCAGCCGCTCGGCGCAGTTGAGCAAGTGCTGCGTCGCATCGTACGCGGGGTCGCCGACAAACGGCTTTGGGTCGATCACAAGCCAGGGCAGGCGCTCCGAGCGCAGCACGTTGCCCGCATGGAGGTCAGTAGCGAGCAACAGCTCTTCCGGAGCGCTTGCAGGCAAATCGGCAAACAGTTGCAACGCTTCGCGGTGCATCCCCGGATCGACCCACCTATCACGCGCGTCCAACGTCTCTTGCCTCCAATTGGCGCACATCGCCGCGAGCGGGCGAAACGGATGAGATTCCGGGGGTTTGCGCCAAAGCCGACGCAGGACGTCTGCCATCACGACGTCTTGCTCCGGCTCGGGCAGCGTGCGCAGCATGGTCCCCGGCACGCAGCGCTCAAGCAGCATCGCTCCATGCTCTCGATCGGCTTCGTAGACGAGCGCCGTCGGGTCGCCGTTCCAAAACAGCATGGCGTCGATTTCGTGCTCGCCCTCAAAGTGCGGCATGCCCACTTTCAAGACCGCAGGCGTCCCGTCACGGCGCGTCGCGGGAGCGACCCAGGAGCATGTTACATCGTCCGTGAACGGGGCCCCGAGCTCCAACTCCCAGCGGAGCGCAAGCCCTCGAACGAGCTGCGGCAAGCCCTCGAGCCACCTCGTCCGCTCCTCGGTTTTGCTGCAGGTGACGGCGAGGCTCTCGGGCACGGGAAAGCCGCCCAATTGGCCTGAAATCGTCATGTGCATCCTCCTAGACTTAGACCATCGGCTGGTGGAGGTTCAACTGTTCGAGGTAGGCGAGAACCGCGAGGACGCGCGGGTGGTAGGCGCCGTTGCGCGCGATGTTCAGCTCGTTATACAGCCCGTTGATATGGTTTTCAACGGTCTTGATGGAGACGACCAGACGGCTGGCGATGCCCGCGTTGCTATACCCTTGAGCGATCAATTCGACGATCTCCCGCTGCCTGGGCGTGAGGTTTGCAAGTTGCGTGGCGGCGCGGGGACTTGCATCTTGCAAGAGCGCTTCGTCGAGGACGATCTGGCCGTCCGCTACACCGGCGATGGCTCGCCGCACACGGTCGAGATTGCTCACCGATTTTTTTAGAAGATAGGCCCAACCGACCAACTCTCCCTTGCGCAGCGCGAGTGTAAACGAGGGATCTCGGTGGTTTGAGAGCAGCACGATCCCGATCCGGGGCAACTTCTCTCGCAGGCGCATGGCGACTTCGATCCCGTTCATTCCGCCTCCGAGCTCGATGTCGAGCAGCGCAACGTCCGGCTCGATCTCGGCAACGCTGTCGATCAGCTCTTCGCCTTGCTGAAACGTGCCGACAATCTCGATGTCAGGATCGCGGGAAAGCGCGATTTTCAACAGATCTAGGTAAAGGGGTTCGTCCTCGACGACTACAATCTTATACTTACGGAACGAAGCGGCTTCGAATGGAATCTCGCTCCTCCAGGCTCGTTTATCGCCCGTTATTCACCCGGTAGCAGGCCGATATCGACCTTGAGGGGATTTTAAAACCTTTTGCTCTTGAGCTGGGAATTCCTTCAAGAGTTGCTGTTGGTGCGAGCCAGTGAAGCTCATGGCCCCCGCACCAGGACACCTCTCGAGCACACGTTGCGAGGTGGCGATTAGATCTTGGCGAACTGGGACGAAAGAATGGCATCCGAGCTTCGCGTGGTCTTGAAAACCTTCATGCCCATCTTTGCCCTGATCATCTTGATATTGGCGGCGAGCGAATCGGCAAGCGCGGCTCGGCCTGCGGCCGTCCTCGGCACGCTGGACCTTTCCGGGCACGACCTCAGTTCCGAAGTCATACCGCTCCGCGGCGAATGGGAGTTTTACTGGGGGCGTTTGCTCACCCCCGACGAGTTGCGAGGCTCAAATCCTCCCGCGCCCGACGGTTACATCAGCGTCCCCGGAGCCTGGAACGGATTTTCGCTCGGCGGCGAGACCTTAAGCGGCCGCGGCTACGCGACATACCGCCTCGTCGTTCGATTAGGGACCGAGGATGCAGGCCCTGTCCCAAGTCCGGGCGGCGCCTCCAGCAACACGGCGAACCACGCCCTTTACATACCTTGGACGTTTACCGCGTACAAGCTCTGGATCAACGGCGTTCCTGCCGCATCGAACGGCAAGGTGGGCCCCGGCGCAGACGCCATGGAACCCCAGTTCCTCCCCGTCACGGTCCCATTCATCCCGGATCAGGAGAGCCTCGAGCTCGTCTTCCAGGTCTCAAACTTCCACCACAGAAACGGCGGGCTCTGGAATGCGCCGCTCATCGGCGCCTTTGATCAGATCGCCCGCCGCCAAGCGATGCGCGGCGCCATCGACACCCTGCTCGCCGGGGCGATCCTCTTCATGGGAATCTACCACATGGCGATCTTTCTTTGGTTCAAGGATCGCAAGGGCCCACTCTACCTGGGCGTTACCTGTCTCCTGGTCGCCCTTCGCACGATGGTGACGAGCGAGCACATGCTCGACCAAATCGTCGGCGGCCTTCCGTGGACCGTTGAGTTAAAGATCGAGTACTTGACAGGGTACGCGTTTGTGGTGGCGACCATCGGCTTCATGCGTGCCCTCTTTCCGGCGGAGACGCCGCGGGCGATGGAGCTTGCCGCTTGGATCGTTGCAGGCCTGGGAGCGGGGATCACCGTCGTCAGCTCCGTCTACGTCGCCTCGCTGATCATCCCTTATTACGTCCTCATCATGACGATTTTTATGCTCAGTAGCATCGGCATCCTCGCACTCGCCGCGTACCGAGGTCGCGAGGGCGCTCGGCTGACGATCTGGGGCGGGACTGCCCTGATCCTCTCGCTCTTCCACGACTTTTTCCACTACAATCTGATGGGCGCCGACATGGACCTGCTCCCGGTCGGCCTCTTCTTGCTGCTGCTGTTCCAATCGCTTGCGATCGGCGAGCGCTTTGCGCTCGGCTATCGGCGCGAAATCGCGCTGTCGACGGAAAACGCTGCGCTCCTTAGCACCGTCCAAGCCCAGCTCGACGAAGTCCGCCAATCCCGGCGCCTCATCGCGGCGGCCGACGAGGAGCTGCGCCGAAACATCGCCGAGCGCCTGCACGGACGAGTTCAAACCCGGCTGCTGGCAGTTTGGCACCGCCTGGGCATGCTGCGGGACGCGCTCCCCAAAGAGGCTTCCTCCGCTGCCCAGACGATCGAAGACCTCCGGCGAGACATCGATGAAGTCCGCGAGCTCGAGATTCGTCAGGTGAGTCACCTCCTCCATCCCTCGATCGTGCGCGTTGGGCTCATTCCCGCCGTCGATTCGCTCCTGCGGGAGTATCAAGGCGCCTTTCGGGTGCGCCTCCACGTCGACGACCAGGTGAAGGCTTGGGACACCCCGGCGCAAAACGCAATTCCCGAACAAGTGCGGCTCGTGGCCTACCGAGTGCTCGAAGACGCCCTCGGCAACGTGCAGGCGCACGCCCAGGCCCGCGTGGTGACTGTCCGCATCGCGGCCGATCCGGTTGGACAGAACTTGCTGCTCGAAGTGACCGACGACGGCCGGGGCTTTAATCGGACGGCGCTCAAACCCAGCTTGGGCTTAAACGCGATCGCCGCACGGGTGAGCACACTGGGCGGGTGGTGGGAGATCGAAAGCCAGCCGGGCGCGGGCACCGTGCTCACCGTGGAGTTGCCGCTCGCGCCCGAAGCATCCGTAGGCGATCGGACCGTTCGAGATCCCGTCACGCGCCTCTTGGCGAGAGATTCGTTTGACAGCCTTTTTGGAGCGACTCTAGGTCAATCAAAGAGAGTGGGGACCAACGTCGGCCTGATCTTTGTTTCGATGCCGAGCATCGAGGAGGCCTACGCCCGATGGAAACCGGAGCGGGTAGACGATGCGGTGCGAACCGTGGCGGAGACGACGAAGCGAAGGCTTCCTCCGTCCGGACTCGCGTTTCGTTACGATGACGAGGCGATCGTCGCACTACTTCCCGAGGTGGACGAAGACGAGCTACGCGGCCTCACCGATACGCTGCGCGCCGCGCTCAGCACGTTCCGCGACCGTGCGGCCGTTCCCCTTGAAACCAAAGTCGGAGCGGCGATTTACCCGGCGGATGCCACGCACGAGCACCTCCTTGTCGAGCGCGCGGCAAGCAACGCCTCCTGACGGCGACCTCGTGGCCACGCGAAACCGCTGTAACAACGCGAAGGCGCAAAGCTGCGGACCCGCCGATCACGAGGATCGACGAACCACGAGCTTTGCGCCTATCTACTAGAGCGAGGTCGGCGAGACCCCCCGGGACTCCATTGCCAAGCAAACGCCTGCATTAAGTATCCCACGGAAGTCCGCCGGATACCACGGTGTTTCCCCCTAATTTTCGACAAAAATCGTCATGATCGGACCACGACGAGCGCGGCCCCTTCCTCCGCGGTCGGAGGCTCGTACATCTCGGCAAACATGTCAAAGCGCTCGAGCTCGATGGGAAAGTTGTACTTCGGCAAGTTCGCATTGCGTGCAACGAGGCGCTCACGCATCACGTGAATCGGCGTATCGAGAAAATGGATCTTCACGTCGGCCCCTGCATCGCGGCCACGATCGATGTACTGCCTGCGGTGGCCGCGCAAGAAGAAGCCGTCGTCCAAAATGACGTCCGTACCGCGCCTTAGAAACTCCGACGCCACGTGCCAGATCATCTCGCGGCACGCCAAGACCCGCCGCACGTGCTCGTCGTGACCGGTGTCCTCGATCGAGTACGACCCGTAGAGGCTGATCAGCCAATAGTCGAGCCAAAAATGAACGCCGCCCGTCTCCTCTTGCAGCGCCTTTGAATACGTCGTCTTGCCGGAGCAGGGAAGGCCGCTGATCAAATGTACCGTCGCCATCGGTGATGATTACCTCAATCCTGTAGGTTCGCTCTCAATACTTGGGCGGGTCCGAATACGTTGCCGCGTATCCGAAGATCCGCTTATACCGCGCGATATCGGCCGGATCGCCCGTCGCCTTGGCGAGGTTGTCACTCAGTTTGACAGTCTTTTGCCCCGCGGCCTCTACCAACTTGATCACAATGGAAATCGGCGTAAAGCCGACGTCGTTGGTAAGGTTTGTCCCCCAGCCGAATGCGACTTTGATTCGCCCCGCAAACCTTTCGGCGAGCGCAATCATCGAGTCGACGTCCATCCCATCGGTAAACATGAGGAGCTTTTCTTTAGGGTCCACGCCCCTCGACCGATAAAAGGCGATCGCTTTTTCCCCGTACTCGAAAGGATCGCCCGAATCCTGCCGCAATCCCTTCCACGCCCGTGCGTGATGGTCATCTACCGTGCTGAAAAAATAGTCGCTGCCAAAGGTGTCCGTGAGCGCGATCGACAACCCCCAGCCGTACTCGTCCCACCAGTCTTGCAGGATCTGGTGTTGACTCTTTCGAATCGCATCGTCGCTTTCGTGCATGATCCCTGCGATGCCCATAAAAAGCTCGTGGGCCGCCGTTCCCACCGGAGGTATGCCGAGCTTTGCGGCAAGCAGGACGTTCGAGGTGCCGAGGAGCTGCCTTGGCAGCTCCGACTTGACGCGCTCCACCACATGTTCGTGCCAGGCGCGGCTAAACCGCCGGCGCGTGCCGAAGTCGCTGAACGTGACTTCCGGGTGCTTCGCAAGCGTCCCGATCTTTTGATCAAGAATTGCATCGCCGGTGGATCGATGTGCGTTCGTGGAGGCCCCTGCTTGGCTTTGGGCAAGGGACGCGTAGTACAGCTCAGTGACGACCGCGAGCGCGAGGGTTTCCCAATAGATCGCTTCAGCCCACGCACCGGCAAACTCGAGGCGATACGAGCCGCCTTCCCGCTCCAATTCGTACTGCGGGAGCTGCAAGCGCTCCAAAAACGCCAGGTAGTCGCCGTGAAAGACCTGTCGATCGGCCACGGCGATCCCGCGCAAGTAATCGAGCTCGTGCGGGCTTAGGCGAAGCGTCCGGATGTGGTCGAGCTCCCGGCGCAGGTCGGCTTCTGCGACGCGCGCTGCCAGCGACACGCCGGGCGTGCGGACCATGAGGCGGTAGCGTACCGGCACGTCCGCGTAGCGATGGTAGATGAGTTGCCCCATCGTGAACTTGTAGAAGTCGGTATCGAGCAAGCTTTGAATCATTCGTGCCGACATCGCCGCATCACTTTCCACTCAGGGGCTCAATCGATTGCGAACGAGGCCCGTGGCTCACCCACTAAAAACGAGGAGCCAATCACCCTCTCCCGGGGCTTGGTACGCCTGCCGCCCGCCCGTGGCATGCGGCGCAGCGAAACTGGCGCCTATCCGTGGATCGTACCAGGTCGCGGCTTTTTGCGCAAGGCCCTGTGTATCGAGCGTGACCTCTCCGCCTTGGGGCAGGTAGACGATGGCCGCGCTCTGGTCCTCGGCCTTTGCGGCGGCGACAAAGCGGAGCTCGTCCTCAGCCCCCGGCTGGTCGGGAACCATCTCGGGCGCAGGCCTTAGTTTCCACCAAGGAAGCCCGTCAAACACCCTCTTGAGGCACGTCATCGACCGGGCGCCCTCGGTCTCGACCGATTCCCACCAACGGGGAGCGATGCCGGCGCCAAGGTGATCGAGCGGCGTTTGGACGAACTCGTGCCACGGCCAAATGGCGGCATGTCCGTACGTCACCCCCGCTGTCGGCGAAACGAGCAGGCTATAGTACGACGCCATCCGGACGTCGTGGGCCGTAAAGGTGTGCGGCGTGCCGACCCTCTGGTGCGCCTCGTAGCAAGGCTCGAGGTTGATGACGGGCAGTAGCGGGCTCTTGTTCCACTCCGTCGCAGGCTCACGGTGCACGATCCAGCCAAAGCTGTTTTTGGTGTTTCCGCCGTGACTGCTTTGGTATCCGATGAAATCAAACCAGTCCTCGTCCCGAAACGCCTCGCCGATCCAGTTGTTTCCGCTCGGGTGCAACGTCGTGAGCGCCCGATCATCGCCGGCCTCGGCAAAGACCTCTCGGCCGATGCGTCGCCAGCGGTCGACATTGTTATACCGCCCGTCGCCTCCAAGAAACCAAACGGGCCGGTAGGCGCCGTACCGTGCGATGATGTAGCGAGCCAGGCGCACCGCGTCGTCCTCCTCGAGGTAGTCGCCGGGGTCGCGGTACGTGAGCGACCAAAGCACGACGAGCGCGGGAACGAGCCCGTGGCGAGCAATCGCCGCCACTTTGCCGTCGAGCTTGCGAAAAAAGCGCGGGTTGACACGGATCTCCTTATCGCCAAAGTGCGCCCGCTCGCCATCCGAGTCGGCCGGAAACGCCCGCCAGTGGGTCATGACGGCCTGAATCGCCGTAAACCCCTGCTCGCGCCGTTTTGCGAGAAACTGATCCCACTCCGCGGGATCGGCGGCGAGCACTCCGTTCCAAACCGTGTCGGCAAGCCAAAAGAACGGCGTGCCATCTCTGTGGACGAGGTGCGTACCATCGTCTGACCTGCGCAAAGGGCCGTGCCGGTAAAGGGGATTTGGGCCGGCATACGGCTCGATTTGAAAATTGGAACGGTGATTGAGCCACTGCTCCTGTGTGCCGTCGGAGGTCTCGAGCGTGTACGACCAGACGCCGGGCTCATCGGCGTCGACTCGAAAACGCCAGATGCGACCGCCGTCCCAATAAGCATCGACGCTCCGTGTTTTCCCAGAGGGCGAGGTGAGTGCGACCTTTAGAGACACGTCTCTAAAGGGATCCGCATACTCAGTCGGGCTTTCAACGAGTCCCTCGTAAAAGTAAGGCAGGCTGCTCCTTGCGATCATCAACGACACACCTTTCAGCTTGCACCCTATTCAAACCTGATCGCCTTTCCGCTCGCGGCCGACTCGTAAGCTGCGAACACGAGCTTCATCGTCTCGAGGTTGTCCTCGCCGGTGGTCTCAGGGGTCTTGCCCTCCCTAAAGTAGCGCAAGAAGCTCTCATTCGCGGCTACAATGCTCGCGTGCACGGTATCGTAGGCGGGATCGGCCCAAGCGTAGCGAGGCGGCGGGACGCGCCTTGCGTGCGTGCCGTCGGCGGTCGTGACCCGCAGCCAGTAGTCCAGAGCGAGCTCGACCGAACCGGCATCGCACTCGACAAAGATAAAGGTCTCCGGAAACCGCTCGCGCTCCGTGCGGCTCGCATAGCTGATTTCAAGGACGACGTCGGCGCGCTCCATCTCGAGCATGACGGTCGCGACGTCCTCGCCCTTGATATCCTTGTGAATGCGCTTCGTCAAGCAGTAGACCGACCGGGCCTCGCCAAAGAGAAAGCGGGCGACATCGAAAATGTGACTGCCCATGTCCATGAGGATGAACTGCTCGATCTCTTTTAGGAACGGTTGGTTGTCGAACACGGGAAAACTCGAGCAGTAGTGGATGCGGGCCCGGAACGGCGCCCCCGCCGTTTTCCGATCGAGCTCGGCTTTGAGCCGCCTTATCGGCGCTTGCCAGCGCCAGTTTTCGTGAATGAACAGAGGGACGCCCGCCTCGCGGCAGGCGTCGACCATGCCTTGGGCCTCGGCGAGCGTGGGAGCCATCGGCTTTTGGCAGATCACGGGGACGCGCCGCTCGGCGGCTAAGCGAACGAGCGGCGCGTGCGTCTCGACAGCCGTGATGATGTCGACAAAGTCGAGCTGCTCTTTGTCAAAGAGTGCGCGTGCATCATCGTACACCCGAGGAATGCCGAGCGACGCGGCCACCTTTTCCCCTTTGGATCGCGTGCGGTTATAAAGCGCCACCGGCTCGACGCCTTCAAACTCCTGCCACGCCTTCACTTGATACCAGGACCAAAAGCCTGCGCCAAAGACGGCAAACTTGAGCGGCCTCCCGGCGCCTGCGCCCACGCTCTCACCCATGTACATTCAGCTCCCGTTATTTCCCATCCCCGCAATTCGGCGGACGCTCTTAAGCACCTCTTCGTCGCTTAGAACCGACTGCCAGTCGGACCTAAAGATCATGCGCTCCGCATCGGCCATCGCCTGCTTTGCCCCTGCGGAGAAATCCCACTCGATCTCGTCGAAGAGGATCGCAAGTTCGATGTTGATGTGGCCCAGCAGGAAGTCCCTCGCGGCCTCGAACGGTACGCCGCGGGCCACCGTGATATCCATCGCATCGCGGATCACTTTGATGCATGTCGCAGCCACCGTCTCGGTAAGGCCCGGCTCGAGGAGCGCCATCTGCTCCAGCGTCACCCGATGGGAACGGAGAATCGGACCAAACATCTCCTGAGCCAGTTGCTCGCCCCGATCGTAATCCTCTTCGGGTCCTTGGACGAGCGCGTTGATGATCGCCTGTTTGGCAAGGCCCGATCCGAAGTAGTCTCTGCGCGCCTTGGGATCCGTCTCGTCGTTGAAGACCGGCGGGTGCGCCGGGTGCGTCACAAAGAGGCTGATGTCGTCCCGCTTCGGCAGCGCGCCGGCGTGAGGAGCAGCCGGGTCGAGGAAGACGACCAACGTCCCCGATCGAAGCGCCGGAACGACATCGTGGGCCACCACACCCGCGATGCTGTCCGGGACGGCAAAGACGACGATGTCTGCCTCACGTGCGACGTCCTCCTTTGAGGAGGGCACAAGGCCCATCGCTTCGAGTTGCTGTTCTTTCTCGCGACTGCCTTCGACATAAAGTAGGCGGTATCGCGACGAGTCCTTGAGCGAGTTGTGGAGGCGCTGGCCCATATGGCCCATGGCCCCGATGATGGCGACGGCCTCTTTTGCGGTCTGTTTTGCGTTCTGTTTTTGAGTTGTCATCGGTTGATCGCCGCATTTCCAGCTTCAGTAGCTCTGATCGCCGTCGTGCGCACGGAGACCGGACCGGCGGGAAACGGCACCTGGTCAGGCATGTACGACGCCCCCCAGTTCGGATATTCCGTCGCAATCCCATGCCACCAAGGATTGAGGGCGACGCGGCTCTGAGCGGCAAGCGCATTCAAGGCGACGCCGTGCGGGCCGGGGCCCCACCCGATGCCGGTGGTCAGGTCTTCGTGCAGCATGGCCGACAGGAATGCCAACCCGTCGACGGCGCCTTCCTGGTCGAGCACGATGCGGTTGGTGTCGGCGTCGTACATATCCCCGCCCATACCCCAAAGCCAAGCAGGCAGCATTTCGAGCGCAGCGGGGAATACCATCCCGTAGCGGTCAACGGTGCCGTCGCTGTGGCGCGTCGTGGTCCTGATCGCAAGTTCGCGCAGAGCGTCGAAATCCCACGTACCCGCCTCGACAAGCGTATCGGGCGCGCCAAGTCCGGCTTCATCAAAAACGTTAGGATTGTAGGTCACCCACACGCTTTCGATGCCCACCGGAATTCCGTATGTGCGCTCTTCGATCGTATTGGCCTCGAGCGCGGGCGGAAGAATGTCATCCGGCTTTGTATTTGCGGCGTCGCGCTCCAACAGGGGCGTCAGGTCATAGAGGAGACCCTGTTTGCCGAACATGTTGACGCCTTGAAACGGCGTGATGATGACGTCGGGCATGACGTCGGCAGCGCTCAAGACGACGACCTCTTCAGTAAAGTTCACGAGCGTGCTCCAGGTGTGCGGAACCATGTTGATCGAAATTTCGGGGTGCTCGCTCTCGAACTCGTCGACCAGCTCACGGTAGAGCTCCGCTCGGGATCCCGTCGATGGGAACATGAACGACAACTCGATCGTGCTTGCAATCGCCTGCGCCGTTCCCAGTGCAAAGAGAGCCAGCAACACCCCCATTGCGACGAGGCGCTTTAGCTTTGAGACCACGGTGACTCCTCCTTTTGATCGCTATGGCAACTTAAGACCTTGACCAGATACTAACTGGGATTCCAGCAAGATGTCAATATCGACACGATCTGCCCATCCCCCGCTCCCCTTTCGTCACCAATGAACGAACTCCGCATTGCACCGCTGCGAAGCTACGGCGTAACCAGCGTTACGACGTAACCGACGTCACAACGTAACCACCGTTACAACGTAACCGGCATTACAACGTAACCGGCGTTACGCCTCATTTGCAGTTGCGTCGTCATGGTGCTCGCGTCGTATGGCGAGGGTATCGGTGGCGATATCTTCGCTCGTCCTGTATCACACACGCATGCCCGCGGCGTGGCCGAAAAACGCCCTCGTTCCGACCTGACCGCCTTTGAACGCAATCTCAAGCCCGTCGAGTGCGTTTGAGCTGTGAATGCGGCAAAGCGGCGACCCGGGGGCAAGCGGCGCCGCCGCCTCCAGGGCATCGATGCCGAGCGATCGCGCAACGTAACCCGAGTTGTCTCCGCCCGTGACGATGACGCGCTGGACAGGTTCGATCGCTTGAACGCTTTGCACAATGCGACCAAGCGCATCGCCGATTCGCTGGGCGATCTGTGCGCCGCGTCGAACCGCTTCGCCACTTCGTTCTTTAAGAGCGTTTCGCGTGTGGGCGACGCGCGGGTCGTCTGGCCCTTTGCAGGAGTGCACGATCACGCTGCGGCCGTCCTTGAGCGCCGTAACCGCCTTACGAACGGCGTCTCGGCACGCCTCCTCCCCTGCCTGGGCGTCGAGCAGGAGATCCGTCGAGAGTGGCACTTCCACAAATCCGTGTTGCAGCGCCCACTCGATCTGGTTTGCCGTGACAGGCGAGCAACTGCCGGAGGCGACCAACAAGCGCTCGACGGGCCGAAGCTGGCCAAGGAGACTCGGACCGACGTAGGGCGCTCCAGTGCGCTCCCAATACCGAGTCAATGCATATTCCACGCTGGACGATCCGACCACAAAGAGCTGACCACGCGCCGACGCGGCGCTGGCCAAGATGCCTCCAATCGTAACCAGATGCCCGTCGTGGAGGACGTCGAACGCCACAATTTCATCGCCCGACGGCGCCAAGACCTGGATGTCCTCGCTTGAGGCAGCGATTTCGTCGAGCTGAACCGCATCGACCAGCCCGATCGAAAGCCCTGTCTGCCTTGCAAGGTGCAAGCGCACATCGCTTTCATCCATCGGCGTCACGGGATGCCTGGACATCGTCGGGTGGCGATCCAAACGATAGACGGGGCTGTCAAGGCCTGAGCGGGCGAAGAGGTTGCCAAACGCCTGATACCTCCCTAGCATCGGCGCCGCGACGACGACCGGCGTCGCCCCAGTGTCTTCGCTCAAAATGCGGCGGCCCAGCTCGATCGCAAGGCCGACGCTGCCGATTTCAGGCGATGAATCAAGCGTGGAACACATCTTGTAGTGGGCAAAGCGAGCGCCGGTCGCCTTCATCCAGCGAAAGACCGGCTTCAATTCTGGTTCCATCTCCTGTGTTGGCAGTGAGCGAGCTACTCCAGCCACACCGACCGCTTGAACGTCCGGAAACCGGTCGAGCAAGTCGACGTCAGGCACGTCCAAGAAGAGCAGCGTGCGCACGCCTCGCTCTGCCAAGACCCACATCACGTCGGTCGATCCGGTAAAATCGTCCCCATAGTACGATAAGAGCATCGTGCGATCTCCTTAGCTTGTATCCCTCGAACCTGTGCGATCAGTTTCGTCAAAGGGTGAATGAGTGGCGACGTGGGCAACCGATGTCCACTATTTAGGGCGGCGCCCGTACCGCTCGAGCGACTGGGCCAGCTCTTGGTGGTCTTTCGCGTACTCCTCCAGGTCGATGCCCGCCGCCGCGGCCTCCCAAGCCTGTCTGATAGCGGCGCATCCCGCTGCCGGGCCGCCGGGGTGCGCCAGCATGCCGCCACCGGCCAAGTACATCAGGTCGAGGCTTTGGAGTCGCCGGTAGGTCTCGGGCGCTTGGCCGCCCCACTGGCCGGACGAGAGCACCGGCATGGCGACGTATCGACGCCCGACGTCACTCGGCCACAAGGGCTCGAGCACCGATCTCGCCGACTCGACCACTGAGTCGTTGGGTTCCCAAAACTTGTTGTCGATGCCGTTGACGTGGAGGTGATCGACGCCTGCGAGCTTCCAGAGCTTTTGATACGGCCGAAACGCCATCCCCTGGGCCGGATGCCGGGTGTACATGCCCCACCCGTTGCGGTGGCCGTGTATCGGCAGCTCGGCGTGTTTTCGCAAGTGTGCGACGGCCGGAATGCCCATGCTGTTTAAGCTCACCATCACGCAGGTTCCGCCCGCTTTGACCACGGTGTCGTGGTGGCGCAGCGCATTGTCGAGATCGTCGGTGATGTTAAAGGCGTACATCAGCTTGCGACCCGTGCGCTCGGCTGCGCGATGGACCGCGTCCATCACGGCCGCCACCCTCTGATCGAAAGGCGAGTGGGGGGCGTTCGCCATCAGTTCGTCGTCTTTGATGAAGTCGGCGCCGGCAAGCGCGAGGTCGTACACGATACGAGCGGTCTCTTCCGGGGAGAGCCCGACGCTGGGCTTTACGATCGTGCCGATGATCGGCCGCTCCTCCACGCCGCTCAAGCGCCGCGTCCCTTCGATGCCAAACTGCGGCCCGACATAGGCGTCGGCAAAGGCCTCCGGAAAATCGAGGTCGAGGAGTCGGATGCCCGACAGCTCTTTCAACTCCGTCAGGTTTCCGAGCACGGTGGCGACTACGGTAGGCAGGTTCGTTCCCATGTTCTCGAGGGGAAAAGCGATCTCCACCACGCCCCGGGCATACCCGTTTTTGGTCGGCGATTCCGCCCCCGGCAGGCTTGGGGCATCGACGTTTTCAAAGGGCTTTATCGACACGATCCGGGCGCGGTGGCGTCGGCGGACGTCTTCCGTCTCCCCCGGCACGGCGACGAATGTGCCGGTCGACTGCTCGCCTGCGATCGCCTGCGCGGCCTCTTCGAGCGTGCGCGGCGTTTCGATGAAGTAGGTCGCTAGGATTTCGGACGTTGGCTGTGTGGTCATACCATCACCCATTCGACTCCGGGCCCGACGTGACCACAGCCAGCGTGCGAGGGGGGAGCGCAAGCAGCACACTGCCGTCATCCGTCTCCTGCATGAGACCGGATCGGGCACGGAAAGATTCTGGATTGTGTAGCGCGTCTTCGGTGTGCGGGCCGAGCAGTTTCACGCGGACATGCGCCCGTAAGCCGCTCCAAACGAGCCGCACGCAGCGCGGCTCTAAAGAGAAGTTTGAAAGGATCGCCTTCATGTGATCGCCCTTGATGAGCGCAAGGCCGTCGACTGCGAGCGCCTCGGACGAGCGCAGTGGGAGAATCTCCCCGCCTCGCATGGCTCCGCACTCCGCAAAGACGTGATAGACGGGAAACACGGCTTGCTCCATCACGCCCCGCCCGCCGACCGTCTCAAAGTACGTGAGCGCAGAGGCCCCGGCGAGGGCAAGGCGCCCGATCGAGGCCGCCGTCCAGCCTGCCGTGTACGTCGTCCCCTGCCTTGGGTCCGTCTTGGAGGCATCGTCTTCCCCCGCGTCGCTTGAGGTGGCATTTGGATTAAACCTGGGCCTCAAGGTGACGGGAGAGACGATGACCGGCTTGCCGCCGGAGAATGATCGTGCCGTCGACACCGTGTCTGCTTGGGCCTCGAGCGTCTCGACGATGGACAGCTCGTCAAAGGCGTGCACCTGCGGATTGATCGAGTATGTCACAAAGTCGACGGCATCCTGCGACGGGCGGCCGCGGTTTAATTCGGCGAAGAAAGCGTTCGTGCCGCCTCCGACGGCGCTGCCCTCAAACCGCCCCCGCAAGCGTTCCCGTACGGCGCTTACCCACTTGGCGGACGTGCTTTTTTCATCTCGCTGAAAGACGGTCCAGCGCGTTACATCCGCAGGCTGCAGTTGGTCGAGCGCTCGATCCAGCGCCCCGCCGGGAGCGAGCGCGTCGTCGGTCAAGATCAGCGCCATTTCGAGTGGAACGCCCACCTCCTGTGCCACGCGGATGCCGCGCCTCAGCCGCTCCTCCCAATCCGCTTTGTGAAAAGGCACTTCTAATCGAAGGTGCGAAAGCTCGAGCGCCCGCAGGCGACTAGCCGCTCGGCCGTCCGAGACTTCCCTGTCCGCCGCGATCTCAAGCCCGATCGGGGGCATCGGGATCCCACCTCGGTCGCTTACCTCCACCTGAACGACGCCGGGCTCGCGCACGTCCGTAACTGCAATCGGCCCCGCATGCACGCCTCCTGCGCTCGACACGGGACTTCCTTCGAGCGTCAGCGTCACGCGCTGGCGAACGCGCTCCCCCTTCTCAACCTTGACGGGAAACGGGAGCTCGAGCGGCGTGCAGTACGTCTTAAAGGAGGCGTCGGTCCAGTTTCGCTGATCCTCCATCTCAAAGACGTCGCCCTCAAAGGCGACGCGAGCCCACAGATCGCCGGCGACTCGGTGCGCGATCGCCTTGAGGTTTTTAAACGGCTGGTGCGGCGAAATATCCGTTGGGAACACATCTTGGAACACCTGGCCGTCAACGGTCTCGATGCGGCATGGAGCGCCCTTGCACTCGGCAATCGGATGCAGGATACAAAAGCCGATCCGGTTGCGCCAAAACGGCGTCTTAGCGATCCCGTCAAAGGAGAACGTCACGGTCCCGTCCGGAGCGCCGACTATTTCGCCGATCCAGTCAAATGCGATCTCGCCTCCCTGGCATCGAACGTCAAAAGACAGCGTAAAACCGCCTTCCGCCTCTTTGAGCGCGAGGCTTGTGACTCGAGGCGCGACCGTGCCCCAGTTTTGATCACGCACCGGTGCGTTGATGCCGCGAAGCACCTCGTGATCACCGTAGCGAATGTAGCGCAAAAACGCGATGTCCGGCTCAAAGAGCATCGTCAGTGGTCCGGCCCAGAGCAACATCGGCTCGGGTCTTTCTACTGACATGCGCATCACCTCAATGTGAAGCATTGCGACCAGGTGAAGTCTTACTGGGATACTAGTCGGTTTCCTTCTGATTGACACATAATCGGAATGCCAGTAACATGAATTCGATACGTCGGCATGGCCCATGCCGATGCGGCTCGGAAAATAGGATGTGAGCCTCGATTGGCCGAACCACGCGGGCTTTTGAAAGACAAAGCCTACGAAGTGCTAAAGCAACTCATCTTGGATTGGACGTTCAAACCGGGTACATTCCTGTCCGAGCGGCAGCTCGCAATTCGCCTCGGCATGAGCAAAACGCCGATTAGGTCTGCCCTCGAGCGACTCGAGCACGAAGGATTCGTCACGATCTCCCCGCAACAGGGCATCGTCGTGCGGGAGTTTTCCCTCGAGGAGATCGTCGACCTATTCGACATCCGCGTCGCGCTCGAGACCTTCGTCGTCAAAGCTTTGAGCGGGCGCTTGAGTCCCGCCTTTCGCACCCGGCTCGAGGAGAACCTCGAGCGTCAATTCGAGGCCACGCAAACCGGTGACGTCGTCGCTGCGACGCGGCTCGACGCCGACTTCCACATCCTTCTGTGCGAGGCCCACGGCAACCAAGAGATCCTCAGGACCATGCTTCACTTGCGCGACAAGTTGTACCGAGTGGTCTACCGGATTTTAAACCACGATCCCCAGCGGATTGCGACATCCTACGACGAACATCGGGCAATCGGATCTGCAGTCATCGACGGCCAGGGTGACCTAGCCGCCGAACTCATCGCCAAACACCTCGAATGGGGCAAGCGCGCCCTTATCGCCCGCTGAGAGTTCGCCTACACTTCAAAGACTGGCACACCTCGCAGCAGGGGCGCCTCGACCTCGACGGCCGACGCCGCGAGCCAGCGTTGATCGGCGAGGGAGACGTCGATCCCGCCCCTTGCATCCAGGCGATGCGGGACGCCGGTTATTCTGGATATATCAACTTTGAATACGAAGGCGAAAAGTACGATCCGTGGACGGCGACTCGAAAAGGTGTGGCGCTCCTCGCCGACCTTATCGAGCGGTCGGCAAAATCCACGAACTGATGAATTCGTCACCACACCCGTCTTTGCGGCGTATCATGTGTGCGAATCCCTTTTCGACCGGGGAATCTCGGAAAGGAAGAGCCGACATGGGCCAAGTCAAGAGCTTTCAGGCGTTCTCGCAGTTTCCCAACTACTCCGCATCCCTCTTTGAGGAGGAGAGCAGCGCCCCGCGCAAAAGCGCGCCGAAAGAAGCTCCCAAACAGGGCAACGAGATCGAAACGCCCTGCTGCATTCTCCTCAAGGGAGCTGCCGGAGCGCCGCCAAACAGTGTCGGCGCCGCCTTGCTGTCCCACCGCGTCGAAGATGTCCCAAGACGCTACTCGTTCAGCGCGCTTGCGATCGAGTTGCCTCCTCCGGCGTCGCTCGGCGCCTACGACAACTACGAGGCCGTCCTCTTTCAGCCAGGCCTCGTGAGCTACGTCGTCGCACTCACCCTGACGCCAAACCACACGTGGGCCGGCACGCTCACAGGCATCTCCCTCGCCTTCTCCCCCACCATGCGCATCATTGTGCGGCCGGCCAACTCCGAGACAGGCCAAAGCGGCGAACCGCTGCTTGTGGGCACGGTCGCGGCCTGCTCATCTAGATAGCCCAAAATTCTCCCCCATACGCGCACAATGACCCCTTGACACTGCTCTCTGCGTGGTGTATTTTACCTACTAGTTATTTAACCCATAGGTTATTTAAAAGAGAGGGTGATGCCTGTGGCTGAAGATCAACTCAGCGTCGTATTCGCAGCGCTCGCCGATCCGACCCGCCGAGCCATCCTCGAGCGCTTAAGTCTTGGGGAAGCAACCGTCAAAGAGTTGGCGGAGCCGTTTGAGATCAGCGGGCCGGCAGTCACCAAGCATTTGAAGGTCCTGATGCGCGCTGGGCTGATCACGCAAGGCCGCGAGGCTCAGTGGCGTCCGTGCCGGTTGGAAGCCGCCCCGCTGCGAGACGTCGCCGACTGGGTCGAGCGCTACCGACGCTTCTGGGACGAGAGCTTTGGGCGGCTCGACGGGTATTTGCAAACGCTGAAGGCAAATGAGGAGGATTCAAATGAACGCGAAAGCGACTGAGCACGAGAGCGAAACCAGGTTTCCCTCAGACCGCGAACTCGAGGTGATCCGCTTCTTTGATGCCCCCCGGGCGCTCGTTTGGAAGGCATGGACCGACTCGGCGCACATTGGCGCCTGGTGGGGTCCTGACGGCTTTACGACGACGACGCTCGAAATGGACGTGAGGCCGGACGGCGTTTGGCGTTTCGTCATGCACGGTCCAGACGGCACGGACTACGACAACCTCATCGTCTACCGAGAAGTGCAAGAGGCCGAACGCCTCCACTATTGGCACGGCGAGAAAGAGGGCGATCCGCACGCCTTTGAGGTGGAGGTTACGTTTGCGGATATAAACGGAAAGACTCGAGTCTCCCTCAAGCAAAGGCACGCGAGCAAAGAGGCGCGCGATTACGTCATCAAGGAGATTGGCGCAATCGAGGGCGCGAAGCAGACGCTTGCCCGACTTGCCGAACACCTCAGCGCCATGTAACGTCGCACGACGGGGCGGATTTGATCCCGGGCAAGCGCCGAGACCAAATCCGCCTCCCTCCTACGGGCGTGCCGCGCCTTGCATTTGGGCGGCCGCTAGCGCCCATCGAGCAGTCTGATGCTGCCGTTTGACGTGCGCGCGATGAGCGTGGCGGCTCCTTCGCCGATCCGCCCTTGCAAGCTGCTCCTGCCGAGGTCGGACACCGTGACATCCATATCGAGGCCGATCGATCCGTTGCTCGTGCGCAAGTCGAGCGACACGTCGGGATCGACGAGGGCAAGCGTCACCGCACCGTTCGACGTGCGTGCGTCGTAGGCCGCGCCGGGCTGTAGGTGGCCGCGGATGCTGATCGCGCCGTTGCTGGTGCGCACGCTGCCGGAGCCCGTCAACACGCCGCCTTCGATCCGGATTGGCCCGTTCGACGACTCGGCATTGATGACGCCGTCCACGTCGGTCAGCTCCACAAGACCGTTTGACGTACGGGCCCGAAGCGAGCCCGACTGACCTTCGACGCGGATCGCCCCGTTCGACGATCTGAGATCCGCCTTGCCGTGGACGCCCTTTGCCGTGATCCGCCCGTTCGACGTGTGCAGCGTGATGTCGCCCGACCATCCCCGTGGCGTCAGGACCACGTAACTCACTGACCAATTGGCGAGGAAGCGTGGCCACAGGCCCCGCTCCGAAGCCTTCACTCCCTGGCCGTCTTGAACGATCTCAATCTCGACCGAGCCCGCGATCCGCTCCGACAACCAGCCAAAGAGGCCATTGACGCGCTTGGTCGCCTGAATCACGACCTCGCTGCCGTCCCACGGAGCGTACTCGATCGTGCCGTTTCGCCCCCGCACCTCAAGACGTTGACCGTCCGCAAGGGTGAACGATCGCTCGATCTCCTCCGCGACTCGTGGACCGGACCAACCCGTCGAGAAGAGACTGGCAAACCCAAGACAGAGCACTACGATTCCAAGTATCAGGACGAGCCCACGAAATCCGGCCTTTGCCGGTTGGCTGTTACTCATCTTTCTTCGCCGCCTTTGATTCGCTCAAAAACTGTCCGATGAGGAGTCCGCATCCGATCGCCGTGGGCACCAGGCCGCCGATCAACCATGGTCCGATTCCGATCGTCGACAACCCTAGTGTGATGGCGATCCCCACCAACGTGATGATCACAGCAGAGTAAGAACTCCCCTGCCATTGACGCACGGGAGATTTCTTCTCCTCCCAGTCCTCGGGCACCATGCCTTGGTTGATCATCGCCATCCACTCTTTGTGCTTCAAGTACCGCTGAAACGCGGCGAAGGCCAAGACCAACGTGACGATCAGGGCCGGAAACCCAAATACCACCAATGTAGCCAGTGACAAATCCAACATGACGCCTGCCTCCTTTACCAGTCCGCTGGGCGGGCACGCCGCCCATTTCTTTTGCCATACTCGCCAACGTCGGCCACCGCACAAGGGCCGACGAACTTTACCGGCGAACCGGTTCTCGCACGAAAATCGGAATCAAGAGCCAAACCCCAATGCCTACGACGCTCCAGAAGAACGCCGTCACATACGGCGCCAGGCCCTCCGGAAGTGCGGCGTATCCCAAATGCACCAGGGCCATCGTCTGGCTCGCATACAAGCGAACGATCGACATCGCCCCATCCACTACGGCCGGGACCGCATACAAATATCCGACGAGCCATTGCGAAGCGCTCATAAACCCGAGCCAGCCGCACAGGAGTGCCAGAGCGCAAAGCGTCGGCCCCAGCTCCAGCCGATATACAGGACTGAACGCCTTGCGTACGCGCCGAGCCGCTCGCGGCCTTTCCACTCCTCGGGCATCCACGCCCCCACGCTCCGCCCGCTCTGCCGCGATCTTCGCCATCACCGCCGACAGGATGTCCGGAGGGGCTGAAGGCCGCTGCGACTCTTTGAGCATCCGAATCAACCGCTCGTTTGCGGCTCGCTCCGATCGGCATTCAGGACACCGATCGACGTGACGAGCGACAAGTCGCCGTAGGCCAGCATTCGACGAAAGCGACCCGGCGCGCTCGCTCACATGTTCGGCGAACTCCATCCGATCGGCCAAGCGACAAAGCCATGATCGCCTCCGTGAACCTCGCTCATTCAACGCCGTGGTCACCCTTTCTGTTCGAATCTCGCCAGTCTCGCCTTCATCGCTTGGCGGGCCCTGTGAAGGTGCGTCTTGACCGTAGCGACCGGAATGCCGAGTATCTCCCCGATCTCCCGCACCGACAGATCCTCGATGTAAAAGAGCGTGAGCGCCGTCCGGTAGTGAACCGACAAGTCTTTGAGCGCCTCTTCGATCACGCTCTTGTTTTCGATTGACTCAAGACGCCGCTCAGGGTCGCGCTCTCTCGATCGATCCTCCACATCGAGATCCAAAGGCAAGGTCTCGTGCTTGTTCAACATGTCGACACAGACGCGCCATGTGATGCGATACAGCCACGTGGAGAACTTCGCGTCTTGTCGAAACGTCGGCAGCGCTCGCCAGGCCCGGTACAGCGCTTCTTGCACGGCATCCTCCGCTTCGGGCCTTCCGTTTAGGATCCTGGACGCCAGGCGGTACAGCGGATCGAGGTACGGCTCGACGAGGCGTCCAAAGGCGTGATCGTCGCCGTTTTGAGCCGACCTGAGCAGCTTGGCTTCTTCTGCGCCCATTGGACCCCTCGCTTTCAACCTTCACCTATTAGACTGGGAAGCGGCGCCTTAGGTTTCACTTTTTTAAAGAAAACAGGGCCCGAAAATCGGGCCCGTTCCTCGAGGCAAGATGACGATCATTCAAACGCTAGAGGGACTTGAGGCCCTCCAGGATCTCTTTTACATCCTCTCGCGGACCAATGTGGCCGGAGAGCAGAAGCCTTGGTTCAAGCTCGAGCAAGCGATCCACCAATGGCCGCAACTTTGACGTTGGTATTTGGGCAAACAAGTGGGGCCCAAAATGTAGAGCTCCGCCTTCGGTAGCGGCAATGAAGTCGCCGATGACGACGATCCGCCGCTCGGCGTTCCACAATGCCAGCTCGTCGTATGTGCGCTCACCCTCGCTCGCGGTAAGGCGGAGCGCCGTCCACCCCAAATAGCTGTCGCCTTCGTCCAAGGTCTGGTCGGCGCTCGTCTTTGCTGCGGCAAGCTCGTCCGCCGCGGAATCAGGCGCCGCAATTGGGACGCCGAAAGCATCCTTCCACTTCCCAGCGCCGCGCACGTGCCACTGCCCCGTGATGACGATCGCCCGCGGGTTGCCGAGCTTTTTGACCTCGTCGACGCTCCCGGACGTGCCCGGGGGATCGATCAGGAGATTCCCCTCGCCCGTTGCCACCACGTAGCCTATAATCGGAAACCCGTGGTCGGCGTCGGTGCCGTCCCATCGGTAAACGCCATTTTCGATCTCGCTGAACGTGGACATGTCGTACACCTCTTCCTGCGTTGTTTGTCAGAGATGATTTTATCATTATCTCCCAGAGCGGCCATCCCCCGTCGCTCGAAGACTGATGCCCATGAAGACGAGGTTCATGCGCGATCCAATCGTCAAATCCAGCGGCGGACCGACGACTTGTATCTTGCGTACTCGTCCCCAAACGCCTCTTGTAGGGCAAGCTCTTCGAGTTTGATCTGATACTGAGTCATGTACGCGACAAACAAGACAATAACGAGCAGTGAAGCAGCGTTGCCCAGTAAAAGCGCCCACGCCGTAAGGACCTTCGCCATGCCGAGGTACATTGGATTGCGGGTGTAGCGAAAAATGCCATGCGTCACGAGGGAAGAAGCCCGATCGGGATTTAGGGGATCGGTGGTCGTCCCTGCACTGGCAAAGGTGGACGCCCCCGTCGCTGCGACAGCAATGCCAACAACGAAAAAGGCCAAGGCAACGAGGCTCGACCCAGCGAACGAAAAAGAAAGCCTGGGAAAAGCAGCGCTCGCGCCCCACATCAGTATGGCCGCG
Source organism: uncultured Clostridia bacterium (assembly GCA_964424335.1). Lineage (GTDB taxonomy): Bacteria > Bacillota > Limnochordia > DTU080 > RSA5 > CAYRIY01. Next base: position 45,432 of record CAYRIY010000010.1, read on the forward strand.
ACAAGGACGACAAAAACCGGAGGCACTTTGGGCTTATTGGGACGCATGATTGACACGACTCCCCTATATTGCTTCACTAGGCGCTGCACGAATATGTTCCTGCGCCACGTATTCGAGCAGCGCCATCCAACTTCGCCGCGGCGCGTTCGGCCACCTCGCCAGGAACCACGGGACCGATACGAAACTACTCTGGACGAGGTGAGTTTGTTCGATGAGTGACGAAGGCGGCAAACCAGGCGCACCCGCCGCGCCATATGGTCAGTGGTTATCCGCGGCGGCGGTCGGAACGATCGGCGGCGGGACCGCCGCACTGATCGGTCTACCCGTACCATGGTTGGTCGGCTCTTTGATCAGCGGACTCATTACGTCGGTGTTCCTCGGGCGGAGACTGTCCGTGCCCGCTCCCTTTTTAGCCATCGCCCAGTGCGCGATCGGCCTTACCGTCGGACTCTCTTTTTCGATCGACACGATTACGAGTCTTGGCAGAGCTTTTCCTGCCGTGATCCTCGTCTTGACGGCCACGACGGCCGCAAGCCTTGCGAATGGGTACTTGCTTTCCAAGTGGACTGAGATCGATCGGTCGTCCGGCCTCCTAGGGTCCATTCCGGGAGCAGCCTCGGCCATGGTCGCCGCCGCCGACAAGGTCGGAGCCGATGCCAGAGCGGTAGCAGTGTTGCAGTACGTGCGGCTGTTATTTATCTTGATCGTGGTCCCGCCGCTGCTTGCCGCCTGGACCGATCCGTCGCAATCGACGGCGGTCGCCACGATGGATCTCCCGGTCGAAGCGGCCACAAACCACGCTCCATGGTTCATCCTGCTTCCCGGCCTCGCCCTACTCGGCCTTGCCGGAGCGCTCCTCGGACAACGGTTGCGCTTTCCCTCCCCCTACGTGCTCGGACCGATGACTCTCTCGATGGGGCTAGGCACGTTCTTTCCCGACGTCGCAGCCGCCGGCTTTTCCGTCCCGCCCGCAATCTTTGCTGCGGCCCTGCTCGTCATTGGCACGTCCGTGGGACTTCGCTTTGACAAAGAAGTGCTCGGCACCTTACGGCGAGCCGTAGCGATCCAGCTCCTTCTGCTTCTCGGCCTGCTCGGTGTGAGCGCTGTGCTCGCCTTCTTGCTCTACTCAATCACGGAGATCGACCTCGAAACCGCTGTGATGGGAAACATCCCAGGCGCCTTGGAGGGGATGATCGCGGTATCAATGGATCTTGGCGCGAGTGCCGCCATCGTCGCGGCGATGCACACGATGCGGTCGGTCTCGCTCTTGTGCGTCGGACCGTGGATTGTGCGCGGCTCACAGCGAGCGCCGCAGGGGCAGCGACCAGCGGCCTAAGAAAAAAACAAAAAAAGATCGCGTTTTTTTGGTCGACCATGTCGATTTCGCGGGATCTTGTTCGACGTGTGGATAGAGACCGAGATCGGGGCAGCAAAAATGCGCCCATTCTCGGCTCTGAAAATCCAAAGTAGGAGCGATTTGCCGTGAAGTTTCTGCTCTATGAGATCGAAGGCGACGGCGTCTCCCACGTGCGCCAGGTGTTTGGACCCGACGACGGCCCGCCGGGCGCCCCGTAAGGCAGACTTGGCCCTGACCAACAGGGAAAGCGATCTCAAGCGGCGGGGCCGTTATAGTAGCCCAATCAGCATTCAACGTTCGAAAAAAAGAAAACAAAAGGAGAGGTCACAATGCGAGTCATGGTGTTGATCAAGGCAACGAAAGACACGGAAGCAGGCGTGATGCCAGAGCAGGAGCTGCTAGAGGCGATGACGGCTTACAACGAGGAACTCGTCAAGGCCGGCATCATGCTGGATGGTCAGGGGCTGCACCCCAGCTCACGCGCTAAGCGCGTCCGTTTTTCCGGAGATACGACCACGGTGATCGACGGCCCGTTCACGGAGACGAAAGAGCTGATCGCGGGGTACTGGATCTGGGAGGTCAAGTCCCTCGAGGAGGCGGCGGAGTGGGTGCGGCGCATGCCCAACCCGACCGGAGAAGAATCGGAGGTTGAGATCCGCCAGCTCTTTACGACCGATGACTTTGAGCCGGTGCTCACCCCCGAGCTGCGTGAGCGGGAAGAGCGCATGGCCGAGCAACTTCGAGCCAAACAATCGGAGAACTAACGCTACACAGAGCGAGCGACCGGCGCCTGGTCGATACAGGGAGTCGGCGCTCGCTCGCCCCTGATTTTGCGCGCGTATTCCGCCGGAGTCACCCCGACGATTCTCTTGAAATCACGCACGAAGTGGGACTGATCGAAGTAGCCGAGCTCAGCCGCCACGTCAGACCACTTGACTACGGGGTCGCTTTCGATTCGGCAAACCGCTTCCTGCAGGCGATAGCGAGCGATCACCCACCTCGGGCCAACGCCTACGTACTTGTGGAATAAGCGCTGCAGACTTCGCTCACTGCGCCCAAAGGCAGTGGCCAAGTCGGCCACTTTTTGGACCGTATCTTCCGCAACGATGTGGTCGACGATTTGGTTGACCAACACGACGTTTCCGTCCGGTTCGGGCAAGCGATGTTGAAAGAACGCCTCGGCCGCTTCGACCATTTGCTCATCTTCGTCCAGCGAGCGCAGTTCATCGACGAGCGCAGCGCCATCCTCGCCGAACACCTTCTCCAGCTCCAACATCCTGTCGCGCAAGTCCGAGATCGGCGACCGAAAAAATGGGTAAAAGCCTCCGGGCTTAAACTTCACGCCAAACGTGCATCCCCGCCCTGCGAGCGTCCGCGCAAACGATCCGGTCGGCACGCCAAAAACGCCCGAGCTTGCCGGCTCGACGACGAGGTTGACGCACGGGTTGGGGGCCGTGGCTTGGACATACGGCTCATCTAGGTCCCAGCGGACGATCCAGTAGCGCTCGACAAAAAAGCCGACATGCTCCGCGGGCCAGTACCGCGTGAGGGTAAACTTCCCCTCGGCTGCTTTCGCGTCAAGAACGCCACGAAACTTGTGTAGGCTTGCGACCGGTGCGCGCATCCTCGTTTTGAGCCTCCTTCAAACTGTCGGATTTTTACAAGACCGTGCATGTCCATACCGTTACACTTATTTCAACCACACGTAAAAAAAGGAGCCTGCGTTTTTATGAAAGTCAGGGCAATCGACTTCGTCATCACCAACGTCTCCGACATCGAGCGTGCGAAGGCATTTTACAGGGAGACGCTCGGCATCGAAGACGCCGTCACGTTTGAGGGCGGCGGGTGGATCGAGTTTGACACCAACCCGGTGGCGCTCGCACTCGGGGTGCCGCCTCCCGATTGGGTGCAACCGGCCGGCAGTACGGCAATCGCGCTCGCGGTCGACGACGTCGACGCTGCCGTTCAGGAGCTGCGGGCAAAGGGCGTCGAGATCTTGACCGAAGAGCCGATCGACACGCCCGTGTGCAAAATGGCTTGCATCAAGGACCCGGACGGCAACGTCGTCTTTCTCCACAGGCGCCACGACGGCACAGCCGGTTAAACCCCGAACAACCTCACGCCACGCCTCTCGTTGACGCAAAAGTCACGCCTTGCGATGGCGTTCCTTAGGTTGGCGCTATCTACTTCGACGCCATTTGCTCGAGGCACTCTTTGAGCACCACCGCATGGTTTCGCTCGTTCTTTGCGCCGGTGACGAGCGTCACACGCCCGTCGCCGGCCCGCTGCGCGAGCGAACGCAGCGCGCCCTCTGCCTCCTCGGCAGCCTCGAGCTCCGCCAGGTAGCGCTCACGAAACTCCTCCCAGCGGGAGAGGTTTGCGTGATACCACTTGCGCAGCTCGTGCGACGGTGTAACCGCCCTCAACCAGGCGTCGAGTTTTGCACGCTCCTTTGAGACGCCTCGGGGCCACAATCGGTCAACCAACACCCGGTAGCCATCCTCCGGTGACGGAGCTTCATAAGCGCGCTTGATCGAGATCTCCACGGCAACCATTCCCTCTTTTGCAGAGCATTCGCCTTTTGGAAACGCTCGGCGAAACGGGCGTCCGCAGGTGACTTTAGTCCAAACTTTCTACCAAGGAGTCGGCACTCCTCGCCCCAAACGCCAAACGTTCAATACTTTTAATGTTGACTAAACGTTATAAACCAACTAGGATTAAGGTAGAACGGGGGAAGCGCATGTGCAAACGATCAACCCAGGTGTGCAGCGGTTCATCGAACGGTTTGGCAGGTATCTGGAGACGCTCGGAGCGTCCCGCTCAAGCGGCCAGGTCCTCGCTTTCCTTCTCATTTCGGAAAAACCGCAGTCTTTGGACGACATGGTCGAGGCCTTGCAAATCAGCAAAGCCTCTGCCAGCCTCGGCACAAGGGTGTGGGAGCAAACCAATTTGATCGAGCGCGTCCACGTGCGAGGGGATCGCAAGGTGTACTATCAGGTGGCCCCCGACATCTCGGTCTCCCTAGCGAGCGCCGCGTTGCAAAAGTTCGAAGCCATCGCCACCATCGCGGAAGAAGGTTTGGCTGCGCTCGAGGAAGACCAGCCAAACGCAAATGTCAAGTTGCGCGAGTTTGCCCGAGTTTACAGGCGCCTCCACCAGCAAGTCCCCAAGCTATTTGCGGACATCATGGCCGGCGCCGATGAGGAGTGACGCGCATGGCGCTCCTAGAGCTTGAGAACGTCCACAAGTCGTACGTCCAAGGAAGTCTCAAAGTCCACGCAGTGCGAGGCGTGGACCTTGCGATCGAGTCCGGGGAGTTCACAGCCATTGCCGGTCCTTCCGGATCGGGCAAGTCGACGCTGCTCAATCTCATCGGCTGCCTCGATGCTCCGACGTCCGGGAGCATCCGGCTCGCCGGCAAAGAGCTGTCCAACCTAAGCCGCAACGAGCGCGCCGACATCCGCCGGGACAAGATCGGGTTTATCTTTCAATCCTACAACCTCATCCCCGTCCTCACGGCAAAGGAGAACGTCGAGTTTCCTCTCCTCATGCTCAAGGCCAAAAACAGCGACGAGAGGGCGCGAGCGATCCTGGCCGAGGTCGGGTTGAAAGGCCTAGAAAACCGCAAACCGGGCGAGCTCTCCGGCGGCCAGCAACAGCGCGTCGCCATCGCCCGCGCCCTCGTCAAGGAGCCGGAAATCGTCCTCGCCGACGAACCCACGGCAAACCTCGACTCGAAAACAGGCAAAGCCATTCTCGAACTGATGCGTGAGATGAACGAGAAGCAAGGCGCCACGTTTGTCTTTAGCACGCACGACCCCATGGTGATCGAGTACGCCCGCCGACTGATCACGTTGCACGACGGCCGCATCGCTTCGGACGAGAGGAGAGATTGAGATGCCGTTCCTCGTCAAGATCGCGGCACGTAACATCGTGCGAAACCCACGGCGCACCCTCCTCACCTTTGGCTCCCTTGCCGTTGGCATCATCACGCTGATCATCGTCGACTCGCTGCTTGGAGGGTTCACCAGCAAGAGCCTGCAAAACATCATCGACTACGAGACCGGGGACCTCAAAGTGCATGCGGTCGGATACTTTTCCGACCGAGAAAACCTCCCCCTAGATCGCTCGATCGACCCGGCCGTCATTCTCCCCGTTGCACTTTCCGTGCAAGGCGTCGAATCGGCGAGCCCCAGGACCCAATTCACAGGTCGAGTCGTAGCCGGCTGGGAGGAGTTTCCCGTGCTGGCGATAGCTGTCGACAGCGACCGGGATAGCGACGTCCTGCGCCTCGCAGACGACGTCGACGGCCGCCTCCCCCGGCCCGGCACGAATGAAGCCGTCATCGGCGCGAACCTTTCGACGCTCCTGGGCCTTGAGGTCGGAGACGTGGCCACGATCGTCACGCGCACGCGCGACCATGCGATCCAGGCTATGGATCTCACCATCGTGGGCGTGGCAAGCACCCCGAACCCCAATGTAAATCGAAACCACATTTACCTTGCCTTCGACACGACCGCAAGCGCTTTGGGCATGGAAGGCCGCGCTACCGAGGTCGTGGTGCGCCTCGCATCCGGCGTCTCCGCCGAGGCGGCAAAGCTTCGGCTCGAGCGGGCCTTGGCGGACTCCGGCGTCGCGGCCGAGGTCGTCACGTGGAAGGAGTCGGCGGCCGACTTCCTCGCGCTTGCTCAAACGGGAAGCGCCACCGACCTGATGCTCGTGGCGGCGATTTTCTTGATCGCGATTGTCGGCGTCACCAACACCACGCTGCTTGGCGCCCTCGAGCGAAAGCGTGAGATCGGCACGATGCAGGCGATGGGCCTGCGTCAAAGCGAAATCGTACGGCTCTTCCTCCTCGAGTCGGCGGGCATCGGCATCTTGGCGACCATCGCCGGATCGGTTCTTGGCGCCGCCGTCAACGTGTACCTCGTCGAGGTGGGGATCGACGTGTCGAGCATGCTTGGCGACATCGACCTAGGATTTCCCATCGACAACGTGATCCGGGGCACTTGGAACCCGGCTACCTATATTTGGGGAGCAGCGGCCGGATTTGCGTCTTGCCTGGTCTCAAGTTACATTCCGGCAAGGCAAGCCGCTCGGCAGCACCCTGCCGTCATGATGAGGCAGTGAACAATAGGCGCACGATCAAAGGGGTAGAAAAGCAGTGCTACTGCTACGAATCGCCATGCGAAACCTCGGGCGATCCCGCGCCCGGACGGCGCTCAGCATCTTCTCCGTGGCCGCTTCGGTGATGATGGTGCTCCTGCTCAAAGGCGCCATCGACGGGATTTTGACCACGATGGAAGAGAGCGCCATCAGACTGAGCGCCGGCCACATCAGAGTGATCGATCAGGAGTACGAATCGCGTGAGAGGCTCCTCTCCCTGCAGTATCCGGTCGATGGTTGGAACGGAGAGGGCGTCGCCCTGATGGCCCAAGACCTCGCGGCGATCCCCGGCGTCGACTTGGTCGCGCCTCGCCTGCGGTTTGGGGGCATGATCAGCCACGGAGACGACCTGCGCAGCGTGTTGGTGGTGGGTGGAGACCCCGACATCGAACGGGAACTGCTCCGGGCCGACCGCTACCTCGGCGAAGGCCGATTCGTCCGCTCCGGTGAGCGTGAGGCCGTGCTCGGGCGCCGCCTGCTGGGCCGGTTGGGACTGGGCGTAGGCGACCGGTTCACGCTCGTCTTCAGCACGTCGCTCGGCGCCTTGCGCGGGTACACCTTGACGATCGTCGGGGCCTTTGAAAGCGGAATGCCCTTCCTCGACGACGGCACGGTCATCGTGCCCCTCGATGTCGCCCAAGGCGCAGTCGATTTCGGCGACGCCGCAACCGAACTGCTTGTGATGGCAAGCCGTTTGCTCGACGTTCCAAGATTGGCGCAGCAAATCGAAGACATGGCCCGCGAGCAGGGTGGCCGTTACACGTCGATTCCCTGGTACAAGCATAACGAGATCATCGAGTACCTGCAGGTCGGGCGCCGGATCTACGACGCGATTTACATCGGCCTTCTCGTACTCGCGAGTTTTGTCGTTGTCAACACATTCGTCATGATCGTGAACGAACGCCGACGGGAGATCGGGATGCTCAGCGCCTTGGGCCTTCGCTCCGGGGAGATTCGAACGTTGTTCCTGCTCGAGGGCGGCGTCTGCGGCCTTGCGGGTAGCCTGGTAGGATCGCTCGTGGGAGCGTCGCTCGTTTTGGTCTTGTCCCGCGTCGGCATCCCGCTGCCCGGCGCCGATGCAATGGGCGCAGAGCTCATGTACCCGACTACGCTCTACCCCATCTTCTCGGCGGGTGTCGTCGCCTACGCCTTCGTCGGCGGAATCCTCGTCACGGTGGCGGCCGTGGCTCTTCCCGCCCGCCAGGCGGCGCGAATGAGCCCCACGGAGGCGCTGCGCGCCACGTGACGCACGGAGCGCACTTGGCATGGGAACTCGATCTCAGTCCGACGATGAAAGGATGAGGAACATCGATGTACGTCAACGACAAACCCGGGGCGCTGGCCGCCCTAGCGCTCATGTTGATCGTGGCGACAGCCGCGTCTATCTTCACACAATCCGCAGTACAAGCCTCCGAACAATCCGAGCTCACCGCCCAGGAGATTCTAGCCCGAGTCGACGAGCATGCGAGTTTTGAGAGCGCATATTTCGAGAGCACGATGATCATTCGAAGCGGAAGGCGCGAGCTCGTCAAGGAGATGCAATCGTACAGCGACGGCCAAGGAAACGGGCTTGTCACGTTTACCAATCCGGCCGACCGCGATACCAAATACCTCAAGCTGGGCGACGAGCTTTGGATGTACTTTCCGGACGCGGACGATCTCGTCAAGATCTCTGGACACATGCTGCGCCAAGGGTTTATGGGCAGCGACTTCTCCTACGAGGACACGCTCCAAAGCGAGCGCTTCCACGAGGTGTACGACGTCGTGCTGGACGGAATGGAGCCGTGCGGCGACGCGTTGTGCTACGTCCTCGACGCAAGCGTAAAGCCCGGCGTTCAGGCCACGTACGCCCTGCGACGCATGTGGGTGGACGCTGAGCTCTTTGTCGTGCGGCGAGAAGAGCTCATGGCAGCAGGGGGGCGGCTGCTCAAGATCGCGGAGACGGAGAAAATCGAAACCATCGGCGGGCGTCCCTTCTCGACCCAAGTCACCATGCGGGATCTCTTGAGGCAAAACTCCTCGACGACGCTCGTGATCAACCGAGCGGAGTTTGACATCGAAATCCCGGAGGACCTATTTTCGTTGCGCAGTTTGATGCGTTAATCCGAAGTTATATAGAAAAGGAGCGTGCCCCATGGAGAATACGAGCGTGCTTCATGGACGAGACGAGCGAATGCGAAGCAATCGTTGTCGCCTGCCAACGCGTGGCGGGCGCATTTTGAGGCTCGCCTTGGTATTGACGCTCATGTTCCACGTCGGGCTCGCAGCTCCCCACGCGGCCTGGGCTCAGGATTTGATCCGCATGGGCGGCGAGTGGTCGCTCCTGCTTGACGGTACGCGTGTTGGCACGGCCGAGCGCCTCCAGGCGTCCACCGCGCTTCGACTCCAAGGTCGCACCCTCACCCATCCGTGGCGCATCTTCTTCGACGGGCGAGTGATCGGCTCCGGATCAACGGAGCAGGACTTCAGCGCCGAGGCGCGCCTTGACCGGCTCTACCTGCGACTTTACCTCCCGGGGGCAGACGTGACGGTCGGCAAGCAGACCGTCAACTGGGGCTCTGGCTATGCCTGGTCTCCGACCGACGTGTTCAACCCGCCGGACCCGCACGACCCGACAGGCGTCCGCAAAGGCGTGACTTCCGTGGTATTGCAGGCGCCCGTAGGTCCCCTCGACTACTGGAGCGTCGCGTTCGCCAGCGAGCAAGCAGGCGTTCGCCGCCGGGGGAACGTGTCCGGCGTCGACTGGTCCCTCCTTGCCGCGCTCGACCGAGGCGACGTCGTGCTCGGTGGGGATTTGAAAGGGGACCGCGGCATCGGCTGGCGCATTGCGGGCGCCTATCGCCTTCCGGATGAAGCGGGCGCCGCTCGCTCTATGCAGGTCGTTTTCGGCGCCGACTATAGCTGGTTTTCAGGGCGATTGCACTGGATTGGCGAGTACATGATGGATCGGGGCACAGCGGGCCCAGGCGCCGATCGGACATTTCACCAGGTTGCGTACCAAATCGACGAGTTTTCTTCGGTGTCCGCGGCGCTGCTCGCGGATCTCACGGCGAGGCAAAGCGCGTGGACGCTAGGAGCGGCGACCGCCCTAGGCGGTCAATCAAAGGTTGCGCTCGCGCTTACGCTCTTTGGCCATCCAGGAGCGCTCTTGCCCTCGCCCGCTGCCGACGCCCGCGCCACCCTGGAGTACACCTTGGCATTTTAGGCCCACGGGCAACACATTTCCAAGGGCCCGACCCGACGCACACCGGCCAAAGGTGCAATCCCAAACGTTACAACCGTGCGCGTGCGCACTCCTCGGCCCGAGCTAAAAGCAAGGATCGCTCACGCACGTTTTGAGTGAGCGCCGCCGCCCGCTCAAACTCTTCCCTCGCCTCGCCCAGCCGACCAAGTTTCCAAAGGAGGTCGCCGCGCACGCTTGGGAGCAAGTGGTACGACTTTAGGGCCGGGTGAGCCGCCAACTCATCGACGAGCGCGAGCGCAGGCTGCGGACCGTACGCCATCGAAACCGCCACGGCTCGATTCAGCTCGACGACCGGGCTTGGTTCGATCTCGAGCAGCGCTTCGTACAGGGCAACAATGCGCTTCCAATCGGTCTCGTCCGGCGCCGCCGCTCGAGCGTGGCAAGCGGCGATGGCGGCCTGCAGAACGTACGGTCCAAAGGGCCCCCCAAGACGCTCTGCCCGCTCCAAAGCCGCAAGGCCCCGGCGAATCAGCAGACGATCCCAGCGCCTTCGATCTTGGTCGAGCAAGAGGACGGGTGCGCCATCCGGCCCGACCCTCGCTCCAAGGCGCGACGCCTGGATCTCCATCAATGCCACCAGTCCGTGGACTTCGGACTCCCCAGGGACCAGCTCGGCGAGGATCCGCCCGAGCCGCAGCGCCTCTTGACAGAGCGCGGGACGAACCCAGTCGTCGCCCGAGGTCGCAGAGTATCCCTCGTTAAAAATCAGATAGATCACTTCGAGTACCGACGACAGGCGAGATGGGAGGTCCGCTTTGCTCGGGGTTTCAAACGCGACCTGCTCTTTGGCGAGCGTCCTTTTGGCACGCACGATGCGCTGCGCGACCGTCGGCACCGGCGTGAGAAAGGCTCGGGCGATCTCTTCGGTCGACAAGCCGCCAAAGAGCCGGAGCGTCAGGGCCACCCGGGCATCTCGTGAGAGCGTCGGGTGACAGCACATGAAGATGAGCGAAAGGAGATCGTCCTCGACCGGCTCCTCAAAAAGAGCGTCCAGGTCCGGTTCGTGAAGCGCGGGTCTCGACTCGAGCTCGCGGCCCATCTCCACGACCTTTTCGCCAAGGCGCTTCTCGCGCCGGAACTGATCCATTGCCCGGCGCTTTGCCACCGTCATGAGCCAAGCGGCGGGTTTCTTCGGAACCCCGGTCTGGGGCCACTGTTCGAGCGCGGCCACGAGCGCATCTTGGGCGAGGTCTTCAGCGACGCCCACATCGCGCACGATCCGCGTGAGGCCCGCGATGACCTTTGCCGACTCGATCCGCCAGATTGCATCAATCGTCCGATGAATCGATGAATGAGACATGCCTAGATTATACACGGAAAAACCAATTATTGGGCGAGCGGCTGTTCGTATACGTCTCGCAGGGACGTATACGAACAGCGACTGGGGTTACGGGACTACTTGCGCGGGACTACTCGCCCAGCTCGATCCGCCATTCGGCGAGCAGGCGGCTCCAAAGCTCGTGCCCTTCCATCACCGCTTGCTCCGGTGAGATCTCCTGGTTGATCGCCCGACCCATGATTACGTCAAACTCCCCTTGCGACACGTTGCGCGGCGGCGGGAGCTGCGCCGGCTTGATGTAGGGGACCAGC
>CAYRIY010000011.1:0-498 GCA_964424335.1 uncultured Clostridia bacterium
CTACACCGGCGACACGCTCGTTCACGACTTCCACCTCGGACTCGGACTCAATCCGGCTGACGGGCTGAGCGTCGAGGCCAACTATGCAACGGATGGTCTCAACAAAGGTTATGTCTACGACGTGACCGGTATCCTCGACACGCTTCCTGGCGTGGACGTGGAGGTTGGTGTGCGCGGCATCGATCCCGACGCCAACTGGAACCCGCGTTTTGCTCGCCGGAACAAGGACAATGGCGCATGTAAGGACAACGACGGCGATCTCTGCGCCCATGACTCCAGGAACGGCTACCACGTCGACCTTTCGACGACTCAAGCCGGCATCGACCTCGGTCTCAACTACAACGTTGGCAACCACCCGGTCGATGACAGCAAGAACAAGACCGTCACCAAGTTCACCGCTGCTACCAACGTCAACGACTTCGCCCTTTCCGGTGGAGTTACGCTGACCGACAGGGTCAACGACGGTGACGACACGACCAAGTTCGAGGCGTCGGTTGG
>CAYRIY010000011.1:508-27151 GCA_964424335.1 uncultured Clostridia bacterium
CCGTGATCCACACGGTCACGGCTGACACGACGATCGACACTCCGTTTGCCGACGCTGTCAAGCTCTCCGGCCAAGTCAAGATCGACTCGAGCAAGCTGAATGGCGATGCGCAGATCCACACGTCTGCTGAGTGGACGGCGCCGAACGGCCTCAAGCTCGGTCTGCACTATGCCAACTACAACCGCAAGGACCATGGTCCGATTCCGAACTCCGGCGAGCCCGATAGCAACAAGCCGCTCAAGGCTGAGGGCTTCTACATGACGGCGGAGTACGGCATCAAGTTCTAATCCCACACGGGGTTAGGGAAGAATCAACTGCATAACAACCGAAGCGCCCGCGGTGAATCCGCCAGGGTGGATCGAAATGGACGAAGCCTCCGGTGCATTGCCGGAGGCTTCGTCGGTTACAGCCTGAGTGTCGATAGGTCGGCGTTGATTGGCGTTGTAGCCAACTGACGGTAACCATCTCCTCGTCCTCCGCGCCCTGTCTCCAACAGGCAAAAGTTGCATCCTCTCGCTGATTGCTTTCATTTCGGCACCTTTTCGCATACACTTGAAGCGACACACTTGGTCCCTACGGTCGCCGGCCCGTCTCTTGACACCTTCTGGCACGTGTAACATCTATATCTTGCGGCCCTGGGAAGGATTCGAGAAAACAGGTGTGGAATTATCGAGAAAGCCCTAATGGGCCCTTGTGAATGCGACTTTTATCCAATCCGCATCTACGAATGATGAAAGGTTAAACGAAGGAGGAGATGGTTCGTGGCCGGGGTTTCCCTGCAGAACGTCACGAAGAGATATGGCAACGTCGTTGCTGTTAGTGAAGCCAATCTCGAGATTCGTGACAAAGAGTTCATGGTGTTGGTTGGGCCCTCCGGTTGTGGAAAATCGACGACGTTGCGTATGGTTGCCGGTCTGGAGGAGATCTCCGACGGAAATATCTACATCGGTGAGACGCTCGTCAACGATATCCCGCCGAAGGATCGGGACATCGCCATGGTGTTCCAAAACTACGCACTCTATCCTCACATGGACGTGTACAACAATATGGCCTTCGGGCTCAAGCTTCGCAAGTTTCCACGCGCCGAGATCGACCGTCGTGTGAAAGAGGCTGCGAGGATGTTGGGCATCGAAAACCTCCTCGACCGAAAGCCAAAGGCGCTCTCGGGCGGACAGAGGCAGCGCGTAGCGGTAGGCCGAGCGATTGTTCGCGAGCCCAAAGTGTTCTTGATGGATGAGCCCCTCTCCAACCTCGACGCGAAGCTGCGCGTTCAGATGCGCGCCGAGCTCTCAAAGCTTCACGCTCGCTTGCAGACCACAGCGATTTACGTCACGCACGACCAGACGGAAGCCATGACCATGGGCGACCGCATCGTCGTGATGAAGGACGGCTTCATTCAGCAGGTCGGTGCGCCGCTCGAGATTTACGACAATCCGGTCAACGTCTTTGTTGCCGGGTTTATCGGCAGCCCTCCGATGAACTTCATCAACGCCGTCCTGCGTAAAGAGGGCGATGATTTCTGGTTGCAGGCCGAGGCATTCAAGGTCAAGATCGATCCGGATCGCGCTCGCCAGATCAAAAACCTCGGTGCATACATCGACAAGGAGGTCATCTTCGGCATTCGTCCAGAGGACATCAACGATGCCAAGATGACCCCGGGGACGCCGGATAACACGGTTGTTGCCAACGTCGACGTCACCGAGCCGATGGGCGCGGAGGTCGTCGTCTACTTCTCGAAGGGCGATTCGCCGTTTATCGGCAGGTTGGATCCGCACACGGATGCGACGGACGGCGAGGAGCACCCGGTTACGTTCAACATGAAAAAGATCCACGTGTTCGATAAGGAGACCGAGCAGGTCATCTCGTAACGACCCGTGGCTTTAGCCAGCAGCAACACGATTCGAGCGTACATTGTGCGGCCTTGAGACCATTCGGGGCCGCACAATTTTGTCTCGGGGTGAATACCTGTATCCGGCGCGCGAAGCGGGCGGCGTCGCACCGGAGATTCGGGCGCCACCCGACCCGGTACTTAGGAGGCTCCGTTTTATGGCGAATGAAAGTAAAGATCGATTGCTCGACGACAAGGAAGCGATTGCTCGCATCGATCCCGGTGGGATGGGGAACCTGGTGATGTCCCTACCCGATCAGTGGCGTGAGGCAACCGAGATTGCTCGCAATGCGAGCCTATCCGGGCTCGAGGGAGCTGAGCGCGTCGTCGTGCTTGGGCTTGGGGGTTCCGCGATCGGCGGAGACTTGGTGCGATCGCTGCTCGAGTCCGTTTCGCCCGTGCCGATTGCAGTGAATCGCGACTACGGCGTGCCTGCCTACGTGGACAACCGCACGCTGGTGATCGCGTCGAGTTATTCAGGGGGCACGGAGGAGACGCTATCCGCGGTCCGGGAAGCGGAGGCCAGGGGCGCTCGCATCGTAGCGATTTCAACAGGCGGCGAACTCGGCGCCATGGCCAAGGAAAAGGGGTGGCCCATCGTCACGGTTCCGGGAGGGCTTTCGCCGCGAGCCGCGATCGGTTACTCATTCGTGCCGCTGCTCGTGGCCATGGAACGAGCGGGCCTCTGCCCGGCAGTAGATGAAGCGCTCGCGGAGACGGCCGCACTTCTCGAGCGCCAAAGAGCGCGCTACGGCCTTGATGCGCCGTTGGACGAAAATCCGGCTAAGCAACTGGCCGTGGAACTAAAAGGGAAGTTACCGCTCATCTATGGCTCACACGGATGGAAAGGCACCGCCGCATATCGTTGGAAGACCCAAATCAACGAAAACGCGAAGGCCCCGGCCTACTGGAATGTCTTTCCGGAGCTAAATCATAACGAGACCGTGGGCTGGGAGTCTCCCGATTCGGTGATGAAGTCCGTGCACCTCGTCATTTTGCGGGACGAGATGGATCCCAAGCGAGTGCAGGCCCGGATCGACATCACGCGCGAGATCATGGAAGAGGCCGTCGGGGACGTGACCGAGCTTTGGGCCGAGGGAACATCCGATGTGGCGAGGCTCTTCTCATTGATCTACCCCGGCGACTTTGTCAGCTATTACTTGGCGCTCGCCTATCGCAACGACCCGACGCCGATCCGGATGATCGACTTACTTAAGAGCAGGTTGGCGTCACTGGGGTGACGTCGACCCACGAGATTTGAATTGGCGCGCAAAAGAGCGAATCCGTAGCCTTTAGGCAAACTCCTTGCGCTCGTTGACACCCCATTTGAGACCTCGTTATAATCAAAGCCGGGGATTGTCCACGTAGGGAAGGGTTGATTGCCCGTGTCGCACGGCACGAGGATTTGGATTTCGCTCCCGGACGAGTTGCTTGCTCAGTTGGACCATCTGGCGCACGGCGCAGGCATGAGCAGGTCGGACGCAGTCTTGAAAGCAGTGGAGGCGTACGTCGTGCGCACGCCGAACGAGGCGCTCAAAACGGCGCTCGCCCGAGGTTACAAGGACATGGCGGCGCTCAACCTCGCGATCGCGCTCGACGACGAGGACACGTTGACCGATGCGGGAGAGTACGAAAGAAGGCTGTCGGAGGCAGACCCGAGTGGAGGTATATAGAGGCGACATCTTCTTTGCAAACCTCAACCCTGTCGTAGGCTCCGAGCAAGGCGGCACGCGGCCGGTCTTGATCCTGCAAAACGATATCGGCAATCGCTATAGCCCGACGACGATCGTCGCGGCCGTGACGTCCCGGATCAAAAAAGCGAAACTGCCCACCCATGTCGAGCTTCCAAAGTCAAAGTCAAACTTGGACCGCGACTCGGTCATCCTTCTCGAACAGTTGCGAACCATCGACCGGCGCCGTTTGAAAGAGCGTGTGACACACCTCGACGAAGCGGCGATGCGTCAGGTTGACGCGGCCTTGGAAATTAGCCTCGGCCTCGTCGAGTTGCACCCGCCCTCTTAAGACGCAGGCGACGAAAGATCGGGTCGCTAAAATCACGAACGCGTATGATAGTTAGTGTCGGATTAATCGACTTATGTCCGACAATGATCATTCGTGAGGCGGGAGCGCGATCATGCCACCGAGAATCGGGATTACTTGCGCGTTGGGCGGTTCGGAACAGAGGGAACGCTTTTCATTGCCCGAACAATATGTGAGGACGGTCGTCTCAGTCGGTGGATTTCCCGTCCTACTCCCGTGCCACGAGGCAGTCGATGTCCGCAGTGCGCTGGACTTTCTTGACGGTCTACTCTTGCCGGGAGGCGGCGACGTCGATCCGATTTGGTTTGGTGAAGAGCCCATAGTTGGAATCGGATCGATCGATCCGATCGCCGATGCGGCGGAGATTGCATTGTGTGACGCGTTCATCAAGGCGGGAAAGCCGGTCCTTGGCATATGCAAAGGTTGCCAGGTGATGAACATTGCCGCCGGCGGCGACATCTATCAAGATCTTTATCGGCAGACCCAGACACGCCTGCAGCACCGCCAGACGGCGCCCGACTGGCATCCGACGCACAAAGTGCAGGTGGCGCCTGGGAGCATGCTCGAGCGCATCGTAGGTCGAAGCGATCTACGGGTGAACAGCTTTCACCACCAGGGCGTGCGGCGAGTTGCCGATTCGCTCGCGGCCTGCGCCACCGCCGCGGACGGCCTTGTCGAAGCCGTAGAAGGCAGGTCGGCCGCGTTCGCCCTTGGCGTGCAGTGGCATCCGGAGCGAACGTTTTACCGCCAAAGTTGGGACAGGGCGATTTTTGAGGCGTTCATCGCCGCGTGTTCGGCGAATGCGTAATCCGTGGCGAACTCTAGAGCGCGACGGAGTGCAACAAATTACAAGACACGAGGTCTAATCTCCTATGATCGATCCGATCGAGGTACTTGTATACCGCGGCGACTTGGTCGAAAGTCGCCATGTGGTGCATGCAGCGATTAGCGACGCTCGCGGAAACGTTATTGCTCAAGCGGGACAACCCGGGCTTGTCACCTTTTGGCGCTCGTCTGCGAAACCCATTCAAGCGCTCCCGTTCGTTGCGGGCGGGGGGATGGATGCCTTCGATCTTTCCGACGCGGACATCGCTATCATGTGCGCCTCGCATCACGGCGAACCCTTTCACGTAAAGCAAGTGGAACACATTCTTCAAAATATCGGCTACGACGAATCGTACCTGAGGTGCGGCGCCCATCCTCCGTTGCATGGGCCGTCGGCGAAGGCGCTTGCCGAGAGGGGCGAAGAGCCCAGGGCCGTGCATTGCAACTGTTCCGGCAAGCACGCAGGCATGCTGGCTCTCACTAAGCTGATCGGCGCCGATCCTCAACGCTATCTCGAGCCGTCCCACCCGGCTCAGCAACGGATCTTGGAGACGGTCGCCGCGTTTTCCGGTGTGGAGCGCGCCGACGTGCACATCGGTGTGGACGGTTGTGGAGTGCCCGTCTTTGGCCTGCCGCTCGGCGCGATGGCGACAGCGTACGCACGGCTTGCCTCAGGCGAGGGAATCGACGATGCATGGGTCTCATCCACAGGCATCGTGGTCAAAGCGATGCAAGCGCACCCGGCACTCGTCTCGGGGACTGATTCTTTTTGCGTTCACCTGATGTCCAGGCTTTCCCCGGCAATCGTGGCCAAGAGCGGGGCTGAGGGCGTCTATTGTCTTGGACACACGAGCGGGAAATGGGGACTTGCGGTCAAAGTCGAGGATGGGGCGGGCAGGGCGAGGACTCCGGTCGTGGTCGAAGTCCTGAGAGCCTTGATGGACATTCCGCCAGAGGACGAGCAGGCGCTCGAGCGTTTCCGTCGCCCAACCTTGCGAAACCACGCGGGAACGGTCGTCGGGCGACTCGACGTTACGCTTCCGGATGCATTCCGAGATGCGCTCGAGCGGCTTCGAGGAGCCTTTAACGTTGGCTGAGATCGTTGGCCTGATCGCCGATTGGATCATGCAGTTCCTCATGAGCGTGGGACTTTGGGGCGTCTTTTTGGCCCTCGCGATCGAGGCGGCGTGCATCCCGATCACGAGCGAAGTTTTTCTCTTGTTTGCAGGGTTTCTTGTGGCCAAAGGGCAGTTTGGCCTCGTGGAGACCGCCCTCGTCGGCACCGCCGGGTTTGTAACGGGCTCGCTCATTCCTTACTATTTGGGTCGCAAGCACGGAAGGGCGATCCTTGGAAACGGCGGCCGGTTTCTCTTTGCTTCGGAGCGCGATCTCGACCGTGTGGAGGAGTGGTTTTCCCGCCACGGAGGCAGGGCCGTGCTCATCGGACGATTGATCCCCGTGGTCCGGGACTTCATTTCGCTTCCGGCAGGCCACACCGGGGTGAAGATCGGCAAGTTTATTCCCTACACCGCCCTTGGCGCTTTTCCCTGGATTTTCGGCGTGGCCTTGGTTGGGTTCATGTTGGAGTCGCAGTGGCATACGCTTCTCGATGTGATTGAGGACGGAAGCATGTACGCATGGATTTTCATCGGCCTCCTCGTGCTTGCGCTCGTTGCTCGGAAGATGTGGCACCGAGCTCGAGGGGCGGTGTAACGAGCATTCGACCGGGACAAGGATATAAGAGGTGCATGCGAAGCATGCGCCGCCGATAGGAAAGGATTGCGATCTGTTTGCTCGTCACTCAAACCGAAACCAGCTCGGAGGTCCAAACGCTCGCGCTTGGCAGCGCGTTCGGGCGCCTGCTCGAGCCCGGAGACGTAGTCGTGCTCCAAGGCGACCTGGGAGCGGGCAAGACGGTGTTCGCACGCGGCGTCGCCGTTGGACTCGGCTGCGACCCTGCCGAGGTGCAGAGCCCGACGTTCACCATTGTGCGGGAGTACGCGGGCCTGCGATTTCCCATGTATCATCTAGACATTTACCGACTCGAGGACCCGATCGCCCAGCTCGAGGAGATCGGATTTGAGGCATATTTCGATCCTCACGATGCCGTTTCGCTGATCGAGTGGGGGGACAAGGCAGGCGGCCTGATTCCCGCGTCGCGCTTTGACGTGTCCATTGAGGCGTCTCCAAAAGGAAGGACGATTACTATTTTCGCTCGTGGGACCTTAAAGGAGCGTGCCGCGGCGATGGGGGCGAGACTTGCGTCTCTTTTCCAAGAGAATTTAGCTGAGCGAGCGGACGGGCCATGATCACGATCGGCATTGACACCGCGGCTCGCGTCGGCGGCGTAGCGGTCGTCAAGGACGGAGCGCTGCTAGGGCAGACGGTGCTTGGCAAGGAAGAGAGCCACTCGGAGCACCTCTTGCCGTCACTCGAGACGCTGCTCGAGCGTCTGTCAATCGAGGTGAAAGACGTGGACGCGATCAGTGTGAGCATCGGTCCGGGTTCGTTCACGGGCCTGAGGATCGGGCTTGCGGCCGTGAAGGGCATCGCGTACGCCCACGCGATCCCCGTCGTCGCCGTCAGCACGCTCCTTGCTACGGCCTGGACGTTTGCCGGGGCAGGGGCGCTGATTTGCTCGTCCCTGGACGCTCGCCGTGAGAGCGTATTCGCGGGCGTTTTCCAAGGGGAGACGTTACATAGCAAGCATCAGCCTATCGAGCCTGAGGCGAGAGTTGGCGTGGAGGAAATTGCACACCGGCTCGTCGATCCCTTGCGCGCTGGGAAGGATGTTTTGCTCGTCGGCGACGGATCGCCTGCCGTCGCCGGAGCAGTCCAAGCGGTATTGGAGCCCGACGCACGAGGGCGTCTGATTCGGGTTGCAATGGATGGCGAGGCACAGCGCCCTGCCAATGTTGCCCATGTCGGTGAGATGAAATTCCGAGAGGGAGCCCGGGAGGATCTCGTCGAACTTGTTCCCAATTACCTGCGCCTATCGGAGGCGGAACGCCGATGGAAACAGATGCGGTCGTAATCGACCCAATGCGCTTGCGTGACCTAAGCGACATCTTGCGGATCGAAAAGCTCTCCTTTACAACGCCTTGGTCGAAGCAGGCATTCCTTTCCGAGCTCCTCGATAACGATCGAGCGTACTACCTCGTAGCCAAGGTGGGCGATCGGGCGGTCGGTTATATCGGCGTGTGGTTGATCGCTGGCGAAGGTCACGTGACCAACGTGGCAGTCCATCCGGACTATCGAGGTCAGGGGATCGGTCGGCAACTGCTCATGGCCATCGAAAAGATCGCGCTCGCCCGCGGCCACCGGCGCATGACCTTGGAAGTGCGGACGAGCAACGACATTGCGCAGAACTTATATCGCAAGCTCGGTTATGTGGCCGCCGGCATCAGGCGAAAGTACTATCGGGACAACAACGAAGACGCCCTCATCATGTGGAAGACCCTCGACGCCGGCGACGAAGCGGAGCCAAACGTTTGATCACGTACCACGTCCTGGCGGCCTTGCCGACGATGTAGTTCGCGTGTGCAATGGCAAAGCCTTTGGTGAACGCCTTGGATCCGACGGTTACGGCGGCGATCATGCCGATGACCAGCATGCTGAGGATGGCGCTGGGAACCGCAGGATAGATCGATCTGAGATCCAAGACGATGGCCGCGCCGATGGCGCCGCTCACCGTGCCGCAAATGTCTCCGATGACGTCTGCACAGATGCTGTTCACCCGTGCGCCATTTCGCACGAGGCCAACGGCCTCCTTGGCGCCTGCCACGCGATCGGACGCCATGGCGTGAAAGGGCGCTTCTTCGGCGGCTGCGACGGCGACGGCAAGGACGTCCGCCACCACAGCGACGCCGATGATCGACGCCAAAATGATGAATCCGGTTGCGATATTGACGGTGCCGAGGACGGTTTCGGCCGAACCGCTAAAAAACAACGAGACCACGAACGCGAGCGAACCTAGGGAGATCGCATTCCGAAGTGCGCTGCGATTCTTCCCGTTGTTCGATTTCGGCGGCACGTGGCGTTCCCCCAATCGGCTATGTAGGGCGAAAATAACCGCATGAGCGTTCATTCGCCTATGTGAGGTTGCGTAGTCACTTTCGCCCTCACGATGCTAATACCTCTCCCAGCGCCTACATCTGGCGCCTACCCTCGGAAGGATGAGCTGCGTTGGCGATTTGCCTTGGAATCGAATCCAGTTGCGACGAGACGGCGGCCGCGGTCGTCGCCGACGGTCGAGTGATCCGATCGAGCGTGATCGCATCGCAGGCCGATCTGCACCGCGTCTACGGCGGGGTGGTGCCCGAGGTTGCCTCACGCCGTCACATCGAGTTAATCTTGCCCGTTGTGGACCGAGCGCTCTCGGAGGCCTCGACAAAAATCGACGAGGTCGATTGTATCGCGGCAACCTATGGACCCGGTCTCGTCGGCAGTCTGCTGGTAGGGTTGATGTTCGCGAAGGGCCTTGCGTTTGCCAAGGAGATCCCGTTTGTCGGCGTAAACCACATCGAAGGGCACGTGTACGCCAACTTCCTCGAACACCCTGACTTGGAGCCGCCCGCCGTCTGTCTCACGGTATCAGGCGGCCATACGGAGATCTTGGAGATCAAGGATTTCGGTGAATATGTGCGGCTCGGAATGACCCGCGATGACGCCGCAGGCGAGTGTTTGGACAAGGTAGGGCGCGTGTTGGGGCTGGAGTATCCCGCAGGGCCCCAGATCGACCGGCTGGCCGTGAATGGCGATCCCGAGCGGTACCCGTTGCCACGGTCCATGATGGACGAGGAGACGCTCGATGTGAGCTTCAGCGGCCTCAAGACCGCGGCGCTCAACTTGATCAACAGCGAGCGACAGCGGGGGCGAGAAGTGGACGTCGGCGACTTCTCGGCGAGCCTGCTGGAGGCTGTTGTCGACACGCTGGTGGACCGATGCCGCAGGGCGCTCCTGCAGACGGGGGCGAAGCGTCTCATGCTCTCGGGCGGCGTGGCGGCAAATCGCCGCCTGCGGGAGAAGGCGACCGAGCTCGGCGAGTCGATGGGCGTCTCGGTCTATTATCCGAGCCTCAAGCTGTGCACCGACAACGCCGCAATGATCGCATCCGCCGGCGCCTTTCGGTTTATGAGAGGGCAGACGTCGTCCCTTGCGCTCAATGCGTCGCCTGGACTAAGACTTTGAGGCGAGGCGGACTCTGGATCGATACCCGTATCCTCCGCACCCCTGAAGCGCTAGTGATACGACGTCTCGTACGGCGCGTCGCCTGCCGGAAAGACGGCGTCGAGGCGAGCGAGATCTTCCGAGCTCAAGGTAAAATCGAGCGCACGGGCGTTTGCCAGCACGTGTTCCACCTTGGATGCCTTGGGGATCGTCATGACCCCGTCGTGGGACGCAACCCAATTAATCGCCACCTGGTGGGCGGTCGCCCCGTACTTCGCGCCAATCTCATCTAAGAGCTCCCGCTGCGCCGTTCCCGGCTCGGGGAAGTTGCCCTGACCGAGCGGCGAATAGGCCATGACCGTCACACGCCGGTCGACGCAGTGAGGGAGCACTTCCCGCTCGATGGCGCGCCTTCTTAGATGGAGTGGGAGCTGGTTTGCCGTGAGCGGCACATCGCCGAGGGCCTCCTCGGCCTGGTTCATCAGCTCGACCGTAAAGTTGCTCACGCCGACGGCTTTGATGACGCCGTCTTGGACCAGCTTTCGCATCGCCCGCATCGTCTCCGCGACCGGAATGGACGCGCTCGGCCAATGGAGCAGGTAAAGGTCGATCGTTGTGCCTAAGCGGCTGCTGCTTGCGTCGGCCGACTTTAGTGTCCCTTCGTAGGTTCCGTTGGTCGGCCAAACCTTGGTGACGATGTAAACACGATCGCGGACGTCTCGGATCGCCTCGCCGACCACTCGCTCGGAACCCCCTTGAGCGTACATCTCAGCGGTGTCGATCAAGGTCAGTCCGGCTTCGATGCCTGTTCGCAGGGCTTCGATCTCTTGTTTGCGGGCGCCTGAGTCGATTCCCATTTGCCAGGTGCCCTGCCCGATGACGGGGACGTGTACGCCCGTCCGCCCCATTTCAATCGTTCGCATCATCAACTATCCTTTCGAACTCGGACCCATCGGGGTAATAGGTCCTCGGTAAAGTCGCGCGCCGCATTTCGGGTCGCGGCCTCTCGTGTCTTTGGAATGTCGATGCGGTCGGGCCGCGGCACCAATGACTCGTGAGGCGGCGTGGACGAGCGCCAATTGATCTGAGTCGTGCGGGTCGAGTTCTCGCGGCCGTCACCGACATTGGACCAGATGATTACGCCGGTGTCGGTACGAATTACACGGGCTTGGAACGACGTGATGACTTGCGTTGTCTGCCTTACGCTCCAGTACGGCGTGCGGCCCTCTACGTTGCAATTGAAGCACTCGGGCACGCCCGTTCGGACGTCTTCGAAGTAGTACGTCGCCGTGCCGGTGATGAGGGCGTCTGCCCCGAGCGCCCGACCAAGCCGCCGCGCGGCCTCCGGGTTTGCGAGCTCTTCGAGCGTCATGTTGAGCCTTGCAAGGGCCGCTCGAGCAGTGAAGCCGTCGATCACCGTGTACCGGTTCGACTCGGCGAGCTGGCTCGTGACCATCTGCTCAAACAAAAGACCAATGCCCGGATCGATCGTGGCGTTGGATATCCCGACCACTGCGATCGTCGTAATACCTTCCATGGGAGCCACGGGCGGGAGGAGCACTCGCTCGGTTTCGTCGGTGCATCCCGCAACGACCAACATCGCACAAAGGAAAAATAAGGCGGCCATCCGAGGCATGCGCTTCATGCAAATCCCCTCTCTTGGGTTATCAGGAGCACTTTTCGCCAAAAGGTGGCATTTGCCTTGTAAAAAGCTCACCTTTCTCGCAGCACGTCCGCAGGGTCGGCGTTTGCGGCGCGCAGCGCGGGGAAGATCGACGCGACGGTGGTCGCCCCGACCGTTAAGCCGGCAGACAAAAGGAAATCGGGCCATGAAGGTTGCAAGGGGAGGTATTCCAGGCCAAATGCGGAGGGCAACTGCACCGGATACTTCCCGAGCGCCAAAACGGCGACCAAGCCAATGCCGGCGCCGGCAACCGCTGCGGCGCATGCGCCCCAGGCGCTCTCGGCGAGCGCAGTGCGGAGGAGGTTTGCCCGGGAGGCTCCGAGCGCAAGGAGGATGCCGGACTCTGGCCTTTGTTCGGCAGCCCTCAACACGGCGACGCCCGAACTGCCGAGCGCGGCCGCTGCCACGGCGGCGAGCGAGATCCAGAACATGACGTTCGACTGCACTTCCATCGCTTCGAGTAGCGCCCTGCGTCCTTCGTACCAGGTCTGCGTCCAACGTCCCGTATCCGCTTGGACCTTGAGCCGAAGCGCCTCGAGGTCCACATTTTCCTCGATCTGCAAGGCGTAACCGTACCTGCCGCTCACGCTTGCGACGTCGGATGCCGTCTCAAACGTGGTGAGGACGAGCGCGGCGTCGACGGCCGCAAAGCCGGCATGGAGAAGGCCCACGATGAGGGCGGAGGCGGTGTGGCCCGACGCGCCCGTGAGCTGAATGGTATCGCCGACGTGAACGCCGAGCGCGTGCGCAAGCTCGACGCCGATCGCCGCTTCGCCGCTTGCTTGCGGCAACCTGCCCGCGACCGATTGCTTTGTGATCGGTAGGACTCGATCGAGTTTGTCAGCTTCATACCCCGTGAGCTTGGCGCCTGCGCTCGAGTCGCCGCGAGACGCAAGAACGGTGGCCTCCACCGTCTTCGAGACGGCGCTCACCCCGTCATAGGCGGCGAGGGCGCTGCCGATGTCGGGCGCGATCACATCGGCCCTTTGAGGTACGTCCTCGACCCACAGCGCGGGTGTAAACGCCCTCAGGCGATCTGAGAAGTACGCCTCGAGGCCGTTGCCGAGCGATAGGATGAAAAACACGGCGGCGCTCGCAATCGCCACGGTCCAAACTCCGGCGATCATTCGACCTTTGCGCCGAGTGATGCGCAGGAATGCCAGCTCTATGTCAAATCCGGCGGTCCGCATCGCTTCAGGCTCCGTTCGCATGTGGAGAGGAAATCTCAAGCTGACCATGACTTCGCATCATGAGGGCGCGTCTCCTGGCCTCGTGGGTCATGATGCGGTACGCGATAGCGTGCGTTCCCACAAGACAGGAATTG
The DNA here is from genome assembly GCA_964424335.1 of uncultured Clostridia bacterium. Lineage (GTDB taxonomy): Bacteria > Bacillota > Limnochordia > DTU080 > RSA5 > CAYRIY01. Next base: position 13,439 of record CAYRIY010000011.1, read on the forward strand.
TCCGTTCCCTATTGAAGCTCGAAACCGGGCGAGGGGGAGCGCCTTATCTCCCAAGGCGACACGGCGTCGCTACGAACGATGAAAGCGTTGGCTGGCGAAGCGATATCGAAGAGGTGGTGTCGATGCGACGAATTCGGATTACGGCGGGGAATGTCGTTGCTTTTGCCGCTTTGAACGACACTCAAACGGCGAACGCCGTGTGGAATGCCCTTCCGATCCGGGGAAAGGTGAATTTGTGGGGCGATGAGATCTACTTCTCGATCCCGGTGGAGATCGGATCTGAGAACGGTCGTGCGGTCGTCGACGCCGGCGATCTTGGGTATTGGCCGCCTGGAAAGGCGTTTTGCATCTTTTGGGGACCGACTCCGGCGAGCGTAGGCGATGAGATCCGCCCAGCCAGCCCTGTAAATGTCTTCGGAAGGTTGGAGGAAGATGCGCGCGCCTTTGACGGCGTTTTGGATGGCGCGCCAATCGTGGTCGAAAGGGTGGAAGGTTGAGCGTGGAAGAGCGGCGACTTACGCACATCGATGAAACGGGAAAAGCTCGGATGGTAGACATTTCGGAGAAGGCGCCGACAGACCGCAGAGCGGTCGCCCGCGGGCGGGTGCGTATGACGCGCGAGACGCTCGACTTGATCGTATCGGGTGAAATGCCCAAAGGCGACGTCTTTACGGTCGCCAGGGTTGCAGGGATCATGGCGGCCAAGCGCACCGCAGAGACGATTCCAATGTGCCACCCGGTGCCTTTGACGGGAATCGACATCGAACTGTGGGCGGACTTTGACCTGCCGGCGGTTCAGATCGAGGCCTCGGTCAAAACCCACGCCGCCACGGGGGTGGAGATGGAGGCGCTCACGGCCGTGGCGGCCGCGGCACTCACCGTGTACGACATGTGTAAATCGGCCGAAAAGGGAATGGTAATTGAAGGTGTGGGCCTCATCTCCAAAACAGGGGGAGCTCGGGGCGATTATCGAGTGGACGAGACGTAGGGACAAATGTTCGCGCGAACGGTTGCAATTATCACCTCCGTTGACTATTATTATGTTTGTACTTAGCACTCAAGGGACGTGAGTGCTAACAATGCGCCGCCCGCCCATGTCGACGGCCGACGCGAACATACCTGCTTTACATTCCATCTCGCAAAGGGGAGGGAGAAATTCATGCAGCTCAAGCCATTGTCGGACCGCGTGGTAGTCGAGCCGCTCGAGCAAGAGCAAAAGACCGAGAGCGGGATCTACCTGCCGGACACCGCCAAGGAAAAGCCTCAGCACGGCCAAGTGATCGCAGTCGGTCCCGGTCGGCGCGCTCAAAACGGGGAGATGATCCCGATGAGCGTCCGCGAGGGGGACCGAGTCCTCTTTGCCAAGTACGCCGGCACCGAGGTGAAGGTTGACGGCAAAGAGTACTTGATCATGAACGAATCTGACATCCTGGCGATCGTCGAGTAATCGACCGACAGCGCCGCCTGGATGTAACTTGAAGTCTGACTATTTCGGACACACGAGGAAGGTGACGTAAGCTTATGGGTAAAGAGTTGCAGTTTCGCGAAGAAGCCCGCCGCGCCCTCGAGCGGGGCGTCAACAAGCTGGCCGACGCGGTCAAGGTTACCCTTGGACCCAAAGGGCGCAACGTAGTGCTCGAAAGGAAGTACGGTTCGCCGACGATCACGAACGACGGCGTAACCATTGCCAAAGAGATCGAGCTCGAGGATCCGTTTGAAAACCTCGGCGCTCAGCTTGCCAAGGAAGTCGCCACCAAGACCAACGACATTGCCGGCGATGGCACGACGACCGCCACGGTCCTTGCCCAAGCGCTCGTGCGCGAAGGCTTGAAAAACGTCGCGGCAGGCGCAGGGCCGCTCGCCCTCAAGCGGGGGATGGATAAGGCCGTTGCGCGCGTCATCGAAGAGATCGAGAAAATGAGCAAGCCTGTTGAGACCAAGGAAGCGATCGCACAGGTTGCAGCGATTTCCGCCGCCGATCCCGAGGTGGGCCGTCTCATCGCCGAGGCCATGGAGAAAGTGGGCAAAGACGGCGTCATCACGGTCGAAGAGTCCAACACCATCGGCACCTCCGTCGAAGTCGTCGAGGGCATGCAGTTTGACCGAGGGTATCTCTCCCCGTACATGGTCACCGACACCGAGGCTATGGAAGCCGTCCTCGACGATCCGTACATTCTCATTACGGACAAAAAGATCAGCGCCGTTGCCGATCTCGTGCCGGTGCTCGAGAAATCGATGCAGGCAAACAAGCCGATCCTGATCATCGCCGAGGATGTCGAAGGCGAGGCGCTCGCGACGCTCGTCGTCAACAAGGTTCGAGGCACGCTGCAAGTTGTCGCCGTCAAGGCGCCCGGCTTCGGCGATCGGCGCAAGGCGATGCTGAGCGACATCGCCGCTGTCACGGGCGGCACGGTCATCTCCGACGAAGTCGGCCTCAAACTGGAGAACGTCACCCTCGACATGCTGGGCTCCGCCCGCCAGGTCCGCGTCACCAAGGAAGAGACGACCATCGTCGACGGCAAGGGCAATCCTGCGGACATCGAGGGTCGCGTCGCCCAGATTCGCCGTGAAATCGAGGAGACCGACTCCGACTACGATCGGGAGAAGCTCCAGGAGCGCCTTGCCAAGCTCGCGGGCGGCGTTGCCGTCATCAGCGTCGGCGCAGCGACCGAAACCGAGCTCAAGGAGCGCAAGCACCGGGTGGAGGACGCCCTTTCGGCGACCCGGGCAGCCGTTGAGGAGGGCATCGTCCCCGGAGGCGGCACCACGTTGATTCAGGCCGCGGCCGCCGTAGGCAGCCTCGAGCTCGAGGGCGACGAGCGGACCGGCGCCGCCATCGTGCTGAGGGCGCTCGAGGCGCCTGTCAAGGTGATCGCCTACAACGCGGGAGCGGAAGGTGCGGTCATCGCCGAGCGCGTCAAGAACGAGACGCCCGGCGTCGGGTACGATGCGCTCAACGGGACCTTCGTCAACATGGTCGAGAGCGGCATCATCGACCCGGCAAAGGTGACCCGCAGCGCCCTTCAGAATGCTGCGAGCATCGCCGGCATGATCCTGACGACCGAAACCCTCATCGTCGACGAGCCCGAGGAAGAGGAAGCCATGCCGCCGGGCGGCATGGGAGGCATGGGCGGCGGCATGGGCATGATGTAGGCCCGGATCGCCTGCGATTCGAGACATTTGAGCCTTACGAGATCCCCCGACTCCGATATCGGAGCGGGGGATCTTTAGTTGGAACGGGCCAGGCATCGGCCTTGCGGTTGAAGCGACTCTGGCCCCGTGCTAAAATAAGTCGTTGAACCAAGTTGACAAAGGGTGCAGATATGGCCGTCAATCTCGGTGTTTCGCGAGTGATGTTGGACGAGAGTGCTATTCGTGACAAGGTACGCGAGTTGGGCGCGAAAATCACGAATGCGTACAAAGATCTGGACGCGCCCCTGCAGGCTGTCGTGATTCTCAAAGGCGCGGTCGTCTTCGCGGCCGATCTGCTCAGAGCGATCGACCTTCCGGTTCGACTCGACTTCATGGCGATTTCGAGCTACGGAAAACAGACGTCGAGTTCAGGCGTCGTGCGGATTTTAAAGGACTTGGACGCGCCGATCGAAGGCGCCCATGTCTTGATCGTCGAGGACATCGTAGACAGTGGCCTCACGTTGAAGTATCTCATCGATAACCTTGCAGCCAGAGGACCCGCCTCGGTGAAGACGTGTGTACTTTTGGACAAGCCGGAAAGGCGTCAGGTCGACATCAAAGTCGACTTCGTAGGATTTGAGATCGAGGACGAGTTTGTGGTCGGCTACGGGCTCGATTTCGCTGAAAAATACCGAAACCTCCCGTACGTGGGCGTATTGGATCCAAGTCAAGCGCACACGGATTGACGAAGGCAACCTGAAGATCTCGAGGAGCGTATGCAAGCGATGTGGGAGTCATTTGTTGATCCCGTGTACGCGAAAGGCCACGACACGGTCGTGGTCATCGACTTTGGCGCTCAGTACAGCCAACTGATTGCCCGGCGCGTGCGCGAGTGCAACGTTTACTGCGAGCTTTGGCCGCACACGATGCCGGTAGAGGAGTTGCGAAACCGGGGAGTAAAGGGAGTCATTCTCTCCGGTGGACCTGCAAGCGTCTACGCCGAAGGCGCGCCATCCTACCCCAAAGATGTGTTCGAACTCGGCGTTCCGGTCCTTGGGATCTGCTATGGCATGCAGTTGATGTCAAAGGCGCTCGGCGGGGATGTGAGTCCTGCCGAAAAGCGAGAGTTTGGCAAGGCGAATCTAAAGATCCTGGCGTTTGATGACCTCTTCAAAGGTTTTGAAAGCGATGGAGAAGAGGGCGCGGTCTGTTGGATGAGCCACGGCGATCGCGTGGACGCACCGCCGCCGGACTTTGAAATCCTCGCCGCCACCGAGAATTCGCCCGTGGCCGCGATGCGAAACAAGGACCGAAAACTGTATGCGGTGCAGTTTCACCCTGAGGTGGTCCACACGCCAAAGGGAATCGCGATCTTTCGAAACTTCCTCTTTGAGATTTGCGGTTGTAAAGCGACGTGGACGATGGAGAGCTTTGTTGAGGCGAGCGTCCGTCGCATTCGTGAGCAAGTGGGTGATGCCCGCGTCGTCTGTGGGCTTTCGGGCGGCGTCGACTCCTCTGTGGCGGCTACGCTTGTCCACCGGGCGATCGGGGACCAATTGACGACGATCTTCGTCGATCACGGTTTTTTGCGAAAAGGTGAGGCGGAGCAGGTCTCCCAAACGTTTGGCGAGCGGTTTGGCGAGCAGTTTATCCGGGTCGACGCCCGGGAGCGGTTCTTAAGTCGCCTCGTCGGAGTTGCGGATCCCGAGCGCAAGCGGAAGTTGATCGGCGAGGAGTTCATCCGGGTTTTTGAGGAAGAAGCCCGAAAGCTGGGCGAGGCTCGGTTCCTCGTCCAGGGGACGCTCTACCCGGACGTCATCGAGAGTGGATTTGGCGTCTCTGCCACCATCAAGAGCCACCACAATGTCGGCGGTTTGCCGGAGCACATGGATTTTGAGCTGCTCGAGCCGCTCCGCTTTCTTTTCAAAGACGAAGTGAGGGCGTTAGGTGAGGAGCTCGGACTTCCGGATGAGATCGTCTGGAGGCAGCCGTTTCCCGGGCCCGGCCTTGCGATCCGAGTCATGGGGCCCATCGACGCCGAACGGCTCGAAATCGAGCGAGAAGCGGATGCCATCGTCGTCGAAGAGATCAGCAAGGCCGACGCGGAGCGCGCGGTATGGCAGTATTTCGCCGTGCTTACGGACACGCGCTCGGTCGGGGTCATGGGCGATGAGAGGACCTACGGATACGTCGTTGCCGTGCGGGCCGTCTCGAGCACGGACGGGATGACGGCCGACTGGTCGCGCCTTCCTTACAGCGTTCTCGAGCGCATCGCGAGCCGCATCATGAACGAGATTCCGCAAGTGAACCGGGTGGTGTACGACATCAGTTCCAAGCCCCCGTCGACCATCGAGTGGGAGTGAGCCTGAGGGACTCGCCGCTCTTCTCGAAATGAGGCTTTGACGTGCTGAAATACACCAAAGTGCAAACCCCCAGAGGGGCCAAGGATATTCTTCCCCCCGACGGCTACAAGAGGAGCTTGATTGAGGCGAGCGCAGCCCGGCGCCTCGAGGAGTGGGGCTATGCCCGCATCTACACGCCGAGCCTCGAGTTTTACGACGCCCTTGCGCAAGGCGACGGACCTGAGATCGACGATCAATTGTACCGTCTTGTCGATCGAGATGGGTCGACGCTCGCTCTGCGCCCCGAAATGACCACGCCGGTCGCTCGGGTCGCCGCAACGCGATACACGGACGAAGACGCCCCGATTAGGCTTTACTACGCCGGGAGCGTCTTTCGTTATGCGGAGCCCCAACTTGGCACGAGCCGCGAATTTACGCAAGTGGGCGTCGAACTATTGGGCAGCCCGGGCCCGAGCGCCGACGCTGAGATCGTTGCTTTGGCGATCTCCCTCTTTGAAGCGATCGGTCTTGCCACGTTTCAGGTCGATTTGGGACACATCGGCTTTTTCGACGGACTGATCCGAGGCGTCGACGTACGCTTTGCCCAGCAACTAAGAGAGGCGCTGCTCGACCGTGACTACGTGCGGTACGAAGCCATCGTAAAAGATGGGCCGGTCGGTTCCAAGGTCAAGTCGGCATTGATCGAGTTGCCGACGCTCCGAGGCGGAGCGGAGCTCCTCCAGGCGGCCCGGGATCTCGCAGTCGACGCACCGGCCGCCTTAGCGTCGCTCGACGAACTCACGGAGATCTATTCGCTCGTCGAGGCGTATGGGCTCGTCGAGCGCGTCGCGATCGATCTTGGCATGATCAAAGGACTTGACTACTATACCGGGATGCTTCTCGAGGGGTACTCGCCGGAGCTTGGGTCGAGCCTTTGCACCGGCGGACGGTATGACTCGCTCGTCGGAAAGTTTGGCCGGGAATGCCCCGCGGTCGGGTTTGCATTTGGCGTCGAGCGCGCGATGCTCGCCTTGGAGCGGCAGGGTTGGAGGCCGAGCGCGCCCGTGCCGCAGCTTGTGATGTGGTCAAACCCAAGTGAGCGATCAGCCTTGTTTCAAGCCGCCTCGCAGGTCAGGTCGAGCGGCATTAGCGTGGAGATCGGCCTTGGGTGCGCGTCCGTGGTGGACGCCGAAAAGTATGCGGCGCAGCGCGGCATCCGCCGCTACGCTCGGGTGTATCGGGACTTTGAGGGTCGACCGCTCCTCGAAGTGATCGACCGCACGAGCCAAGCGACGTGGTCGGGAACGGCCGACGAATTGGTAAAGGTGGGATCGGAATGGGCCTGACCTGCGCGGTGGCGAAAGGACGCCCGATGGAGTCGCTCGAGCCGTACTTCCTCGCGCTCGGCGGCGGGGCGCCTTGGAAAGACGCCTCACGAAAGCTGACGTTGTTTGATGATGCCCTCGACATCACCTTTTTCCTTGCGAAGTCGATGGATGTGCCGACGTACGTCGAGTACGGGGCGGCGGATATCGGCGTCGCCGGAAAGGATGTCCTGGAAGAGCAGGGGCGGCGCGTGGTCGAACTTCTCGATCTTGGCATCTCCCGCTGCGAACTGATTGTCGCGGTGCCGAGCGACTCTCCGGTACAAAAGGTGAGCGACCTCGGTTTTAACTCCCGGGTGGCCTCGAAATACCCGCGGATTGCGGAGTCGTTTTTCAACCGCCGGGGGATTCAAGTCGAAGTGATCCCGCTCAGCGGCTCGATCGAACTCGCGCCATTGGTCGGCCTTGCCGACGCGATCGTGGATTTGACGGAGACGGGGACGACGCTCCGCGAGAACGGGCTTCGCATCGTCGGCAGCGTGCTCAAGAGCAGCCTTCGCCTCATCGCGAACCCTGTGAGCTACAAGATCTCGTATGACGCCATTCGGAGCCTTGTCGACCGGTTGCGCCCGCTCGTCGATTCGGAGGTGACCGCAGGATGAAGCGCTATGACGCCCGCCGGACCAATCCGGAGGAATTGCGCGTGAGCCTAATGCGGCCGCCTCTGGATGAAGTGGCCGTGAGCCCCTCGGTTGCGAGGGGCGTCGAAGCGATCTTTGGACCGGGCGTCACACCTGAAGAGGCGGTGCGTCGCATCGTCGCCGACGTCGAAGCGCACGGTGACGCCGCCGTCGTCGAGTACCTCGAAAAGATCGATGGGGTGAAACTCGCTGGGACTTCATTATTCGCGGATGACGACGAGATCGAAGCCGCGAGGCAAGCGGTGCGCCCCGAGGAGCTCCGTGCGATCCGTCACGCTTGTCGCAGGATACAAGCATTTCACGAAGCTCAGCGGGAGCGTTCCTGGTTTACGACGGGGCCCCATGGGGAAATTCTCGGCCAGCGAGTGATTCCGCTGGAGCGCGTGGGATGTTACGTGCCGGGAGGTAGGGCGCCGCTTTTGTCGACGGCGCTGATGAGCGTCGTCCCGGCGAAAGTGGCGGGCGTGGAGGACATCGTGGTCGCCACGCCCCCGAGGCCCGATGGAACGGTCAACCCCTACGTCCTTGTCGCTGCCCTCGAGGCGGGCGCGCACCGTGTGCTCAAAGTGGGCGGAGCTCAGGCGGTGGCGGCGCTTGCGTACGGCACGACGTGGATTCCCAAAGTCGACAAGATCGTTGGCCCCGGCAACATTTTTGTCACGCTTGCCAAGCGGGCGGTGTTTGGCCGAGTGGGCATCGACGCGCTGAACGGCCCGAGCGAGCTCGCCGTCATTGCCGACGAGAGCGCGGACCCGAAATGGGTCGCGGCGGACCTGCTCTCCCAGGCCGAGCACGACACTGAGGCGGCGGCAGTCCTCTTTGCCGTCGGGGACGAGGTAGCAAGCGCGGTGGTGACGGAAGTCGAAAAGCAGCTCAACGCGTTGCCAAGGCGCGAAGTGGCCCGTGAGTCCCTCGATCGGTGGGGCGCCGCGATCGTCTGCCGCGACGTGGACGAGGCGTGCGACTGGTTGAACGTGCTGGCGCCTGAGCACGCCGAGCTGTGCGTGCGGGAGCCCTTTGCGATATTAAGCAAGATTCGGTTCGCGGGCGCTGTCTTTTTAGGCCCTTGGTCGACCGAGCCGGTGGGCGATTACATCGCGGGTCCCAACCACATTCTGCCAACCAACGGCACCGCGAGGTTCTCATCGCCGCTTGGCGTGTACGACTTCGTCCGCCGCTCGAGTGTCATCGCGTACACGAAAGAGGCGCTGGCGGAGGTAGCAGAGGACGGCAGCCTCCTCGCTAGGCTAGAGGGTCTCGACGGCCACGCCAGGGCCTTCGACATCCGCAAGCACGACTAAGGGGCCCACTTTTTAACAGCAACCTTGCACGACGATAGCCGTGAATCACGGTGTTTGGAAATAGTTAGCCAAAGTCGCTGAACGTTCCCGTGTCGCCGGGCGTTGCGGAGGCTTCGTGAGGCCAGGAGGGCCGGAGAAGCCGGAGCACGAGTGAGGTCGAGCCAGGAGGGCTCGACCGAAGCGACCCTCGACACGGGAACGTTCAGCGACGCTATGGAGGCCACAAACATGGCGGCGACAAGGAAAGTTGAACGAACGCGAACGACGGGCGAGACCGATATTCGCCTCACCCTCGATCTCGATGGCGACGGCCGGTCAGAGGCCAGCACAGGGGTCGGGTTTTTCGACCACATGCTGGACGCCTTTGCGCGACACGGCCTCTTTGATCTCGCGGTGGTCGTAAAGGGCGACCTCCATGTGGACGCGCATCACACGGTCGAAGATACCGGGTTGGTCCTTGGCGCGGCCGTGCGCGAAGCGGTGGGCGACAAGGCGTCGATCCGGCGCTTTGGCTCGGCGATCGTACCCATGGACGAGGCGCTCGTCCAGGCCGTCATCGATTTGAGCGGCAGGCCGTTCCTCGCCTTTAGAGGGTTCGACTTTCGGGTCGACGCCGTCGGAGCATTCGATACGTGCCTAACCGAGGAGTTTTTTCGTGCGTTTTCCAATGAAGCGGCCTGCAACCTCCACCTTCGCTGCCTCGAGGGAGGAAACGCCCATCACGTGATCGAGGCGGCGTTCAAGGCGACGGCGAGAGCGCTGCGGGAGGCGGTTTCGATCGATCCGCGGATCAAAGGCGTTTTGTCGACCAAGGGGACCTTGGCATGATCGAGATCATCGACTACGGCATGGGCAACCTGAGGAGCGTGCAAAAGGCCTTTGCGCTCCTCGGCTTTGACGCGCGCGTGACCGACGATCCGGCGCGCCTAAAGCATGCGAGCGGCGTCGTTCTCCCGGGCGTCGGGGCCTTCGGCAAAGCGATGGAAAACCTGACGAACACTGGGTTTGTGGACGCAATCTTAACCGAGATCGAACGGGGCAAGCCGTTTCTTGGGATCTGTCTTGGGCTCCAGCTTCTTCTCGACGAGAGCGAGGAGCGCTTCTCGGAGCACGAGCCGCTTCCCAAAGGGCTCGGCGTCATCCCAGGGCGGGTGCGGAAGTTTCCTCCCGGGCTGAAGGTGCCGCAAATCGGGTGGAATAAGTTGCACCTCTCGGGCCCGAGCCGCCTTTATCGCGGCATCGAAGATGGGGCGTACGTGTACTTCGTCCACTCCTATTACGCGGAACCCCAAGAGGCGAGCGTCGTCAGCACCACGACCGAGTACGGTGTTCGGTTTGCTTCGAGCCTCGAGCGAGAGCACATCATGGCGGTCCAGTTTCACCCGGAAAAGAGCAGTTCCGTGGGGCTCTCGATCTTGAAAAACTTCGGCGAGGTGACGAATGCATGATCGTAATCCCGGCGATCGATTTAAAGGGCGGCCGCTGCGTCCGTCTCATTCAAGGCGACAAGGATCAGGAAACCGTATTCTCCGACGACCCGGTCGCGGTGGCCAAAGGGTTTGAGGCGGCGGGGGCGGAGCGCATCCACGTGGTCGACCTTGACGGCGCCTTCGATGGGAAGCCAAAGAACAGCGACATATTGAAGCGCATCGTGCGGGCCGTCGACGTGCCGGTGCAGACCGGTGGCGGCATTCGCAGCTTGGACGCCGTCCAAGACCTTCTCGATGCGGGCGTCGATCGCGTGATCCTCGGCACCATTGCGCTCAAGAGCCCAGAGACCGTTGCAGAAGCGTGCGCTCGCTTCGGTGGCGAACGGGTGATGGTCGGGATCGACGCCCGCGACGGTCGGGTGGCGGTCGAGGGGTGGGTCGAGGAGTCGGACGTCGACGCCTTCGACCTTGCCGTGAAGATGAAAGCCATGGGCATTCGGGAGATCGTCTACACGGACATCGCCCGGGACGGCATGTTGCTTGGACCTAACTTTCAAAGCACCGAGCGCATGCTCGAGACCGGTGTCGGCATCATCGCGTCCGGTGGTGTCTCGAGCGCCCAGGACCTCACAACCCTCGCCAAGCACTCGAGCCGAGGCCTGGTCGGGGCCATCGTCGGCAAGGCGATCTATACCGGGCGCATCGATCTTGCCGAGGCGATCCGGCTCGTAAAGGAGGCGGCCGCGTGAGCAGTCAACTTGCCAAGCGAATCATTCCCTGCCTCGACGTGCGCGATGGCCGTGTGGTAAAAGGCGTTCAGTTCGAGGCGATCAAGGACGCGGGCGATCCCGTTGAGCTCGCCGCCTTTTACGACAAAGAGGGCGCGGACGAGCTCGTCTTCTACGACATCACGGCGTCGGCAGAGGGCCGTAAGACGATGATCGACGTTGCCCGTCGCACGGCCGAGCAGGCTTTCATCCCGTTCACCGTGGGCGGCGGCGTCTCCGACGTCGAGTCGATGCGGGCGCTCCTTCAGGCGGGCGCCGATAAGATTTCCATCAACTCCGCTGCGGTCAAAGACCCTGACTTGATCCGGGCGGGCGCCGAACATTTCGGCAGTCAGTGCATCGTGCTGTCGATCGATGCCCGCCGTCAGCACAGGCCGGACGGCACGCTTTGGTGGGAAGTCGTCGTAAACGGAGGGCGCAAGCCGACGGGCATGGACGCGGTCGAGTGGGCGGAGCGTGGGGCCCTGCTAGGGGCGGGCGAACTCGTCCTAAACAGCATCGACGCGGATGGTACCCGTGAGGGGTACGACAACGAGTTGAATCGCACGGTCTCCGAGCGAGTGGACGTTCCCGTGATCGCTTCCGGCGGCGTCGGCAACCTCCAACATCTCCTCGAGGGCATCGTCGAGGGCAAGGCCGACGCGGTCCTCGCCGCCTCGATCTTTCATTTCGGCGATCACAGCATCGCCGAGGCCAAGGCGTATTTGCGTTCCCACGGCGTGCAAGTGCGGCTTTGAGCGGGCCCGCCGCACGTGTGGCATTTCACTTTCTTAGGTAGGGCGGGGCGAGATGGGAGAAGCGAAGGGTCGGACGGTCGCGCCGGATAAGGTGCGGTTCAACGCGGATGGGCTCGTGCCTGCGATCATTCAAGACGTGCATACAAACCGCGTGCTCATGCTCGGTTACATGAACCGCGATTCGCTGCAAAAGACGCTTGACACGGGGTTGACGTGGTTTTATAGCCGCAGCAGGCAAAGGCTCTGGCAAAAGGGGGAAACGTCCGGACACGTGCAAAAAGTAAAGAGCGTGCGTGTCGACTGTGACCAGGACACCCTCCTCATTCAGGTCGAGCAAGTTGGTCCCGGGGCGTGCCACGAGGGCTTTGTTTCCTGTTTTCACTACGACATCGAAGGCGTTCATGGGAGCGAGGGCGAGTTGGATGCGCCGGCCTTCGATCCCGATCAGGTTTACGGAAAAGAGGTCGCATCGATGGATACCTCCCAAGTGAGCGAGCGCGTGGTTGCGGAGCTTTACGACGTGATCCTCGATCGCAAAGCAAATCCGGTGGAAGGCTCGTACACGTCGTATTTGTTTTCGGCAGGCATCGACAAAGTGTTGAAGAAGGTCGGCGAGGAGAGCGCCGAGGTGATCATCGCCGGCAAGGGAGGCGACCGGGATGGTCTCGTTGCCGAAGGCGCCGACCTGATCTACCATTTGCTCGTACTGTTTGTGGAGGCGGGCGTTCGCCCTGAGGACGTGTGGCGGGAGCTTGCCAAGCGCAGAGGCGGCGGCGGCTCGGAAGACGCGCCTCCCGGCAAGTAGCTTTGGGCCCCGAGTCATCCGCAGCGTTAAGGCAGACATAGGTTTCACCGTGGGATTTCCTTGATCGGATACGAGGTGAAACCGGTGTCCGCACGGTGGGTCAGCCTTGCGTTTGGGCTTTTTTTGTCGGCCGCGCTCGTATGGGGCGGCATTGCGGCAAGCCCATTCATCATGGGAAAAAGCCAAGATCCTCCGGCGCGGCTTGGGGTCCCGCCGCCCCCGCACATCGAAGCGGCGGCCGCCATCATGCTTGACCTTGACACCGGTCGCATCCTCTACACCAAGCAGGCGCACGACCGCCACCCTCCCGGAGAGCTCGCCAAGATTCTCACGGCGCTCGTCGCGCTCGAGCGGGGAGGCCTGGATGAAGAGGCAAGGATCAGCAGGGACGCAGCCAACGCCTTCGGATGGGGAATGACCGTCGTCGAAGGCGAGCTCATGCCCGTAAGCGACCTGCTCACAGTGATGATGTACCGGCCGGGATCGGCGGCGGCCCTCTCCCTTGCGCAACACATCGCCGGGTCGGTCGACTCGTTTGCTCGGCAAATGAACGCGGAGGCAAGGCGCGTCGGCGCCGAATCGAGCCGCTTTGAAGACCCCTTTGGCGCGGACGGCGTCGAAAACAGAAGCACGGCGTACGACATCGCCGCGATTGCCTCGGAGGCCCTCAAGTACCCGGTCTTTCGCGATCTTGTCAGCAAGACCCGGACCACGCTCGCCTGGAAGAGCCGGGGTGTGATCAACGTCAACTCCCTACTCATGCGGGAGCCGGGCGCATTTGGGATCAAGACGAGCTTTACGCCTGGAAGCGGGTACTCGCTGGCCTTTGCCGTGCAAAGGGCGGGGCATCGCCTATTGCTCGTCATTCTTGGAAGTCCGACTGCAACCACGCGCCTCATGGACGCAGAAAGCCTCGTCGGATACGGGATCGCACACTTCGACGCACTTTCCGCGTCGCCTTTCGTGGAGCGTGACGCCTACCGCGTGCGCGACGGGGACACGTTGTCAGGCCTTGCGCAGCGGTTTGACGTTCCAATCTCGGCGATTCGCCTGCTAAACGAAATCGCCGATCCAAACGAGTTGCGCGCTGGGGATACGCTTTGGATTCCCCGTTGATGGATTGTTTCTTAAGGAGTCACCCACTTGGCCGCC
>CAYRIY010000011.1:27251-43405 GCA_964424335.1 uncultured Clostridia bacterium
TTAGACGGATTTTTAAGAGGAGGAGCTTCGCTTGGTGTGGCTGGACAAGCTGAACACTGCCCAAAAAGAAGCGGTAACCCACGTCGAGGGCCCGCTTTTGGTGATCGCCGGAGCGGGCAGCGGCAAGACGAGGGTGCTGACGTTTCGCATAGCCTATTTGCTCAATGAAAGAAAGGCTCTTCCCTCGCAAATACTTGCGGTCACGTTTACGAACAAGGCAGCAACCGAGATGAAGGACCGGCTGCGCCAAACGGTAGGCCCGTTTGCCGACGCGCTCATGGTGGGCACGTTTCACGCGACGTGCGTCCAGATTTTGAGAAGGCATGCGGATCGCTTGGGCTACAAGAATCACTTCGTGATCTTTGATACGGCGGATCAAATGGCTGCGATGAGGGAGACGTTGAAAGAGCTCAACATGGACTCCAAAAACTTCGAGCCACGCGCCCTGCTGAGCGCGATCAGCGCCGCCAAGAACGAGCTCACGGGGTGGCACGCTTACCAGCAGAGTGCGGGGGACTACTGGGAACAAAACGTCGGGCGCGTGTATGAGCGCTACCAGAAAAAGCTCGAAGCGAACAACGCCATGGATTTCGATGACTTGCTCGGACGGACCGTGGCCCTGTTTGAACAACACCCCGACGTGTTGCACGCCTATCAGGAGCGCTTCAAGTTTGTGCTCGTCGACGAGTACCAGGATACGAACCATGCTCAGTACGTGCTGGTGAACTTGCTGTGCGCCGCCCATCGCAACCTTTGCGTCGTCGGCGACGCCGACCAAAGCATCTATCGGTTTCGCGGCGCGGACATCCGCAACATCCTCAACTTTGAGCGCGACTACCCCGAGGCGAAAGTCGTGAAGCTCGAGCAAAACTACCGCTCGACCAAGCGGATCCTCGAAGCGGCCAACTCCGTCATCGCGAACAACTTGGACCGGCCCGACAAAACCCTCTTCACCGAAAATCCGGACGGTGAGAAGATCCAGTTTTTCAGGGCGGATGACGAGCGGGGCGAGGCGGGATTCATCGCCGACGAAATCGAGCGCCTCCGCCGGGAAGAAAGACGCAGCTACAAGGACGCCACGATCCTCTACCGGACCCACGCGCAATCCCGCACGTTCGAGGAAGAGTTTATCCGCAGAGGAACGCCGTACCGCATCGTCTCCGGCGTCCGTTTCTATGAGCGCAAAGAGGTGAAGGACCTCCTCGCATACTTAAGGGTCGTAGCCAACGTCGAGGGGGACTTGGCGCTGCGGCGGATCATCAACGTCCCCAAACGAGGCATCGGGGATACGACGATCGCTCGGCTCGATCAGTTTGCCGCCAGGGAAGGGATCAGCCTCTACGAGGCGATGCAGCGCGTCCAGGAAGTCGACGACATCAGCTCGGGCTACGCGAAAAAGGTGGAGGGCGTGGTCGAGTTGATCGACTCCCTGCGGTCTTCCGTCGAAGGACTCTCGCTCACGGGCCTCGTCGACAAAGTGCTCCACGACTCCGGCTACCTCAAAGAACTCGAGTCGGAGCGGACGGTGGAAGCTCAGGCACGGGTTGAAAACCTAAGAGAGTTCCTATCGGTGGCAAAGGAGTTTGAAAGCCAAGTCGAGTCCGACCTCGACGCATTCCTCGATCACGTGGCGCTCGTTTCGGATGCCGACGCGTACGACGAAGACGCCGAGACGGTGACGATGATGACGCTCCACTCCGCCAAAGGTCTCGAGTTCCCCGTCGTATTCCTCGTCGGGATGGAAGAAGGCGTCTTTCCCCACTCTCGGGCGATCTGGGAGCCGGGCGAACTCGAGGAAGAGCGGCGGCTTTGCTATGTCGGCATGACGCGGGCGATGGAGCGCCTGTACCTCACGTGCGCCAAGTATCGGACGCTATACGGGCAGACGGCGTACAATGAAGTGTCGCGCTTTGTCGACGAGGTGCCGAGAGAGCTGCTCCACGACGTTGAGGAGGCACGCTCACTTGCCCGGATCGGAGTGGGACGATCAGGCTCGCTCTTTGGGGGCTCCGGCTCTTCGGGCGCCTCAACTGGGCTCAGGCCCCAAGCAGCGAAGGCCGGCGCGGCGCGGACGTTTTCGACCGGAGACCGCGTGCGGCATGCAAAGTTTGGCGTCGGCACCGTCGTTTCGGCCCAGCCTTCAGGGAGCGACACGATCCTTACGGTTGCGTTTCCGGGCGAAGGCGTCAAGAAGCTGATGGCCGGAATGGCGCCCTTGGAGCCGGCCTAGAGCGCAGCGGACTCTGCGTTAGGCGCCGGTAGCCCACCGCCAAATCGTGCGAAAGATCGTTCGCCGCTCGATGTCGGCCGCAGATACGAGGGGAACCTCCTTTGCCAGTGTCTCACCGATGTAGACTTGAATGGTTCCCACGGTCTGACCTCGGGCGATCGGCGCCTTGAGGTTTGGGTGGATTTGCCACTCGGTGGAGATGTGCGCGACGTCCTCGTCGCGGACCACCACCGTCAAAGGGCGATTGGTGACTGCCACGATGGGGTCCATCCCCCGATCGATCGGAAGGCGCGCGATCACGTCGCCTTTGTCCGCGAGCGTCACGAGATGAAAGTTGTCAAACCCGTAGTCCAAAAGCTTTCGGGTATCGGACCACCGATCCGTGCTTCCAAGGACGACGGTGATGAGCTGCATTCCGTTTTGTGTGGCCGTCGCCACCAGACAGTATCCGGCCTGTCCCGTCGTCCCCGTCTTGATCCCTTCGATTCCCTCGTAGCTCCATAGGAGTTTGTTTGTATTGGTCCAGGCGCCGCTCTCGGAGCTGTATGTCTGCTTTGCGACGATCTCTGCGAAGGTGGGGTAAAGGAGCGCCAGGCGGGCGAGGAGAGCGAGGTCGTAAGCTGTAGAAAAGTGGCCGGGCTTGTCGAGCCCATGCGGGTTTTGAAAGCGCGTGTTCAAAGCGCCGAGCTCCGCGGCCCGGGCGTTCATCAGGCGGACGAACGCATCTTCGCTTCCTGCGATGTGCTCGGCGACGGCTACGGCAGCATCGTTTCCGGAGCTGAGCAAAAGGCCGTGGAGGAGGTCGATCATGCGGATCTTCTGCCCGGTGTAAAGACGTGCGGTCGAGCCTGTCGTGCCGGCGGCGTAGCGGCTGACGCTGACGATCTCATCTAGCCCGCCCTTTTCGAGAGCGAGGAGCGCCGTGAGGATCTTGGTCGTCGAGGCGGGCGCTCGGGTTTGGTGGGGGTTCTTTGAATAGAGCACGGTTCCCGTGACGTTGTCGATCACGATCGCGGCGTGCGCCGTGATGTAGGGTCCCGTTTCATGATCGGCAATCCAGGCGATCTCGCTCTTGGGTTCGAGGGGAATCCAAACATGGGCGGCGGGAGCTGAAACCGCGACGGCCCCGCCTTGGTTTGCAGGCCAGCCGACTGCCCACGCGAGCGCAGTGACGAGAACGGCCAAAGCGGCCCCTCCCCAAGCGATGAGAAAAGGGAGTCGAAAACGAAGCGATCTCATTTGCCCTGCCTCCTGCCGACCGGAGGTGTCCGAGAAAACGTGAGCGGTCGGCCCCTCGAAAACCTGTATGTGCGGCGCCCTTTCAACATTCCACGTGCGCGCATACAGGCCGAACGGTGCGAGGGCGGGGCGGTAATGAAACCGATAGCGGAAGGCGCTGTTCGTGTGCATCACTGGATCACGTACACGAACAGCGCCGGTTTCCGGGTTACACGAGTTTGCTACTCAGATCGCACTTTGCTGCTGCCGCCTGATGGGAGCGAGACCTCGAGGCCGCCGTCGACACTGTAGGTGGAGCCGGTCACGTACTCGGCAAGATCGGAGGCTAAAAAGACTGCGACCCGACCGACTTCGTCCGGGGTGCCGAGGCGCTCCCAGGGCAGGCCCTTCGCCTTTTCGTAAATCTCTTCCTCGGCGGTCCACTTGCGCTCTCCGGGAGTGTCGATCCACCCGGGGATGAGCAGGTTCACCCGAATGCGGTAGGGGATGAGCTCCCGGGCCGCCGTATTGGTGAGCTGGTGGACTGCCCCCTTTGCCATGTTGTAATCGACGGCAAGCGGCAAGGGATACTTGCCGTGAATCGAGCCGATGACGATAATGCTGCCTTGAACTTTCTTGGCCACCATGGAGCGGGCCACGGACTGAACGGCGTTGAACACCCCGTACATCGTCACATCGATCGTTTCTCGGAGGGTGTCGAGGTCGGTCTCGAGAAAGGGTTTGCGGGTGCTCGTCGCCGCGTTCGCGACGAGGATGTCGATCGTTCCGAACTCCGATTCGGCCAAGGCGACCATCCGATCCATTTGTTCACGATCGGAGACATCC
Organism: uncultured Clostridia bacterium; assembly: GCA_964424335.1. Classification (GTDB taxonomy): domain Bacteria; phylum Bacillota; class Limnochordia; order DTU080; family RSA5; genus CAYRIY01. The sequence goes on from CAYRIY010000011.1 coordinate 31,546, forward strand.
GCTTGAACGGCGAGCGCCCGTCGACCCATCGACTCGATCTCGCGGACCGTCTCATCCGCCGCCTGCTTATTCCCGCGGTAGTTTACGATGACATCAGCGCCGGACTGCGCAAGGCGCAAGGCACACCCTCGGCCGATCCCGCGCGATCCACCTGTGACCAGTGCGGTCTTTCCATCAAGACGTATGTCCATTTGACGCATCGTCCCATCTGTAAGAAAAGTAAAAGATGCTTAAGCCTTTGATTTACTCATCGGATCGATCGATCCCTCTCGCAAAGGGAGAGAGGAGAGGGCCTGAGATGTGCTCCTGTTCCTGGCCCCGTTCGCATTTTCGAATGAGTCCAAACGTCCAAAGATGGCGATGGAGGTCTCCTGGCTTATCTCAAAACCCGAGTGGCCGACTTGGGACGCGCAAGGTATTTTTATCCGATTGTGGAACGCTAACGAGGTTAAAAAAGCTCGATTTTGAGAGCCGAACGTCGATGTTTTTTTGGAGGAACGTATGGCGTCGCCCGATGTCACTGCTAAAGTCCACGCCTTGCGAGAGGCGCTCCACCACCATAACTACCGCTACTTCGTGTTGAACGATCCCGAGATCGAAGACGCCGAGTACGATCGCTTGATGCGCGAGTTGATCGAACTCGAAGAGCGCTATCCTGAGCTCGTCGTCCCCGATTCGCCGACGCAGCGCATTGGCGCCGCGCCGCTCGATGCATTCGCAACGGTTCGGCACCGGGTTCCGATGATGAGCCTTGCCAATGCCTTTGGACGAGAGGAACTCGAGGCCTTTGACGCCAGGGTGAGGCGCGCGCTCGAGGTCGACCGGGTGACGTACGTCGCCGAGCTCAAGATCGACGGCGTGGCGGTTTCGCTCACGTACGATAACGGGGTTTTCGTACGGGGGGCGACGCGCGGCGACGGAGAAGTGGGGGAGGACGTAACCCAAAACTTGCGCACGGTCGATTCTGTGCCGCTTAGACTCCGCATGCCGCTGTCGGGCGAGGTGCGCGGCGAAGTGTTCATGACCAAAGAGGGCTTCTCCCGCCTCAACGAGCGTCGGGCTGCCGAGGGGAGCCCGCTCTTTGCCAACCCGCGCAACGCGTCGGCCGGTTCGCTGCGCCAACTCGACCCCAAAGTGACGGCGGAGCGGCCCCTCGACGTTTTTTGCTACGGCTTTAGCCCTGCAGACGATACGGCGCTCGATTCACAGCTCAGTTCGCAACTCGATTCGCACTACGCGATGTTGGAGCTCCTTCGGGAAATGGGGCTCAAAGTGAATCCGCACGCTGAGAAGTGCGATGGCATCGAGCAGGCGATCGAGTATTGCGAGCGGTGGGCGAGCGAGCGGCCGGAGCTCCCCTACGAGATCGACGGCGTTGTCATCAAGGTTGATGATCGGCGAGTTTACGATTTATTGGGCACGACCGCAAAGAGCCCTCGCTGGGCCATTGCGTACAAGTTTCCCGCGGAAGAGGCGACGACGGAAGTCCTCGATATCCAGGTCAATGTCGGCCGCACGGGCGCTGTAACGCCGATGGCGATCTTGAGTCCGGTGCGCGTCGCCGGCACCACCGTAAGCCGGGCGACGCTTCACAACGAGGAGTACATTCGACAAAAGGATATTCGGATCGGGGACACCGTCATCATTCACAAGGCCGGAGACATCATTCCCGAGGTCGTGCGCGTCGTCGAGTCCAAGAGGACGGGGAATGAGCGCATCTTTGAAATGCCGACCGAGTGTCCAACCTGCGGCGGAGCCGTGGTGCGGCCGGAAGGAGAGGCCGTCGCCCGGTGCATCAATTCGGCCTGTCCGGCCCAAGTCGTAGAAGGCATCGTCCACTTCGCATCCCGGAATGCGATGGACATCGAAGGCCTCGGACCTTCGATCGCCACCGCTTTGGTCGAAAAAGGCCTCGTCAAAAAAGTCTCCGACCTCTACCAACTCAAACGGGAAGAGATCGCCTCGCTTGAACGCATGGGTGAAAAGTCCGCCGACAACCTTGTGCGGGCGATTGACGCCAGCAAGTCGCGGGGCATGGCACGGGCGCTTTACGCACTCGGCATTCGCCATGTTGGCCAGGGCACCGCGGAGGCGCTGGCGAGCCACTTTGGCAGCGTGCGGGAGCTGGCTGCAGCAGGCGTTGAGCAACTTACCGAGGTGCCGGACGTGGGCGAAGTCGTCGCCAGGAGCGTCGTCGATTACTTTGCCGAGCCTGCGAACCGAGCGCTAATTGACGAGCTCGAGCGATTCGGCGTCGACCTTACGAGTGGGCGGACCGAAAGCCAAGGTGAGCGCCCGCTCGAGGGTAAGCGTTTTGTGTTCACCGGCACGCTTTCACAGCTTTCTCGCAGCGAGGCCGAGGCGATGGTCAAGCGGTTGGGCGCTGCGACGTCGGGTTCGGTCTCAAAGAATACCGACTTCGTCGTCGTGGGGGAAAGCCCCGGATCAAAAGCTGACAAAGCCCGTAGCCTCGGCGTTGAGATCATGGACGAGCAGGCCTTTCTCGAGTTTATCAACAGGTTAAACGGATAAAGGGATTTCCAAAGGAGTCAAACCGCATGGCGCGCATCACGAAAGCAGACGTCGAGTACGTGGCGGAGCTTGCCCGCATCGCGCTCGACGAAGATGAAAAGGAGCTCTTTGTCGATCAACTCGGACAGATTTTGGCGTACGCACAGGAGCTCGCCGAAGTCTCGACGGACAACATCGAACCGACGGCGCACGCCGTACCGATGCGAAATGTGTTCCGCTCCGACCGGGCAAGACCGTCGCTGCCGACCGAGAAGGTGTTTGCGAACGCGCCCCGGGAGCAGGACGGCCACTTCTACGTGCCGCGAATTCTCGAAGAGTAACTTGAGCCGGACGTATATCTAGGAGGCAAGCAAGGTTGGAACTTTACGATAAGACCGCGCACGAATTGCGTGTGTTGCTCGATCGAGGTGAGGTCCGGTCGGTCGACATCGTGACGAGTCTTTTTGAACGAATCGATGCGGTGGATGGGAGCGTCGGCTCGTTTTTGGCGTTGCGCCGCGACGAGGCGATGGCAGAGGCCCGTGAGGCCGACCGAAAGATTCAAAGTAAAGACGGCGTCGGACCGCTCACAGGGATTCCCGTGGGCTTAAAGGACAACTTGTGCACCGACGGCGCCGCGACGACGTGCGCGTCCAAGATGCTCGAACGGTTCATTCCGCCGTATGATGCGACCGTGGTTCGTCGCTTGCGGTCGCAAGGCGCCCCGATTCTCGGCAAGACCAACATGGATGAGTTTGCCATGGGCTCCTCCACCGAGACCTCGGCATTTAAGATTACGAAAAACCCATGGGACCTCTCCCGGGTGCCTGGCGGTTCGAGCGGCGGGTCGGCCGCTGCGGTGGCCGCCCAGACGGCGATCTTCGCGCTTGGGAGCGATACCGGAGGCTCGATTCGCCAGCCTGCGGCATTGTGTGGCGTCGTCGGCATGAAGCCCACCTACGGCAGGGTTTCGCGCTATGGCCTCATCGCTTTTGCTTCATCGCTCGACCAGATCGGTCCGTTCGCCAAGGACGTGCGCGATGCGGCGATGATCCTCGGCGCGATCGCAGGCCACGACCCACTGGACGCGACATCGGTCGACGCCGAGACGCCCGACTACACGGCAGAGCTCGAGCGCGGCGTCAAGGGGCTGAAAGTCGGGTTGCCGGCCGAGTACTTTGGCGAAGGCATCGCGCCCGACGTGAAAGAGGCCGTCACAAAGGCCGTCAAAGTGCTCGAAGCGCTCGGCGCCACCGTGGTCGAGACCTCCATTCCAAATGCTCGCTACGCGCTGTCCGCGTACTACATGATCGCGCCCGCGGAGGCGAGCTCCAACCTGGCGCGATTTGACGGCGTGAGATACGGCCACCGCTCGGAGGAGGCGGAGGACGTCGGGACCATGTTTCGCATGACCCGCAAGGAAGGGTTTGGGGCCGAGGTGAAACGACGCATCATGCTCGGCACATACGCCCTTTCCGCCGGCTATTACGACGCCTACTACCTCAAGGCGCTCAAAGTGCGGACCTTGATCCGCCGCGATTTCGAAACCGCCTTTGAGTCGTGCGACGTCCTGGCAATGCCGACGACCCCGACGACCGCTTTCAAGATCGGCGAAAAGACGGACGATCCGATGGAGATGTACCAGTCCGACCTCTGCACGGTGACGGCCAACCTGACCGGCGCCCCGGCGATCACGGTCCCTTGCGGGACGGACGGTCAGGGACTGCCTGTTGGGCTGCAGCTCGTCGGACCGGCGTTTAGTGAATCGACCCTGCTCCAAGCTGCGTACGCATACGAACAGGCGGCGGGCTTGGTCCCGTTCAAACCTCGATTGGAGGTGGCCCAGTCGTGAGCGTTCAAGCGACAAAGACGCGCTTTGAAACCGTCATCGGCCTAGAAATACACGCAGAGCTCCTCACGGAGTCGAAGATTTGGTGCGGCTGCAGCACAAACTTTGGGTCGGAGCCAAACAGCCAGTGTTGTCCCGTCTGCCTGGGCCTACCCGGATCGCTGCCGGTCCTCAACGAACGGGCGCTCGAGTTTGCCGTCAAGGCAGGGCTCGCCCTTGGCTGCAAGATCGCGCCGTTCAGCAAGTTTGATCGAAAGAACTACTTCTATCCGGACCTGCCCAAGGCGTACCAAATCTCCCAATACGATCTCCCGATCTGTTACGACGGGCGGGTCTCGTTCGAGTATGACGGCGAGGTGCGGGAGGTGGGCATCACCCGGGTCCACCTCGAAGAGGAGGCCGGCAAGTCGGTACACTCCGGCGACAACATCTTGGGCTCCGATTACAGCTTGATCGATTACAATCGATCGGGCATACCCCTGATCGAGATCGTGACGGAGCCGGACATTCGCTCACCGGAAGAAGCGCGCGTCTTCCTCGAAAAGGTGAGGACGCTCCTGCTTTACACGGGCGTCTCCGACTGCAAGATGCAAGAGGGGAGCCTGCGCTGTGACGCCAACGTCTCGCTCCGTCCGGTCGGCAGCGAGAAGTTGGGCGTCAAGACGGAAGTAAAGAACATGAACTCGTTTAGGGCCGTCCAACGCGCCCTCGAATACGAAGTGAAGCGTCAATCGGCCCTCCTATCCGCGGGTGAGCCCGTGGTCCAGTCGACCCGCCACTGGAATGAAGCCAAGGGCGTCACCGTGGCGATGCGCACGAAAGAGGACGCACACGACTACCGGTACTTCCCCGATCCCGACCTCGTGCCCATCACCGTCACCTCTGAACAAGTCGAAGCGTGGCGGCGGGACTTGCCCGAGTTCCCCGACGCCAAGGCCGAACGCTTCGTGGCTCAGTACGGCATTCCGGAGTACGACGCCGGGGTGCTGACGGCGTCGAGGCCGCTCGCTGACTTTTTCGAGGCGACGGTCGAGCGGTTCGGCGACGCAAAGGTCGTGAGCAACTGGGTGATGGGGGAAGTTTCGCGCCTGCTCAACGAGAAAGGCATCGAGATCGAGGAGTCAAACTTGAGCCCGGACGATCTAGCCGCGCTTCTCACGCTCGTGCGCGACGGCACGATCAGCAACAACGTCGGCAAGGATGTCTTTGCCGAGATGTTTGAAACCGGCAAGCCGCCCGGCGAGATCGTCAAGGCAAAGGGGCTCGAGCAGATCAGCGACGACTCGGCGCTCGAAGCCGTGATCGATGAGGTGATCGCGAGCAATCCGGGACCAGCAGCGGACTTTGCCGGTGGAACGGACAAGGCCGTCGGATTCCTCGTCGGGCAAGTCATGAAAGCGACTCGAGGAAAGGCAAACCCGCAGCGGGTCAACCAGCTTTTACACGCCAAGTTGAGAGGCGGCTGATGCCTGCGTGAACCCGCTCGGGGTGGCGCTCGGACTCGCATATCTGACGGGGGGCCTTGTCGGTCAGGCTTTGGCGGCGCGCCGAGGCGTGTCGCCCACGCGCTGGTGGTGGGTGGTCGTCATCCTGATGGCGACGACGGTTGTCGGGGCAAGGTTGTGGTATGTGGCTTCTGATGCGACATACTACCTGCAGAACCCTGCCGACGTATGGCGACCGCCCATCGAGGGGCTGTCCTTTGGCGCCGGGTTGATTGTAGGCGCCGTGGTGTCGATCGGCGCGAGCCGCTACTTGGGCCTGCGGCTGGTTCCGCTCCTCGACGTGATCGGCCTTTCGTACCTCGCTGGCTCCGTCGTGGCCGGCGTCGTTTGGAGGACCCCGGTCTCGCTCTACGCAGCCTCGATCGGATGGGTCACTCTGCTGGACGCTCTTTATGTGACCGGGCTTTACGTACTGCTTTGGCGGCTCTGGACCAGGGAGCGAGCCTTTCAACGAGTCGGGGCATCCGCCATCACCACATTGGTGGGCGATGGGCTCTTGCGGCTCGGTCTGGGTTCGGTTGCGTGGTTTTTTGCCTCGGACGGCGCTGCAGGCAGCGTCTGGCTGCACGGGGCGCGGGTCGCGCTCCTTGTCCTCGCGGTCGGTGTGTTTTTGCTACGTCTGCGCGGCGCCCGCCCGCCCGGGGGCATGAGGCCCTTTCACCGACCGATCAGCAGGTGGCTCGGGTGGATTATGGTGTACGGCGTCCTCATCGCCTTGTTGGTCGTGGTCCGCGCCTAGCGGTAGGCGGGGCCAGTCAATTCGCGGGCCGATTGACAAGGCGATTTGGCACGGTGTATCATTTGGGAAAACCATACGCAAACAGCTTGTTGCAGAGCGATGACCGGGGAGTAGTAAGGCGTTTCGGTCCGCGAATAGAGAGGGAGTCCGCTGGTGCAAGGACTCTGCGGATGACAGGCGCCCGAAGTCGCCCCGTGAGCTTTCGTGTCTGAACCGTTCGAACCGTTTTTTTGTCGAACGCTAAGTAGGTCACACGGCTTGCCCCCGATAGCGGGCGATTCGAGGGTTCCGTCAAGGCCTGGGTCCATAGGCCGACCTCTGGCGGAAAACAAAGGTGGTACCGCGCGTGTGCACCCCGCGTCCTTTTGATACTCGGACGCGGTTTTTTTATTGGGTTCAAGGAGGTTGATCTTAGTGGCGCCAGACGTGCGTGAAAAAGAGATCGGCGAAACAAGGGGCCAAAACCTATCAAAGACGTACGATCCCAAGGCGGTCGAAGAGAAATGGTATGGCCGCTGGGAGGAGCTTGGGGTCTTTGAGGCAAGGGCGGAATCCGAGGCGGAGCCTTTTTCGATCGTGATCCCGCCGCCCAACGTCACGGGCTCGCTTCATATGGGACACGCCCTCGACAACACGCTTCAGGACGTTCTGATTCGCTGGAAGAGGATGCAAGGCTTCAACACCCTGTGGCTTCCCGGAACGGACCACGCGGGGATCGCAACTCAGATCAAGGTCGAAGAGCACATTCGGGAAGAAGAGGGCAAGACGCGCCACGACCTGGGTCGAGAGGCATTCCTAGAGCGGGTGTGGGCGTGGAAAGACTTTTATCGCGACCGCATCATCTCCCAGTTGAAAAAGCTCGGAGCTTCGTGCGACTGGTCGCGTGAGCGGTTTACCATGGATGAAGGATGCTCACAGGCGGTGCGCGAGGTGTTTGTCAACCTCTACGAGCGCGGCCTGATCTACAAAGGGCGTTACATCATCAATTGGTGCCCGCATTGCCATACCACGCTCTCTGACCTCGAAGTCGAGCACGAAGAGGTCGACGGCTTCCTTTGGCACATCAAGTATCCATATAAGAACCGAGAGGGTCACATCGTCGTGGCGACGACCAGGCCCGAGACGATGCTCGGCGACACTGCGGTGGCCGTCAATCCCGACGATAAACGGTACTCGAGCCTCATCGGCGATACTTTGGTCCTCCCGCTCGTCGGCCGGGAGATTCCCTTGATCGCGGACGATTTCGTCGACCCGGAGTTTGGCTCGGGGATGGTCAAGGTGACGCCCGCGCACGATCCCAACGACTTTGAGATGGGCGAGCGCCACGGGCTTCCACACGTTCAAGTGATCGGAAACGACGCGAAAATGACCGAGGCCGCGGGCGCGTATGCGGGCCTTGACCGATACGAAGCCCGAAAGCGAGTCGTCGCCGACCTCGAGGCGCTCGGGCTGCTCCTTAAAGTGGAGCCGCACCGGCACGCCGTGGGCCACTGCTATCGCTGCGACAACGTGGTGGAGCCCCTCGTCTCCGACCAGTGGTTCGTCAAGATGAAGCCGCTCGCCGAACCGGCCATTGCCGCCGTTCGTTCGGGCGACATTCGCTTTGTGCCCGAACGGTTCAGCAAAAACTACCTCAACTGGATGGAGAACATTCGCGACTGGTGCATCTCGAGACAGCTCTGGTGGGGACATCGGATCCCCGTGTGGACGTGCTCCTGCGGGCACGAGTGGGCGGCTAAGACCGATCCGGACGCGTGTCCCAAATGCCAAAGCAACGAGATCCGTCAGGACCCCGACGTGCTCGACACGTGGTTTAGTTCGGCGCTCTGGCCCTTTTCGACCATGGGCTGGCCCGACAAGACCAAAGACCTCGCGACCTTTTACCCGACGAGCGTCCTCGTGACCGGCTTTGACATCATCTACTTCTGGGTGGCCCGCATGATCTTTATGGGCCTTGAGTTCATGGGTGAGCGTCCCTTTAAGGACGTGCTCATACACGGACTCGTCAGGGACGCGCTCGGGCGCAAGATGAGCAAGTCGCTCGGCAACGGCGTCGACCCGCTCGAGGTGATCGACGAGTACGGCGCGGACGCGCTCAGGATCACCCTGGTCACAGGCGTCGCGCCCGGAAACGACATGCGCTACCAGCCGGAGAAGGTGGAGGCGAGCCGCAACTTCGCAAATAAGATCTGGAACGCATCGCGCTTTTCGCTGATGCACCTTGACGGTTACGTTCCGGAGACGTCGGTCGAGGCCGCGCTCGAGGCCGATCCCGATCGATTCACGCTCGCGGACCGGTGGATCTTGAGCCGGTACAATCGGGCCGTTCAAGAAGTGACAAGACATCTGGGCAGGTACGATGTCGGTGAAGGCGCCCGCACGTTGTACGAGTTCATTTGGAACGAGCTGTGCGACTGGTACATCGAGCTCGTGAAGCCAAGGTTGTACGGGCACGAAGGGGAAGACTCGCAAAGCGCGGCGCGACTCGTCCTCTGGAGCGTTTTAAAGGGAACGCTCGAGCTGCTCCACCCGTACATGCCGTTCATTACTGAAGAGGTGTGGCAGCACTTGCCAAAGACCGGGCAGTCCATCGTCGTGGCCCCTTGGCCCAAGTCAAGCGCCGCCCTTATCGATAGCGCGTCCGAAGAGCAGATGGAAATGATCATGGAAGTGATCAAGGCGATTCGAAACATCCGCGCCGAAAAGGGCGTCGAGCCGGGCCGCGGCATCAGCGCCGTCTTGCACGCGAGCCCCGACGCACAGGCAGTGTTGCGCAAGAACGCCGGCTATATCGAGACCCTCGGCCGCGTCGAGGACCTATCGATCGACGATCCCAACGCCGAGAAGCCTGAGAAAGCGGTCACGGCAGTGGCGCACGGAGTCGAGGTCTTTTTGCCGCTGGCCGGACTCGTCGACCTCGATCAAGAGATCGAGCGACTAAAGCGAGAGCTCGAAGGCGTCCGGGCCGACCTCGCCCGGTCGGCCCAGCGCCTGTCGAACAAGGGCTTTGTCGAGAAGGCGCCGGCGCACGTCGTCGAAGGCGCTCGCAAGCGTCATCGGGAGCTGGAAGAGACAGAAGCAAAGCTGACGGCGCGGCTCGAAGAGTTGGCGTAGCAGTCTGCACGTGATGGAGGATGGCGGACCTTGGCCTTTGACTACCGGGCGTACCTCAAGTCGCTCAAGCGGTTCGGCGAAAAGCCGGGCCTGGAGCGAATCCGTCGTGTGCTGGCCCACCTTGGCGATCCCCAGGACAAGTACCCGGTCGTTCACGTCGGGGGAACCAACGGCAAGGGCTCCATCGTCGCCTTGACTGCCTCGGTGCTGACGGCTGCGGGGTACCGGACGGGGATGTTCTCCAAGCCGCACCTCGTCCGGTACCATGAGCGGATTCGAGTAAATGGCGAAGAGATTGCCGACGAGGACCTGGCACAGCTATTTGAAGAAGTCGCCGAAGCGGTGGCCAAGGCCAAAGAGGAGCTGGGCGCCGACGATCCGACGGAATTTGAAGTCGGCACCGCGGTCATGCTGCTTCACTTCGCCCGAGCGAACGTGGATGTTGCCGTCATCGAAGTGGGGCTTGGGGGACGGCTCGACTCGACGAACGTCGTCCGTTCGAGCGTCGTCGCCCTAGGCCAGACGGCGCTGGACCACACGGCGGTGCTCGGGCCCGACGTGGCTTCGATCGCCAAGGAAAAGTCCGGCATCTTTCGCCCTGGGGTTCCCGTTGTGGCGGCGCCTCAGCCTGCGGCGGCGCTCGACGTGTATCGCGAGGCTGCGGCGCGCCTGGCCTCTCCATTCTCGCTCGTGCGCCGTATCGATCGCTGGAACGAGGACGAACGCCCCCAAGGCGAAGTGTGGTACCGAGAGGTCCAATGGGGGCCCGAAGGCGGCCGCCTCGACATCGTCACTGGGCATCGTGAATATCGCGGCCTTGAGATCTCGCTGCTCGGTCGGCATCAGTTGGAGAACGCCGCCGTCGCAGTCGGGGCGCTGGACCAACTGGACGGATTTGCGGTCACGGACGAGGCGCTGCGGTCCGGACTAAAAACGGCCCGCTGGCCGGGGCGGCTCGAGCTCCATGGAGGTCGGCCTCGAATCCTCTTTGACGGCGTCCACAACCCAGGTGGGGCGGAGGCATTTGCAGCGAGCTTCGACGGCCTTTTTCCAGGTGAGCGCGCTGTCTTCGTGGTCGCCGTGCTCGGCGAGAAAGATGCAGAAGGGATCCTAAGGCCAATCGCTCCATTTGCCGAGGAGATCATCTTTACCGAGCCGGCTTCGTCAAGGTTGCCGCCGACGTCGCCGGAGGCGCTCGCTGCCCGGGCCTCGGCGCTTGGCACGCCGACCTCGGCAATCGTGCCGGCCCCGACGGCCCTCAAAGAGGCGTGTCGGCGCGCCGGGCCGGGCGGCCTGGTGTGCGTGTGCGGCTCGCTCTACCTCGTGGGCGAGTTGAAGGGGGCGCTCGCATCCGGGTGGGATCCCCGGATCCCGGCCTAGCGGCGCGGCGCTGCCCGATCCGTCGCTCAAGCGTTTGAACACAAGGAAAGGGCCGTCCTCGTGCCGTAACTACCTTGGAAGGGAGTGGGTGGTAAGGACGGCGCTTTTGATTTCGAGCGCTGGCTCCGGAACGGGTCTACGACATCGCAGCGGGGTGTATGAGAATGGCTCGCAAAAAGGCTGAGAAGGATGCGAAGAAAGCAAAGAAGGCGAGGAAGGACGAGGGCAGTGGCTTTATGGACAAGCTTTCGCTCATTGTCACCCTCCTCGTAGTCTCTGTGTTCGCGGTCTTCACAGGTTACCTTGTCGGACAGTACGCCATCTATTGGGTCGCATCGCCCATCGTCGGAGAAGCTCGGCAAGAGCCCTCAGGCACTCAGGCAGTCGAATCGAGGGCTCCTTCGACCCAAGCGGCCGCGTCGGTAGCCTCCAATCCTTCGCAAGCGCAGCCAGCGCAAACACAAACACCGCAGCCGACGCAACCACAGCCGTCGCAATCGACGACGCCACAACCGGCGGCGACGTCCACCGCGCCACCAACCCAGAGCCCGCCCTCCCCGAGCCAACAGCCCACGGTCTACCGCGTGCAGGTAGGCCGCTATTCGACGCAGAGCGCGGCAAACGCCAAGCTGCAGGATTTGAAGGCGAGCGTGCCTGACGCCTGGGTGGTCTACGATGCCCCAAGCGGCGAATACCGCGTGCAAGCCGGGGCGTTCAGCTCACGGGCGCCGTACAGGTCGAGGGTTGCGCTCCAGGCGGTGG
>CAYRIY010000011.1:43415-54005 GCA_964424335.1 uncultured Clostridia bacterium
GCGCGCGCCGACGAGTTCGCCGGGGAGCTCGCTGCCCTCGGTCACGACGCTTTTGTTGTACGGTGAATCGAGCGCATATCATCGCGTCGACGATCATAAGGTGGACGTGTACCCATTTGCTCTCTTGGAGGCGGCGTCGGCCGATGTACTACGGATCAAGGCGGGGCTATGGACCCCGTAGGCGCGGCTATTTCCCTGTACATATTGCGCTTTTGCTCATTTTGGCGGCACTGATAACAGGATGGATCGTCGGTCGCATCGGCGCCGTCGGCGAGCGCCTACCCCTCATGCTTTCGGTGTACCGCCACGACATTGACCAAACGGTCCAAATGAGCCTCGACGAATACGTCAAAGGCGTCGTAGCCGCGGAGATGCCTGCGGAATTTCACCCCGAGGCGCTCAAGGCCCAGGCCGTAGCTGCGCGCACGCTTGCCCTCGGTCTGTGGGAGGGGGGACAGCCGCTTGCGGATCACCCCGACGCGATCATCTCCACGGACTTTCGTACCCATCAGGCTTGGATATCCCAGGACGAGCTGCGCGAGCGGTGGGGCGCCTTCAATTATTTCCTGAGGTGGTCAAAGATATCTCGGGCCGTCTCAGCCACTCGAGGGCTTGTCCTCACGCACAACGGAGCGCTCATCTACCCGGCGTACCACTCTTCGAGCGGCGGTCATACCGAGGACTCGGAGAATTACTGGACGTCGTTCACTCCGTACCTGAGGGGGGTCGAGGATCCCTTTGTGGCGGGGAGTCGATACGAGCGCACCGAAGTGGAAATCCTCAAATCAGAAATTGAACGAAAGGTCGCCGGTCTTCAAAGCCCGCCTGGTGGGGATGCGTCGGGCGCGGCGCTCACCGCTCGTGAGTCCGAAGATACGGCCTCTTACGTGGAGGTTCTTACACGCTTTCCGAGCGGTCGAGTGGCCTTGGTGCGGGTTGGCGATCGTCAGTTGACGGGCCGCCAGTTGCGGGAAGCGCTCGGCCTTAGGTCAAATTGGTTTTACGTTACGGACATGGGCGAAAAGGTGCGGTTTGAAGTACGGGGATACGGCCACGGGATCGGAATGTCCCAGTATGGGGCAGACGGGATGGCCAAGGCCGGATATACGTTTGACCAGATCCTGGCGCACTATTATACTGGGGTCGAGATCGTATCTTGGTATGACTGAACGCGCCGAATTCGACGGAGTTTGAAGCGCTCGACTGCGCGTCGAGGCGATTTTGTCGCGCGCAAAGATCGCCCGAACGAGTCATGCGTCATCCGGCGTTTTCGGATTCGAACGGCAGGGCGCTATAGGAGGCGTATGTCCAGGTGATTAACCGCACCCACGTTGAACAAGCTCTGGATCAAGTCATGGATCCAGAGTTGCATAAGAGCCTCGTTCAACTCAACATGGTCAAGGGAATCGAGATCGACGGCGGCACGGTGCGCGTCGCCGTTGCGCTTACGACTCGCGGCTGTCCGCTAAAAGACGTGATCGCCGGGGATGTCAAAGAGAAGGTCGGTCAGGTAAAAGGCGTCCAAGATGTGCAAGTCGAGTTGACGGAGATGACCAAGGAGGAGCGGGAAGAGCTCTTTGGCCTAAAGCTGAATGCGCCGATGGTGGCCGAAGGCTCCAAGACGACCATCATCGGTGTGGCAAGCGGCAAGGGCGGCGTCGGCAAGTCGACGGTCACGGTCAACTTGGCAGCGGCGCTCAAAGCGCGCGGCAAGGACGTCGGCATCCTCGACTGCGACATCTACGGATTTAGCGTGCCCCGCATGGTCGGCATCGAAGGTAAAAGGCCTACGGTGATCGACGGGAAGATCATTCCGATCCCCGCGCACGGGATGAAGGTGATCTCCATGGGCAACTTCGTGGAAGACAACACGCCGGTCGTTTGGCGCGGGCCGATGCTCGGCAAAATCCTTCGGCAGTTCCTAAACGACGTGGTTTGGGGCGAGCCCGACTACCTCTTGCTCGATCTGCCGCCTGGCACCGGCGACATGGCGCTCGATGTCGCACAGCTCATGCCCAAGGCAACGCTGATCGTCGTCACGACGCCGCAGATCGTCGCGTCGAGCGTCGCAAGTCGGGCGGCGCAAATGGCGCACAAGACCAACCAACGCATCCTTGGCGTGATCGAGAACATGTCGACCTTTATTTGCCCATGTTGCGGCGAGGCGACGCCGATCTTCGGCGAAGGCGGAGGCCAAAAGCTGGCGGAAGAGCTCGGCGTGCCGCTCATTGGCAGCGTACCCCTTACGATGGAGGCGCGCACGCAAGGGGACAAGGGCGTTCCGGTGGCCTTGGCGGAAGGCTCCCCCTCGCAAGCGGCATACCGCAACTTGGCGGAGAAAGTCGAGGCGCTGATCTAAGGCTGAATTGCCGCGGGCGGCGCGCACGGGACATGAGCGCGTCGCCCGCGGCAACCATTTGCTTTCGATCTTGATGTTAATCCTCTTGGGCCTCGAGCCACTTTTCGCAGTCGATGGCGGCCATGCAGCCTGAGCCGGCAGCGGTAATGGCTTGCCGGTAGCGTTGATCGTGCACGTCTCCAGCGACAAATACCCCTTCGACGTTGGTCCGCGTGCGGTCAATGGCGTTGATGTAGCCGACGTCGTCCATGTCGAGCTGGCCTTTGAAGATCGCCGTATTCGGCCGGTGTCCGATGGCGATGAATAGGCCGTCGCAGGCAAATTCGGACTCTTCGCCCGTGCGTGTGTCCTTTAGCCGCAATCCGGTAACCTTGCCTTCCTCTTTGCCGAGGACGTCGATGACCTGCTTGTTCCATAAGAAGTCGATCTTCTCGTTCTTGAAGGCTCGATCTTGCATGACCTTCGAAGCTCGGAGCTGGTCACGGCGGTGAATGACCGTGACGGAACTGGCAAACTTGGTTAGAAACGTCGCCTCTTCCATCGCCGAATCGCCGCCGCCGACGACCGCGAGACGTTTCTCCCTAAAGAAAAATCCATCGCACGTCGCGCAGGTCGACACGCCGCGCCCGATCAAGGCTTGCTCATTTTCGATGCCGAGGAGTTTCGCGGACGCCCCGGTTGCCACGATCAGTGAGCGGGCGGCATATGTCTTGCCGTTGTCGACGGTGATCTCAAAAGGACGCTTTGAAAGATCCACCGACGTGGCGCTTCCGGTGACGAACTCAGCGCCGAACTTGCCGGCCTGCGCCTTCATGTTGGCCATGAGTTCCGGGCCCATGATACCGTCGGGAAAGCCGGGGAAGTTCTCGACCGCGGTCGTAAGGGTGAGCTGGCCTCCAGGTTCGTGTCCTTCGATCACGAGGGGCTCGAGATTGGCACGTGCGGTATAAAGGGCCGCCGTCAGCCCGGCCGGCCCCGAACCTAGGACGATGACGTTTCGTATGTTCACTATAGTAAAACCTCCAGACAAGGACATTTGTAGTATCCTTTCCCATCTTGTATGATTGACGAGAGGTTGTCAAAGGCCGCGGGCCATTGTCCGGAAGGACACGGATGGGTCGCGGTGAATTCACGGGAATATCCGTATTAGAGGCGTCAAGGAGGTCAATTTGTAGTGGCTGTCAATGTTCGCGTTCCTGTCTTGCTTAGAACGCTCACCGATGGAGCCAGCGAGGTATCGGGCGACGGGGGGACGATCAAAGAACTCCTCGCAAATCTCGAGTCGTCGTACCCAGGCATGTGTGAGCGCTTCTACGACGAGGACGGCAAGCTTCGGAGGTTTATCAACATATACGTCAACTCGGAGGACATCCGGTTTCTCCAAGGCGAGGACACCCCGCTCAAAGACGGGGACGAAGTCTCGATCGTGCCGGCCATTGCTGGAGGCCGTTGACTTCGCCTAAGCCGGCGGAGTAAACGTATTCGACGTATCAAACTTTCGGCGCGCAACCGTGTGGAATTGGCACGGGAGCGCGCCGAACTTCGTACGCTGTAACAGTTGCGACGAGGAGCCGGCTTTTACACACGATGACGTTGCTCAAAATAGAGGAATCGGTGCTCGATGCAGTGTTGGCGGCCTGTAGGGCCGCCTATCCGTTGGAGGCATGCGGCCTCCTCGGCGGCCGGGAGAGCCGAGCTGCATCCCACTTCCACGTGCCAAACGTAGCTGCCGATCCTATAAGTCAGTTCGATATGGATCCCCAAGGGCTCATCGATGCGCTCGGCGCAATGGACGCCCGCTCCGAAGAGCTCGTTGCGATCTATCACTCGCACCCCCACACGGCCCCCGTACCCTCCAAGGCAGATATCGAGCAGGCATTTTATCCGGACGCGTACTGCCTGATCGTCGGCATGGCCTCCCCTCGACCCGAAATCCGTGCGTTTCGGTTGAACCGCGAGCGCGGGCGAGCAGTCGAAGTCCATTGGATGAAAGTTGCCGACAGGCGGTGAATTCATGAGAACGCGGGAGATTTTCATTCTCTCGCGACTCGCGGTTTTGCTTCAAACCGCGTCAAAATCCCCTTTACGCCGGTTGGATGATGCAATCGACCGGGGGTACAATTGTGCCTATAGGTCGGCTGCGCCAATCGACGAGGGGGCAAATCCCGGCAAAGCGAGGTGTCAAAGGTGACGCAACCGGTAGAACTACGTCCGAATCTGATTTTGGCCTCCGCTTCGCCGCGGCGAAGGAGCTTGCTCGAAGGTCTTGGGCTGGAGTTCCGTGTGATTCCGCCCGATTTTGATGAAGAGGGTGTGTCGGGACAAGCACCCGACGATTTGGTGGCTGCCCTCGCGAGAGGAAAGGCCCTGGCCGTTGCTAAGAATAATCCGGGAGCGCTCGTCATCGGGGCCGACACCGTAGTCGTTCTGGGCGGCGAGATTCTCGGAAAACCGAAGGATGCCGCGGACGCCGCCTCGATGTTGAAGAGGCTTTCCGGAAATACGCATACCGTCAAAACGGGCGTGTGCATCGCACGCGGCCGAGACGCTTTACAACTCTCCGCCGTCGAGAGCACCGAAGTGACGTTTGGGATGCTCTCCGAAGAGTTGATCCAAAGGTACGTCGCAACGGGTGAGCCGTTGGACAAGGCGGGAGCCTACGGGATCCAGGAGATCGGCGCCACCCTGGTCTGCCGTGTGAATGGGTGTTACTTCAACGTCGTCGGATTGCCGCTGTTCCGCTTGGCTCGGATGCTCGAGTCGGTCGGCGTTCACGTTCCGTGAAATTTTCACATCTGATCGTGAAAACCAGACAGGGAGGCGCCATGTCCGTTGTCGAATTTCAACGTGGTCCCCTCAATGCGGGAACTGCCCGACAGCGAAAGGCCAAGGGAGAAGTTGCTCGAGCGCGGCGCGCACTCGCTCGACAATCGCGATTTGCTCGCACTTCTCCTTGGCACAGGCACTCGATCGGTCTCCGCGCTCGGTCTTGCAGATCGCCTTTTGGCCCGCTTTGATTCGCTCTACGGAGTCGTGAGCGCTAGCGTCGAGGACTTAGCAAGCGTGCGAGGAATCGGCAGAGCCAAAGCAGCGGTATTGGTCGGGGCATTCGAACTGGCAAGGCGGCTCCGAGAGCCACGGGACAAGGATCGCCCTTTGCGGAGCGCCGCGGACGTCGTGTGGTGGGTCGAGCCCCGAATGAGGCGGCTTGAGCGCGAAGAGGTCTGGGCGCTTTTGCTCGATGTGAAGCATCGAGTAATTGGCGAGCACGTGGTATCCGTCGGGCACTTGAGCGGGGCGCCTGTGCACCCCAGGGAGCTTTTTAAAGAGGCCGTCCGGCGCAGTAGCGCTGCGATCGTGGTCGTACACAATCATCCAAGCGGCGATCCGACGCCGAGCGGCGACGATCTTGCGCTAACCAAGCGACTGCGCGACGCGGGCGAAATACTTGGCATCAAACTCTTGGATCACGTGATCGTCGGAGATGGCGGGCACGTGAGTCTTAAAGAAGCGGGCTACTGGTAGTCCGGGCTCCTCCGGATGCCTGAAGGCGGCGCTTGAAAGGGGCACTTTGGATGTTCCGCGGGTTTACGAAAGACATGGGCATCGACTTGGGTACGGCAAACACGCTTGTTTTTGTGAAGGGTCGGGGCGTCGTCGTCCAGGAGCCGTCCGTGGTTGCGATCGACTCTGAGAGCAGAGACGTGTTGGCGGTGGGCGAGGAAGCGAAGAGGATGGTCGGCCGCACCCCGGGCAACATCATCGCTGTCCGTCCGCTCAAAGACGGAGTGATCGCCGATTTCGACGTGACCGAGCGCATGCTTCGCCATTTCATCGGCCGTGCGAGCAAGCGCCGGAGCTTCTTTCGCCCGCGGGTCGTGGTCGCTGTGCCTTCGGGCGTGACCGAGGTCGAAAAACGGGCGGTCATCGATGCGACGCTCTCGGCCGGCGCAAAGGATGCCCGTCTCATCGAGGAGCCGATGGCGGCAGCGATCGGTTCCGGCCTTCCCGTTCAAGAGCCCCGTGGAAACATGATCGTCGACATTGGTGGAGGAACGACTGAGGTCGCGGTCATATCGCTCGGCGGCATCGTGTCTCACCGCTCCATCCGGATCGGCGGCGACGAGATGGATGAAGCGATCGTACAACACGTGCGGCGCAACTACAACGTGCTCGTCGGAGAGCGCACCGCCGAAGAGATCAAAAAGCAGATCGGCAGCGCCGTCCCGACCGAGGGTCTTAAGATGGAGGTGCGCGGCCGCGACCTCGTGACCGGGTTGCCAAGCAATATCGTGATCACCGACTCGGAGATTCGAGACTCTTTGGCAGAGCCGATCACGTCCATCGTCGAGGCGGTCCGGATCACATTGGAGCGCACTCCGCCCGAGCTCTCGGCGGACATCATGGAGAAGGGGATTATGATGGCCGGCGGCGGCTCACTGCTGAAGGGGTTGGATAAACTCCTCTCCGACGAGACGGGCATGCCGGTCCACATTGCCGAAGACCCGTTGTCTGCGGTCGCCAACGGCACCGGCATCGCCCTCGAACATTTCGACCTCATGCAGCGGGTGCTGCTCAGTCCCAAGAGGCTCGGGCAGTAATGTTCGCACATCAATCTTGTACCGCGTGACCGTTTGAAAGGGCGGCCGAGGATGAAATTCGAAAAGTGGCATGCCCTCGCCGTCGGCGTCCTTTTCTTGATACTGGCTGGCTTGATCCTGCTCACCGTTGACTTGCGTCCAAAGATCAGCGCTCCGGAACTGGCCGTCCGTGAGATTTTGGCGCCCGTTCAAGGGGGCGTGAGCGCACTTACCCAAAAGGTGGCAGACGGATTTCGGTCCCTTGTGTCCATTGGCGACCTGCAGGAGGAGAACCGGGCCTTACGCCAAGAGGTTGCCGCCCTGCGCGCTGAGCTGAGAGCCTTAGATCAATTTCGCCGTGAAAATGAGCGACTGCGGGCGCTGCTCGATCTCGAGGAGCGGCTGGATCGCCCCATGGTGTCGGCACGGGTGATTGCACGCTCCCCGGAAAACTGGTTTGCCTCGGTGATTATCAATCGAGGGAGCAGGGCGGGGTTAAGGGCGGGGCTACCGGTCATCAACGAATCCGGCGTCGTCGGACAGGTGGCGAATGTGACGCCAAATACGGCCGAGGTGGTCTTGCTGGTCGACGCCAAGAGCGCCGTCGGCGGCATACTCCGAGATTCTGAGGCTCCCGTTCTCGTAGAAGGCATTTCCGACCCGGCGGGCAGGCAAGTCCGTGTGCGTCCACTCGTGCGTGACGCGGCCTTGGCGTCGGGGAGCGAGGTGATCACCGGTGGCTCGAGCATCTTTCCAAAAGGTGTGCCGATCGGCGTGATTACCGAGGTGCGGCAGGATCCTGCGGGGATCAATTCTCGAGCGACGCTTGCCCCTTACGTCGACTTTGGGCGATTGGAATGGTTGACGGTTCTGCTCGAGTCGGACGGCGAGGTGGCGTGGGACGGACCCGAGCCAGACGCTGAGCTTGATTTTGATCCTGATGCTGAGCCCGGTGAGGTCGGCGACGGTGCGGCCGACGTAAGGGAGTGATCGATTGAGAACTTGGACAATCGTCCTCCTCTTCTTCGTCGGCTATGTGCTTCAGACGAGCCTGTTCGACCGAGTGGCGCTCTGGGGCGTTAGGCCCGACATCGTGATGATCTTGGTGTGTATCGTCGCTTTGCGCCGCGGGCCTCGGGACGGCGCGATAAGCGGGGCGATTGCGGGTTTTTTCGTCGATCTGTCCGGAGGCCGTCTAATCGGACTTGGCGCTATGGCCAAGGCGGCCGCCGGGGCCTGTGTCGGTTGGGCAGGAGCGCGTGTCTTTGGTGAAAATGCCCTGGTTACGGTCGGGATGGTTGCCGTAGCCTCTGTGATGGAACAAGTGATCTACCTTTTTGGCGCCTGGGCGTTCGGCTTTCCTTTTCCACTGCAAGAAAGCGTCGTACGAGTAGCTTTGCCTAGCTTGTGGTACGACTCGGCCGCCAGTGTTGTGGTGTATCCCTTGTTCTTGCTCTTGGAACGGTGGATCGGGAATCTAAGCTCGAGCGATCGCCCCGGTCCGATCCACGGCTGAAGGGAGGTCTGCACCCCTTGGAGGAGCGTTCGGAGTTTGAGCGCCTCAAGCGATTTGGACTCATCATTCTGATCGTATTTGTCTTCCTCTCCTTGCGGCTGTGGCAGCTCCAGTTGGTCCGCGGCGAGGAGTACAAGATCATGGCCGAGGGGAATCGGATGCGGACCGTACCCATTCGAGCGCCTCGCGGATCGATCTACGACCGAAACGGCGATATCGTAGCCACAAACCGATTGGCCTACACGGTTTCCGCCGTCCCTCTCGGCATACCGGACCCTACCGGCGAAGTCGTGGAACGGCTCGCCGCCATTCTCGGCGTCAGTGCCGAAGACATTCACCAGACTCTGCTTCGGGGCGGCTCTCGGCCGTACGAACCGATCCGCATACGCCGGGACGTCCCGATCGAGACGGTGATCGCGATCGAGGAGGACCGCAACCGGCTCCCAGGCGTGATGATCGAGGACGAGTGGGTGCGTGAGTATCCAAATGGCGAAGTCGCGGGACACGTCGTGG
Organism: uncultured Clostridia bacterium; assembly: GCA_964424335.1. GTDB lineage: Bacteria > Bacillota > Limnochordia > DTU080 > RSA5 > CAYRIY01. The sequence goes on from CAYRIY010000011.1 coordinate 52,384, forward strand.
GATATCTCGGGCTGGCGAGTGAGGCGGACCTGAGGGCGGGGTACGGTCCGACGGACTTCGTGGGCAAGACAGGTTTGGAGCTGGCCTACGAACAGTTCTTGAGAGGGCAGGACGGCAGGCGGTTGGTGGAGGTGAACGCACTCAGCCGCCCGATCCGGGAGATCGGGGTTCAAGATCCGGTCTCAGGCATGGACCTGCACCTAACGCTTGATCTAAAGCTGCAATCGACGGTCTCGAAGATCCTGGCAGAGGGTCTCGAGGCGCTCGCCGCAAACTCGGATCGGAAAATGGCGGGGGCCGGCGCCGCGGTGGTGATGGATCCAAGAAACGGAGACATCCTCGCGATGGTGAGTTACCCGTTCATTAACCCGGCCAAACTTACAGGGTCAGAGCGGGGCGAGTACGTTGCGGAGCTCAATAAGAGTCCGATGAGCCCGTGGCTCAACCGAGCGATTCGAGCCTTTCCTCCAGGTTCGACGTTTAAGATCGTCTCGAGCGCCGCGATTCTCGAAAGCGGCGCCGTTGAACCCGACACTGTCTACAATTCGGACGGCTATCACAAGTACGGCAAGAAAGACTGGCGGATCAACCAGGGACTCGCGCCGGCGGGGCCGATTACGATTGTGGAAGCGATCGGGGGCTCGACGAACGACTTTTTTTGGGAGTTCTCCTTGCGCCCGGAGACGGGAGGCATCGAGGCGCTGGCGAATTGGGCGCGGCAGTTTGGCTTCGGAGCGAAGACGGGTTTCTTGATCGGCGAGTCGGGCGAAATGAGCGGCACGGTTCCCGACCCGGAGTGGAAGCGGGCCCGGTACAAAGATCCGTGGTACGAAGCGGAGACCATGGACGTCGTAATCGGTCAGGGCTTCCTTGAAGTGACTCCTATCCAGCTTACTCAGGCTTATATGGCCATTGCAAACGGCGGAACGATCTACCGGCCGCGCCTTGTGACCGCGGCGTCCGCCCCCGACGGCTCAGCGCGCATTACTGTCGACACGGAAGTGCGCGCGAAGATCGACGCAAGTGATGTAACGTGGGCGACCATCAAAGAGGGTTTGCGTTATGTCACCCAGTGGCAAAGGGGCACGGCATATTCCGTCTTTCGCGGCGCACAGTACGACCCGGCTGGAAAGACTGGATCAGCGCAGACGGGAAGCGCCGCCCACGGCTGGTTCGCGGGCTTTGCGCCGGCGTCCGATCCGGAAATTGTCGTCGTGGTGTACGCTGAGTTCGGCGAGAGTGGACTTCGATCGGCCGAGATAGCTAGGAAAATCATGGATGCCTACTTCGAAGTCGACAATTGATCGTCATTGTTCGTATTGTCGACTCGTGCCAAAACCTGCAGCCCGAAACTGACTAGTTGCAGGAGTTTTTTGGGGTGGGTTGAAAACCAAAGCCAGGTGTGAAACCGCATCTCTCGCGCTTGTTGGAAATCGTGTTTTAAAAGACTTGCGCCCGCTCATCATTCCAGTTAGCATTCTGACCATGTTTCGCGAGTCCATTCTAGTTTATCGGCGCTAGGCAACTTCGGGCCCATATGTATTTGATGATACTTTAAACAACGCGTTACCTTAGAGATTATGTGGTCTCTTTTGCCTTGCGGCAAAAGACCGTTCGGGCCT